>NZ_CP019702.2:1720000-2020000 GCF_002005205.3 Rhizobium rhizogenes | reverse complement strand
ATTATGAAGACGGCAATCGTCCATGACTGGCTCACCGACAGGGGTGGGGCTGAAAAGGTGCTTCACAACCTTCTCGAGATTTATCCGCAGGCGGATCTTTATTGCCTGGTGGATTTCATGAGCGAGCGCGACCGGGGATTTCTCGGAGGCCGCGCCGTCAACACCTCCTTCATCCAGAAACTACCCTTCGCCCGAAAAAAATATCGGTCCTATCTGCCGCTCATGCCGCTCGCCATCGAGCAGTTCGATCTCAGCGGCTATGATCTGGTGATCTCCTCAAGCTATGCCGTCGCCAAAGGCGTCATAACCGGGCCGGGCCAGTTCCACGTCTCCTATATCCACAGCCCCATCCGTTACGCCTGGGATCTTCAGCACCAGTACCTGAAAGAAACAAGGCTCACGCGCGGTTTCGCCTCGTGGATCGCCCGCGCCATTCTCCACTACATCCGCATGTGGGACATTCGCACCGCCAATGGCGTCGACCTCATGACGGTCAATTCCAAATTCATCCGCAACCGTGTGCGCAAATGTTACGGGCGCGATTCCACCGTGATCTATCCGCCGGTGGACACATCCCACCTCTCCCCCTCCGACTGGAAAGGCGATTATTTTGTCACAGCATCGCGGCTGGTGCCCTACAAGAAGGTGCATCTGATCGTCGAAGCCTTTGCGAAAATGCCGGACAAACGGCTGGTCGTCATCGGTGACGGGCCGGACATGAAGCGTATTCGCGAAATCGCCACGCCCAACGTCGAAATTCTCGGCTTCGTCGGCAATGAGGAACTTCATAAATACATGGCGGAAGCCCGGGCTTTCGTTTTCGCGGCGGAGGATGATTTCGGCATCGTGCCGGTCGAATCGCAGGCGCTCGGAACACCGGTCATAGCCTATGGCAAAGGCGGGGTGCTTGAGACCGTCATTCCACTCGGTGCCTCCAATCAGCCGACGGGTCTCTATTTCGGCGAACAGACAGCCGAAGCGATCTGCGCCGCCGTGCAGGAATTCGTCGACAATTCCGAGCGCTTCGACAAGAACGCCTGTATCGACAACGCCGCCCGCTTCTCACGCGAACGTTTCCTGCGGGAATTTGCCGATACCGTGAATTTTGCCCTCGCTGAACGGGCCTGAGCCGCAAGGACCCGCTATGTGCCTGCAAAACTTCCCGACAGCCGAGCGGTGGCGTTCATATTGAACACCATGCCCGGTGGAGCCTTCCGCCTCAGGCAATTTCAACAGAGGCGGAGCTTCAAGATACCGGGGACAAGTCCGAAAAGGCTCGCCTGAATTATTAGCCGGATTTATTGCCGGAAAGATGCAACTCACAAGACGTTGTGACCATCTTTCCAGTTCATTCTCAAATAGCATTGCCTAATCTTGTTTATTGTGCGACTTTCGTACAGTTTTAGGTGTTTATATGTTTATATTTAATTCTTTTTTAACAAAAAATAAGCGCGCCTTTTTTGCCGTCGGCCTCGCCAGCGCATTGATGAACATACTTAATCTTTCCGGCTCGCTTTTCATGCTGGAGGTTTACGATCGCATCTTGCCCAGCAAGAGCATCCCGTCGCTTGTGGCGCTGGTTGTTCTCCTCATCATTCTCTACGCATTTCTGATGGGCTTCGATATGCTGCGCAGCCGGATATTGGCACGCATCTCCGACGATATGGACGACACGCTCAATCAACGGCTCTTCCGGGCGTCGATCGGCGCCCCACTCCTTGCCTCCACCAGGATCGACGGGTTGCAGATCGTCGGCGATCTCGACCAGATACGCCAGTTTCTCTCCGGCCCCGGACCGGGAGCATTTTTTGATATTCCCTGGTTGCCCATATATCTGCTGATCTGCTTTGCCCTGCACCCGTGGATCGGTTTTGCGGTGCTTGGCGGCGCCGCCATTCTTGTCGTATTAACGCTTCTGACCAATTGGCTCACCGAAAAAGCGACCAAACAGGCCTATGCCGCACGCGGACAGAGAAACGCGCTCGTCGGCAACAGTCAGCGTAACATCGAGTCCATCAAGACCATGGGAATGATGGGGTCGGTGACGGCGATGTGGAACGATCTGCATTCCCAATATCGCAGCATCACCCTGTCGACATCCGATACGGCGGGAACGCTCGGCGCGATTTCGCGGACATTCCGGCTGCTGCTGCAATCCGGCGTCATGGCGATCGGCGCCGTGCTGGTCATAGAGGGCAATGCGTCGGCGGGCAGCATCATCGCAGGCTCGATCCTCTCGGCGAAGGCGCTCGGCCCCGTCGAACATGCCATCGCCAACTGGCGCAGTTTCATGGCGGCCCGACAGGGCTGGAAACGGATCAACGAATTTCTTGAACTGGTGCCGGAGCCAGCCGCACCGCTTTCTTTGCCGCGACCGCAATATACCGTCGCGATCGACCGCGTGACGGGTGGGCCGCCCAATGGCGCGCGCGACACGGTCGCCGATATTTCCTTCACGCTGAATGCGGGCGACGGCCTTGGCATCATCGGCCCGAGCGCCTCCGGAAAATCGACGCTGGCGCGCCTGATGACGGGTATCTGGCCCTATGAGCGCGGTTCCGTGCGCTTCGATGGCGCCGCCTTGAACCAGTGGGATTTCGAGGTTCTCGGCAAATCCATCGGTTACATGCCCCAGCAGGTGGAGCTGATGCCGGGAACGGTGGCGCAGAACATCGCCCGCTTCGACCGCGAGGCGACAGCGGAAGCCATCGTTGCCGCGGCCAAGGCAGCGCAGGTTCATGAGCTGATTTTGAACCTGCCCAATGGTTACGACACCTATATCGGTGACCGCGGCGAGGCTTTGTCGGGCGGGCAGAAACAGCGCATCGGCCTCGCACGCGCGCTTTTTGGCGAACCGTTCTTTGTACTTCTCGATGAACCGAACTCCAATCTGGACAGCGAAGGCGAAATGGCCCTGCGCAATGCCATCGGCGACATCCGGGCGCGAGGCGGCATCGTCGTCGTCATCGCCCATCGCCCCAGCGCCATCGAAAGCGTCAATCTCGTCATGGTGATGAGCGGCGGCCGGATGCTTCGTTTCGGCACCAAGGAAGAGGTGCTGGCCCAAATCCTGCGGCAGAACCTGCATCAGGTGCCGGCAGCGGAGGAAGAAACACGCAAGATCGAAAACCGGGTGAGCGAAAATGGGTGAGCAGGAAAAAGCCGGCGTGACACATGCGTCCCTCATAAGGCACTCCGCGGCCGTGATGGTTCTCGCCATCGGACTGCTCGTCGGATTGGGCGGCTGGGCGGCCATGGCAAAGCTTGCCGGCGCCGTCGTCGCCACCGGGCGGGTCGTCGTCGAAGGCAATTCCAAGAAAATCCAGCATCTTTCCGGCGGAATCGTCAGCGAGATCAAGGTCGCCGAAGGTGACAGGGTCGATGCAGGGCAGATATTGCTGCGGCTGAGCGATACGATCGTCCAGGCCAATTTATCCATCGTCGAGAACACGCTTGCGCAGCTTTATTCGCGCCGCGCGCGCCTGCGCGCCGAAATTACCGAGGCCACGTCTTTTACCGTGCCGGAAGATCTGGTGGAATTGACCAATCCAAAAGCCGCCAGGACATTCATCGATAGCGAACAGGGCCTTTTCAACAGCCGCCTCAGTGCACTGACCGGCATGAAAAAACAGCTGGCAACGCGCAAGGAGCAACTTCTTGATGAGGCGCGAGGTATGGCCGTTCAGGTTGAGGCAACCGAAAACGAGCTTGCCATCGTCAAGGAGGATGTTTCCAAGACGCAGGAACTTTACAGCAAGGGGCTCGTCACGCTTCAGCGGCTCAATCTTTTGAAGCGGCAGCTTTCCAACCTCGAAGGCCAGCAGGGCCAATATATGGCGGCCCGCGCCCAGACGGTGGGCAAGATGAGTGAAATGGACCTGCAGCTGCTTCAGCTCGACGAAGACCGCAAGTCCGAAGTTACCAAAGACCTCACATCCGTCGAGGCAACGGTCGCCGAATACGAAGAACGGCTTGCCGCAACCCGCGATCAGCTGGATCGCCTTGATATTCGCTCACCGATCGCCGGGCGTGTCTATCAGCTTTCCGTGCACAATATAAACGGCGTCATTCAGCCGGGCGAAGTGCTGATGCTGGTGGTGCCTGAGAAAGACGACCTCGCAATCGAAGCGGACATACTTCCGCGAGACATTGACCAGATTTACGTCGGCCAGCCGGTCACCATCCGGTTCACGGCCTTCAACCAAAGCACGACACCTGATGTCGTTGCCGAAGTCGCCGTCGTCGCTCCCGATCTACAGATGGATTCCCGAACCGGCGCATCCTTTTACACTCTGCGAATCAAACCGGATAAAATCGGGATGCAGCATCTTCCGGGCGGAAAACTGTACCCTGGAATGCCGGCGGAAGTCTTCATACAGACGAGTGAGAGAAGCGTTCTCTCCTATTTCGTGAAACCGTTCCAGGACAGGCTTAATAAAACATTCATACAGGAATAAGCCTGCTTGTCCCGTATATTATCCAAATGAAAACATTCGCAAAAACAAAGATTCAATACATCCTATACTTTCGAAAAAGCATAATTTAGACTCTTGTTTTATTATTTTTTATGGATTAAAAATCACTCGTAATGGTTATCTTAAAGTAAATTTCAATTCATTTCAGTCTCAAAAATTTATGGGAGAGTAACATGGCATTAACTGTCACTTTCGGTAATGGCGGCGCTTCGACGGTTTCGTCGCTCACCAACCTTATCGACCAGGAAGCTTACAAGCTCCTCACGGAATCCACGACGCAGACCAAGGAAGGCTCCTCCCTCGAATCCGGCGTGGTCAATGTCGGCGCGGTTGCCGTTCCGGGCAGCGGTGCGGGCGGCAATGTCGATATCGGATATAATGCCGATACCAACAGCTTCAATTTCGATGTGACGTCGGCATGGAACTCGGTGAAGAACGTTCTCGCCAAGTCCGACTCGGCGGAAAATCTTTCGTTCAAGGATTTCGTTCAGGTTGACGTGCATCTCGGCGGCACCACCGCTTCCAACGTCGAAGTTCTCAATGCCAAGCGCGGCAATATCTCCACGGGTTCGGGCAACGACACCGTCGTTCTCTCCGTGCTCTCGAATGACAAGGCCTGGGTAAACGCCTTCAACATCGACACCGGCGCCGGCAACGACACCATCATCGTCAAGGCTGGCGCTGCATTCAATGATCCGTCTGCTGCAGGTGCGGGCGGGGTTGCTGCCGGCACCAATGTTGCAAACAACGGCAAGGGCATCACCGACGGCAGCGCAACCTCGGTCACGATCAACGCCGGCGACGGCAACGACACGATCAACCTGAGTGGTGTCAAGCTTGCTTCGTCGCTGGTAACCGGCGGCAAGGGCATCGACCACATCATTGCCAGCGGCGGTGCCGATACTTTCGTATTCAATCTCGGCGACATGGCCAAGAGCATTGCTACCGACACCATCGCCGGTTTCGACGCCAGCATGGACAAGCTCAAGCTGGTCGGCACGGCAATCCAGAACTGGACACTGACGAGCTTCGAAGACGACACCATCCTCAGCTACAATGTGGATGGCGCGCACAAGGGTGAGAAGATCATCGTTTCGGGTGTTCACCTTACCGGCAGCGACTGGTTCACCGCATAATTCTCTCAAGGAGAATTTGTATTAGCGGTGCCATAGCCTAAAAATGATCGTGGTCCAGAGACACAGTCTGGACCACGATTTTTTGTGCATGATTTAAAGAAGATGGTTCAAAAAAGACTCTTCCGCCAGTCAAGGTAAAATTGCGATCCTGAATGCGACACTGCAAGACAGGAAAAATGATCTTAGAAGCAGTCCTTTGACCCGTCCTGATATCAGAACACGAAGAAACTGCGCGAGCGTGACAAAACTGCACTAGCGCAATGCAGCAATCGAAGAGATTATGATCTCTGACTGATATTTAAGAGCAATGACATACAACGCTTCTCTGAACCGTAAATTGCGCGCGATTGCAGATTTCCGGGGACAGACGATCGGCGAATGAACTTGAAGCATCGCCTGGAATTGGGCATATGCCTGAGCCGGGCGAAAGCAGTTTTCGAATACGATTCTGCTGAAGACATGTAATATCGGCTGACGTTTTCTTTACCGATGCCGTTTGTGAAGTAGATATTTTTTAAAAAATTATACGACGTCCGGAACATTTCTGCTTTCGGACAAAATTTATTTTGAGGACCAAATGCGTTTATTGAATGTTTCGATCCTGCTTGCCTCCGCAGCACTGGCAGGCTGCACGGTCACAGCAGCTTCCGGACCCGATGCGGCATCAATCGAATCCAACGCTTCGGTCAAATTCGGTTCCAAGGACAAACAGAAAACCGCAGGCGTCGATTACGCTCTCATCGATATAAACAGCGCCGTTCTGAACTATGTCGGCGACACCACCACGACCACCCTGCTCGGCAGCTTCGGCGGCGGCAAAGGCGGTGTTCCGGCGCTGCCGATGGGCGTCGGCGACGTCGTGCAGGTCGCGATCTTCGAAAGCCAGGCGGGCGGCCTGTTTATCCCAAGCGACGCGGGCAGCCGTCCCGGCAACTATATCAGCCTGCCGAACCAGACCGTGGACCGCGAAGGCAATATCAGCGTGCCTTACGCCGGCAAGATCCGCGCGACGGGCCGCAATGTCGAGGATGTGCAGAGCGAAATCGAGGAACGGCTCGCCAACCGCGCCATCGAACCGCAGGTTCTCATCACCAAGATTTCAAGCCGCTCGGCACAGGCATCCGTGCTTGGCGACGTCAAGGAACCAACGAAGGTCCAGCTTTCAGAAGCCGGTGACCGCGTTCTTGACGTCATATCCTATGCAAAGGGCCTCAGCGCGCCGAACATCGAATCCTATGTCACGCTGATCCGCCGCGGAAAGACCGCACGCGTCAACTACAATCACCTTGTCAGCACGCCCTCCGAGAATATCTATGTGGTTCCGGGCGATACGATCATGGTGGAGCGCGAACGCCGCACCTACCTCGCCTTCGGCGCTTCCGGCCTCAACGGCCGCTTCGAATTCGAGGACGCCGATCTCAAGCTTTCCGATGCGCTCGGCAAGGCAGGCGGGCTGCTCGATTCCCGCGCGGACCCCGCCCAAGTCTATGTCTATCGTATCGTCAAACGCGACCTTCTGGTCAAACTCGGCATCAATACGTCCAGATTCCCCGGGCAGGACGTTCCGGTCATCTTCCGCGCCAATCTGCGCGATCCGTCCACATTTTTCGCTAGCACGAAGTTCCCGATGCAGGATCGCGACATCATCTACGTCACGAATTCGCAGGCCACGGAACTTTACAAGTTCCTGGATCTCGTCGGCTCCGTTCCTGCAACGACGGGCAATGTGGCCGAGGATGTGCTTGCGACCCGCAACGCCATCCGGGCCTTCTGATCCCGATATCACGCCACCGTCACCAGAGCCGCCACGCAACCGTGGCGGTTTTTTCTTGACCATGACCAGCGGCGACTACGGCATGGTCCGCCAGTCAGGACGCATCCCGGCGTCACGCTGCCTTGAGAACAACCCGGCACTTCCTGATCAAAATCGGCGTAGACCTCTGAACCCGGCCCGAGACAAAAGCGACCGCCGTCATGCGATGGGGCCAACAACCGACACCGGCAAAAAACGCCGAATCCCCTGTGGCACAAGGCGACACCGCCGCAAACATTGTCACCGCCATTACAAAAGTTTAAGGTGATTTCGCAGCGCATTGGGTGTCTTGTGGGGGAAAGCTGCTCCCACGGCTTGCCGCACATGTTCGGGAAACATGTATCGCTCTCATTATGCGGAACCGTCAGATGAAACGTTTCTGGACCGCCCTCAGCGTTCTTGCCATCGCAGCCGTCGGCGCATGGTATTTCAAGGATCGCCTGCCGCTCGATCAAATTCCCTATCTCACGCAATTCGCCAGCGTTTCCCCCAAGGCAGAAACCGGCACGGCGGACACCAGAACACAGCATGCGCAAAACGGCCAATCGACCCCGCAACAGGGCCAGAGACAGGGCAGCGGACGGCGCAATGGCGGACCGCCGACCGTCAGCACCATAGCGGTAGACAAGGCGACCCTGCCGATGGATGCAACGGCGACGGGCTGGGCGGTTGCAGCCGATATCACCAACATAGCTCCGCTTCAGGCCGGCCTCGTCACAGAAATCGCGGCAAAGGACGGTCAGCATGTCAAGGCTGGCGACCTGATACTGAAAATGGATGACCGCATCGCCCGCGCGGCCGTTGACAAGGACAACGCCAATATTGCCGCCGATCAGGCGACGCTGGACCAGGCCGAGGCTGCCCTTCAGCGTGCCGCCAATCTGGTCAAGCAAAATGCCGAGGCCCAACAGGTGCTGGATCAGGCCAAGGCAGCCCGGGATTCCGCGAGCGCCAAAATCGACGCGGACCGCGCGACACTGGCCTCCGATCAGGTGACGCTTGAGAACATGGAAATCCGCGCGCCCTTCGATGGGCGGCTGGGTGATATCAGCGTCAGCCCCGGCGCCTATCTCAGCGCCGGCGTCAATATCGTGACGATCACGAAATACGACCCCATAGACGTCAGTTTCCGCCTGTCGCAGCGTTATCTGCCGCAATTGCGCGAAGGTCTTGAGAACGACACGATGGTGGATGTCGACCCGGCGGCGACGGGTGGCGAGGCCATGCAGGGCGTACTGCGGTTTTACGACAATACGGTGGACCAGACCTCCGGCACCGTGCTGGTCAAAGCGGAATTCAAGAATGATCGCGGCCTTTTGTGGCCCGGCCAGTCCGTCAATGTCACGACCCATTTCGTCTCGGACAAGGAGATGATCGTCGTGCCGACAGTCGCGGTTCGGCCGGGACCGAAGGGCAGTTTCGTCTATACCGTCGACGAGAATCACCGGGTCCATATGACAAGCGTGGACGTCGCCCGCTCGAACGGCGATCTCACCGCCATCGCAAGCGGCCTGTCGGGGGGAGAACATGTGATCATCGAGGGTCAGTCGGAACTCGCCGATGGCCAGCAGGTCGTCGAGCAGTTTTCCGACAAGGGTAGCGCGGCCAGCAATCTCGCCGCCAATGTGCCACAGGAACAGGGTGCCGGCCAATGATCCCGAATTTCTGCATCAACCGGCCCGTCGCAACCACACTTCTCGCCATCGGCCTTGTGCTGGCCGGCTTGGCCGGTTTCCGGCTGCTGCCCGTCGCCGCACTGCCGAAGGTCGATTTTCCGACAATCAGCGTCTCGTCGTCGCTATCAGGCGCTTCGCCGCAAACCATGGCCACATCGGTCACCACACCATTGGTCAAGCAGTTCGAGACCATACCGGGCGTCAGTGAAATCAGCGCCACAAATACGCTCGGCAACAGCTCGATCGTGCTGCAATTCGACCTTAACCGCGATATCGATGCGGCGGCGGCCGATGTGCAGGCTGCGATTTCGCGGGCGCAGCGGCAATTGCCGAGCAACATGACGACGACGCCGAGCTATCGCAAGACCAACCCGGCCGATGCCCCCATATTGCTGCTGGCCGTCAACAGCAAGGAATTGCCGACCAGCAAGGTGGACGAGATCGCCGAGGATATCATCTCGCCGCTCCTCTCCACCATTTCGGGTGTCGCCCAGGTCAGCGTCTATGGTGCGCAGACCTATGCCGTCCGCATCGGCCTTGACCCCGCGCAGCTTCAGGCACGCGGGCTCGGCGTCGATACCGTCACCAATGCTATCGCCCAGGCCAATAATCAGGTGCCCGTTGGCGCCCTGCAGAACGACAACCAGCGCCTGACCATCGAGGCCGACACCCAGCGCACCGATGCTGCGGCCTTCCGCTCACTGGTCGTGGCGACGAATAATGGCGCACCCATTCATCTCGGCGACATAGCCAATGTCACCGACAGTATCGACAACACCAATGCCGGCAGCTGGTTTGATGGTGAACAGGCCATCATCCTCGCCGTGCAGCGTCAGCCGGACGCCAACACCGTCGACGTGGTGGATGCCATCAAGGCCAAGCTGCCGGCGCTTCGCCAGCAATTGCCGCCCTCGGTCAACATCAACGTCATGAACGACGCCTCGACCGCCATCACGGACGCGATTTCGGATGTGCAGTTCACGCTGTTTCTCACCATCGGGCTGGTGGTCGCGGTCATCTATCTTTTCACCGGCCACCTGACGGCGACCATCATTCCGGGTCTTGCCGTGCCGCTGTCGCTGATCACCGCCTTTGGCGCGATGTATGTGCTGGGCTACAGTATCGACAATATCTCGCTGCTCGGGCTCACATTGTCCGTCGGGCTTGTGGTGGACGACGCCATCGTCATGCTGGAAAACATATTGCGCCTGCATGAAAAGGGCCTGACCATGCGCGAGGCCGCGCTTCAGGGGGCGGCGGAAGTCAGCAACACCATCCTGTCGATGTCCATTTCGCTCGTTGCCGTCTTCATTCCCATCCTGCTGATGGGCGGGGTGGTCGGCCGGCTCTTCAATGAATTCGGCATGGTCGTCACACTGGCGATCATGGCTTCGGCGCTGGTCTCGCTGACGGTGACGCCGATGCTCGCCTCTCGTCTTTCCGGCCATTCCTCCCGCCCGCCCGCCATCATCCGCTGGTTCGATGCGGGTTTCGAGCGTACGCTCCGTGCATATGGCCGCGCGGTGAGCTGGTGTCTTTCCCATCGCCGCGTGGTTCTTGCGTCGTTTCTGGCATCGATTGTCGCCTCGCTCTACCTGTTCGAAACCCTGCCCTCCAGCTTCTTTCCACAGGAGGATATTGGCCGTCTTTCCGTGTCGACGCAGGCACGCGAAGACATTTCCTATACTGCGATGCGTGACCTTCAGGCCCAGGTTGCCGACCAGATCCGCAAGAACCCCGCCGTTGTGCACGTGACCTCCATCGTCGGTGGCAATTCCCGCAATCCACTCAACAACGGTTCGATGTTCGTTGAACTGAAACCCAAGGAAGAGCGCGCACCGCTCAGCCAGGTGCTGGCGGAACTGGGGCAGGCCACATCGAAAGTGGCCGGCATCCGCACCTATATCAACCCGCAGCAAAGCCTGCGTTTTGGCGGACGCAGCTCCGCCAGCCAGTACCAGCTCGTCGTTCAGGGCCTGAATGCCGACACGACAAATGACTGGTCGAACAAGCTGATGGAGGCGATGCGCCGCGACCATACCTTCACCGCCGTCACCTCCGACGCCCAGAACGGCGCCATTGCTGCGACGATCTCCGTCGACCCGGAAAAGGCGGCGGCCTTCGGCATCACCAATGACCAATTGCGCAAGACGCTGGAAATGTCATTCGGCGGTTATACGGCCGCGCAAATCCAGTCGACCGGGGACAGCTATGATGTGATTGTGGAATTCGACAGCTCCAAACAGTGGAATGACGATTTCCTGAGCGATATCAATATTCTCTCGGCGAAATCGGGTGTTCTTGTTCCGCTTTCCAACTTCGCCACCCTCACCCGCACGCAGGCACCCGTCACCATCAACCAAACGGGCCAGCTCGTCTCCACCACCATCTCCTTCAACCTGCCCGACGGCGTGGCGCTTTCCGATGCCACAAGCCGGATCAACGAGATCAAGAGCGCGATCGGCCTGCCGCAGGACGTGTTCACCAGCTATGGCGGCACGGCGGCGATTTTCCAGCAGAGCCAGGGCAATACCGGCATCCTTATTCTGGCGGCAGTGCTGACCATCTATGTGGTCCTCGGCGTGCTCTACGAAAGCTTCATCCACCCGTTGACCATTCTTTCCGGCCTGCCGGCGGCAGCTTTCGGCGCATTGGTGGCGCTGAAGGTAATGGGCATGGATTTCTCGATCATCGCGTTGATCGGTCTGCTGATGCTGATCGGCATCGTCAAGAAAAACGCGATCATGATGATCGATGTTGCGGTGGAACTGATGCGCGAAAAAGCCGAGCCGCCCACAACGGCCATTCACGAAGCCTGTGTACGCCGGTTCCGGCCGATCATGATGACGACCTTCTGCGCGCTGCTGGGCGCGCTGCCCATCGCACTCGGCTCAGGCGCCAGTTCGGAACTGCGCCAGCCGCTCGGCATTGCCGTGGTCGGCGGGCTCATCGTCTCGCAATTGCTGACATTGTTCATCACCCCGGTGATCTTCGTGGAGATGGACCGGTTCGGCAACTTCCTCACCGGTTTGTTTTCCCGCAGGAAATCAGCCGATAAACACGCCGAACCGCAAAAGCCGGAAGGCGAAGGCCAACCCGATTCCGTTGCCGCCTAGGGCATTTCCGGTAAAGATGCGTAACGGTTCTACGCCCAGAAAATACCGGAAAACAAAAGGATAGAGCGGGTCCGGTGATTCCGTTTAGGCCGAACATGCTCCAGTGCAGGCTTTCGAGGCGCTTCGGCGCCTCGAAGAAATTCGCCGGGGCACTGCGGTTGGAATAACAGGGCCCTCTGTCAGCGAATGGAAAATACCGGCCCGGGCCCATTTACTGCCGAGCAAACCGGCCGAAAGTCCCACCCGAAAAGCACAACGGGTCGCCATCGCGGTGAGCGGCGCGCAACACTTCGCCGACGATGATGGTGTGGTCGCCCGCATCATGGGTGGCCGCCTGCCGGCATTCGAAACGGGCCAGCGTGCCGGGAATGACCGGAACACCTTCGTCGTTCATTTCCCAGTCCAGATCATCAAAGGCGCGGCCATTGCGGGTGAAGCGCGCGCTCAGCACATCCTGATCGGCGCTCAGCACATGGATGGCGAAATGCGTGGCACCGCTGAAGGCCTGATAACGCGACGAGCTTTTGGCCGGCGACCACAGCACCAGCGGCGGATCGAGCGACACGGACGCGAAGCTGTTGACCGTCATGCCGATCGGGCCTTCCGGCGTCGTGGCGGTCACCACCGTTACGCCTGTCGTGAAAGCGCCGAGCGCATTGCGGAAGCTGCGGCTGTTTTCGCCGCCGGGAACGAATACATGTTCGTTAGGCATCTTGATCGCCTCTGCCACTGTCATCACGGCACCTCTTTTCCAATCGCAAGGGTGTAGAGTTCGAACCAGGTCTGGCGGTCCATCGTCACGCTGAGAGCATCGGCCGCCGTTTTGATGCGCTCGATATTGTTGGTGCCAAGCACCGGTACGATCTTCGCCGGATGACGCAGCAACCAGGCGATCGCCACGGCCGTGGCATCAACACCCTGCTCCTTGCCGATGCGCTGCAGCGCCGCCATGGTTCCACCATGAGCGCCGGAAAACAGCGAGCCACCGCCAAGCGGCGACCATGCCATCGGCGAAACGCGCTTTTCCTGCAGAAAGGCCAGATCGCCATTGGTGAAACTATCCGTGGCAAGCAGGCTCATTTCGATCTGGTTCGTCACCAGCCGATTTTTCATGGCCGATTGCAGCAGCGAGAAATCCCATGGGCGAAAGTTGGAGACGCCAACAGCCTTGACCTTGCCGGACGCAACCAGCGCGTCGAGCGCCTTGCCTGTTTCTTCCGCGTCGATCAGCGGGTCGGGGCGGTGAATGAGCAGCAGATCAACGTGATCCGTTCCCATGTCCCGCAACGACGCCTCGACTGAAGCGTTGATATGGCCGGCTGTCGTGTCGTAATGCTTGACGCGGGCGGCGGAGTGACGCCCGGCCGGTGCGACGATGCCGCATTTGGTGACGATTTCTATTTTGTCGCGCAGTCCCGGAGCAGCCTTGAGGCCGTTACCCAGAATGGCTTCCGCCGTGTATCCGCCGTAAATATCGGCCTGATCCATGGTGGTGATGCCCTGCGCCAGGCAGGCTTCGATCTTGGCCTGCACATGGGCGGGCGAGGTGTCCTTATCGTCACCGATGCGCCACATGCCATAAACGATGCGGCTGAGTTCGAGTTTGTCGGAAAGAGCGATGCGTTCCATCAGTGGCGTTCCCCGTTGCCGAGCGGCGTGGCAGGCGTTTCAGAAGGCACCCGGCCGTAAGCATGCGGCAGGGAGCAGGTTTTCATCTGCGGCAGAACCTTGGTGCCGAAGTGTTCGGCCTCATCAATATGCGGATAGCCGGAAAGAATGAAGGCGCGAATGCCCATCTTCTGGTATTCCTCCAGCGTCGACAGAACCTGATCCGTCGAACCGACGAGAGCCGCACCGCAGCCGGAGCGCGCCCGACCGATGCCGGTCCACAGATTGGGTTCGACATAACCGAACTTGTCAGCCAGTTCGCGGGCACGCGCCTGATGCGACACACCGAGCGAGCCACTGTCATGGGCGCGGTTGCGGATCAGCTGACCATATTCGTCATCGAGCTTCGAGACAAGATGCTCCGCATATTCGCGGGCTTCCTGTTCGGTATCGCGCACCACCATATGGACGCGCAGGCCGTAATCCAGCGTGCGACCATGGGCGGCGGCGCGTTCATTGGCGGCGCGCATGCGGTCCGCCAGCTGGTCCTTCGTCTCAGGCCACATCAGATAGACGTCACACTGCGCGCCACAGAGTTCCAGCGCATCCGGCGAATAACCGCCGAAATAAAGCAGCGGTCCGCCATTCTGCTGGTAAGGCCGTGCCGGCTCGGTGGAGACGCCCTTGAACTGGTAGATTTCACCGTCATGGTCGATGGTGTCGCGCGTCCAGGCCTGACGCAGGATCTCAACGACCTCGTGGCTGCGCTTGTAACGAAACGCACTATCGGCCACTTCTCCGGGAAAATCGGAGCTGATGACGTTGAGCGTCAGGCGGCCCTTCAGCATGTGGTCGAGCGTCGCCACCGTGCGCGCCAGCATGATCGGCTGCATCTCGCCGCAGCGGATCGCCGCGAGGAAATTGATGCGGTCACTGATCGGCGCACAGCCTGCAACGAAGCTCAGCGTATCCTGCCCGACCTGATAGGAAGAGGGGCAGAGGATGTTGCGAAAACCGAGTTCCTCGGCCTTTTTGACGATATCGGAGCAATGGTCGAAGCTGGAGCGCAGGCTGCCGTCTGGCACGCCCAGATAGGCGTAGTCATCGGAGCACAAAGCGGAAAACCAGGAGACCTCGGCAGCATCGAGATCAGCGGATGTAACGGGTACGACGGTCATGCAATTCCTCCTCAGGGCCGCTCTTGTTTTTCTTGCATAACATCAAGAAATATGTAAATCAATGATGTATCAATTTTTGTTTCTGGGAGGAAACGGCATCATGAAACACACTGGCGGCAGCCTGCCCATGTATCTGCAGATCGCCGAAATGCTGGTGCGTGAGGTGGCGGCGGGCCGGCTGATCGACGGCGAAAAGCTGGCGCCGGAACGGGATATGGCGGCCGATCTCGGCATTGCGGTTGGCACGCTTCGCAAGTCACTCGCCGAATTGCAGGAGCGCGGCCTGCTGGAGCGCGTGCAGGGTTCGGGCAATTACATCCGCGCCGTCAGCGATCCGCAAAGCGTTTATGCCTTCTTCCGCCTCGAGATGATCGAGGGTGGCGGCCTGCCAACGGCAGAGGTTCTGGATGTGGCGCGGCTTGCCAAACCCGCCGCCCTGCCCGCTTTCGGCACTTCAGCCGAAGGGCATCGCATCCGCCGCCTCCGGCGCATTGCCGGAAAACCGGCGGCCATCGAGGAAATCTGGCTTGATGGTTCTTATGTCGACACGATCGCCATCGAGAACATGTCGGAATCCCTTTATCTTTATTATCGCACCCGTCTCAATCTCTGGATCTCGAAGGCGGAAGACCGCATTGATCTGGGCGATGTGCCCGACTGGGCACCCGAGGCCTTCGGCCAGAAGCCGGGCGCGCCGGTGCCACGCGTGCTGCGTCTCAGCCAGGCGCAGGATGGCGCGGTGGCCGAAGTTTCATGGACATGGTTCGACCATACGGTTGCCCGCTACGTTTCCCGCATACGTTGAGATCGCCGCATATTCGCGTGATCCACATGAGGACAAGAATTTGACGGGAGGCAAGAAAGCGACGACCTGCCTTGCGGCGAGTTTCGCCACTATATTTCTTTAAATCAACGACTTAATAGTTTTTGATTTCTGTCAGAAATAAAATTGATACACTATTGATTTCCTTTTTGTGAAAGGTAATATCACGGAATTAGGGAGACAGGCGTTTCGCCATCCCACGCTATCGCCGGATAATCGGAACAGATTTTCGACAGAGCAATACGTGGAACTTGAAGGTTGATACCGGCTTTTGCGTCCATCGGGATTTTGGACGCCCCGGTTGTGAGGAGGAAAATATGGCTTCAGTCAGCCTGCGCAAGCTGGATAAGAGTTACGGTGCCCTGCGCATCGTCAAGGGCATCGACCTTGAGATCAACGACGGTGAATTCGTGGTGTTCGTCGGCCCTTCCGGCTGCGGCAAATCCACGACGCTGCGTATGGTTGCGGGTCTGGAAAGCATCAGCGGCGGGGAGGTCATGATCGGTGACCGCGTCGTCAACCGGCTGCCGCCGCGCGAACGGGACATCGCCATGGTGTTTCAGGACTATGCGCTTTATCCGCACAAGACCGTGCGCGAAAACATGGGTTTCAGCCTGAAGGTGCGCGGCGTGAGCGCCTCGCAAGCCAATGCCAGCATCGATGAGGCGGCAAAGATGCTCGGCATCGAGCATCTGCTCGATCGCCGGCCCGGCCAGCTTTCCGGCGGCCAGCGCCAGCGTGTGGCCATGGGCCGCGCCATCGTGCGCCGCCCGCAGGTGTTTCTGTTCGACGAGCCGCTTTCCAACCTCGACGCCAAGCTCCGCGGACAGGTGCGCACGGAAATCAAGCGCCTGCATCAGCAGCTTGGCACGACGATCATCTATGTCACCCATGACCAGGTGGAGGCCATGACGCTGGCCGACCGCATCGTCATCCTGCGTGGCGGCGATATCGAGCAGGTCGGCACGCCGGACGAGGTCTATAATCGTCCGGAAAGCGTCTTTGTCGGCGGTTTCGTCGGTGCTCCCGCCATGAATTTCGCCCGCGCCAAGGTAAACGGCGACCGGCTGACATTTTCCGACGGCAATTCCCTGCCGATGGCGGCCATCCGGCCAGCCCGCGAAACTGGCCTCGAAGGGCGCGACGTCATTGTCGGCATTCGCCCGGAACATTTCGGCCCCGCCGAGGGCTTCGATACGCAGCTTGCGGTCAAGGTGCAGGTGGTGGAGCCGTTGGGTTCCGATACGCTCGTCCATTTCAGCCTCGGCGATGCGGCGCTGACCGCCAGAATGCCGCCGCAGCTTCGCCCGGCGCCGAACGAGGAGCTTAGGATCGGGCTCGATCCGTCCAAGGTTCATCTTTTCGACGCCGCGACGGAGCGCTCCATCCACTGATTGCCGGGCGTGGAAACGCTGCGGCCAACGGATTTAATAACGGGAGGAACACATGAAATTCAAAGCTATAACCAGGGCAGCGCTCTGCGCAACCATGCTCACTTTCTCGGGACAGGCCTTTGCCGATGCCGAACTGAAAATCTTCGTTTCCAGCCAGCATCAGCCGGATGTCTGGCGCAAGGCGCTCGATCAATATGAGGCGAAGACGCCGGGCGTGAAGGTTGTCATCGAGACAGGCGGCAACACCTCGGAAATGCAGGCGCAATATCTCAACACCGTGATGTCGGCCAAGGATTCCAGCCTCGACGTGCTGATGCTCGACGTCATCCGCCCCGCGCAATTCGCCACCGCCGGCTGGACCAGCGATTTCTCCGGCAAGGACATGTCCGCCTATCTGCCGACCTATGCCGAAGCCAACACCGTGGACGGTAAGATCGTGGCATTGCCCGCCTTCGCCGACTCCATGTTCCTTTATTACCGCAAGGACCTTCTGGACAAATACGGCATTCAGCCGCCAACCACCTGGGACGAGCTGAAGGAAGCATCCAAGAAGGTGATGGAGGGTGAAAAGAACCCCGAGCTTCAGGGCCTGTCCTTCCAGGGCAAGGCGATCGAAGGCGCGGTCTGCACCTTCCTCCTGCCCTATTGGAGCGAGGGCAAGTCGCTGGTCGAAAACGGCAAGCTGAACTTCGATAATCAGGCGGCCGTGGATTCGCTGAAGCTCTGGAAGAGCTTTGTCGATGAAGGCATTTCCAAGAAGAACATTTCCGAAGTCGCGACCGACGACACCCGCAAGGAATTCCAGGCCGGCAAGGTTCTCTTCGCCGTCAACTGGTCCTACGCCTGGACGCATTTCCAGGGCAAGGAATCGCAGGTGAACGACAAGGTTGGCGTCGCCCGCCTGCCGGCCGTCAAGGGCGGCGAGCAGACAACCTGCCTCGGCGGCTGGGAATTCGGCGTTTCCGCCTATTCGAAGCAGCAGGATGAAGCCAAGAAGCTGGTGGAATATCTCTCCGGTCAGGATGTCTCGAAGTTCATGGCCATCAACGCCACGCTGCTGCCGACCTATGCCGCGCTTTACAAGGATGCCGACGTGACCAAGGCAATCCCGTGGTTTGCCGACGCCCTGCCCGTGGTTGAAACCGCCAAGGCCCGTCCCGTGACGCCGCGTTACAACGAGGTCAGCGAGACGATCCGCACCACCGTCAACGGCGTACTTGCCGGCGTCATGACGCCGGAGGACGGCGCAAAGCAGATGGAAAGCCGTCTGCGGCGCGTTCTGCGCTAAGTTTCCAGGCCGGAAAGCGGCGTGGTTTCATGCCCTTTCCGGCTGCTTCGACGGACAGGAATAAACGCGCCCGGGCGGTGCGATAAACGGGCCGGATATGAACCGGTCCGATCGGGAGACGATGACGTGAATCCAGTTGCGGGAGTGGCAGGTGTGACAATGCCGGAAAGAACCATGGTCCGGGTGGACGAAAAGCAGCTGCCGCGCTGGACGCGGTGGCTCGATCTCGGCGACCGGTCGCTTGCCGTGCTTCTGCTGGCGCCTGCCGCCATTCTTCTGTCGCTGATCATCGTCTATCCGGTGGCGCGGCTCGTTTATACCTCGTTCTTCAGCCTGTCGCTGACATCCGGCCTGCCGGCGGAATTCATCGGCTTTGAAAACTACACGGCGATGTTCGACGATCCGATCTTCTGGGAAACGACCTGGAATACGGTTCTGATAACGCTGATTACCGTGCCCGGCGCGCTGTTCATGGGTCTCGGCCTCGCGCTGCTCGCCAACCTGCCCTTTTCCATGCAATGGCCGATGCGCCTGTCACTGCTCATCCCGTGGGCGCTGCCGCTCTCTTTTGCCGGCCTGATCTTTGCGTGGTTCTTCCATTACGAGTATGGCGTGGTCAATGATGTGCTGAACCGGCTGGGCTTTGAAGGCGTCATCTGGTTCAACTCCCCCAACTGGGCGTTTGCGGCCATCTGCCTGACGATCATCTGGAAGACATCCTCCTTCATGGCGCTGATGATCCTTGCCGGCCTGCAGACCATTCCGCGCTCGCTCTATGAGGCCGCGGATGTGGATGGCGCCGGTAAAATCCGGCAGTTCTTTGAAATCACCCTGCCGCTTCTCAAGCCCTCGATCGTCGTCGCCCTCATCTTCCGCACGATCACGGCGCTGCAGACCTTTGATATTCCTTACATGATGACCGGCGGCGGCCCCGGCACATCCACCACGACGCTTGCCATGTACATTCACCAGAACACCGTTTCCTTCCTCGATCTCGGTTACGGTTCGGCGCTCGCTGTCATGATGTTCGCGCTCTCCATGTGCGTCACCGCCGTTTATCTCCGCATCATCAGGACGAAGGACTGATCCCATGAGCACCGTTGCAAATTCCGGTCTGTCCTCGTTCTTCTCCGGCAAGCCTCTGCGCTTCATTGCGGCCTCCATCCTTCTGGTGAACGGCCTGTTTCCGGCAATCTGGATCCTCTTCACCTCGCTGAAGACGGAAGCGGAACTGACGGCGAAGCCGATCACCTGGTTTCCGCACGCGCCGACGCTGGCCAACTACATGCAGGCCTTTTCCGATCAGCCGCTGCATCTCTTCCTGTTCAACAGCTTCATGGTGGCGCTGCTTTCGACCGCACTCACCATCCTGATTTCAGTGCTGGCGGCTTACGCGCTGGCGCGGCTCAACCTCAAATACCGGGCACTGATCCTCTCGCTCATCATCGCCGTTTCCACCTTTCCGCTGGTGACGCTGCTGGTGCCGCTGTTCGAAATCATGCGGGCGCTGAACCTGCTCAACAGCTGGACGGCGCTTATCCTGCCCTACACCGTGCTTTCGCTGCCGGTCTGCACGCTTATGCTGGTCTCCTTCTTCGAAAGCATTCCGCGCGATCTCGAAAACGCCGCCATGATCGATGGCTGCACCCGCATCGGCGCGCTGTTCAAGGTGGTCGTGCCGCTCTGCGCACCGGGCGTCTTCACCGCCGGTATTCTCGCCTTCGTTAATGCCTGGGATGAATTCCTGCTGGCGCTTTCCTTCAATTCCAATCCGGCCCTTCGCACCCTGCCCGTCGGCATCCAGCTTTATCAGGGTGAATTCGCCTTCCCCTGGCCGGTCATTTCGGCGGCGCTGGTGGTTGGCATCGTGCCGGTCGCCATCCTGATCGTCATCTTTCAGGAACGGGTTGTCTCCGGCCTCACCGCCGGCGGTCTCAAGGGCTAAACAGGTACAGTCATGCATTTCGAAAAGACCAAAGACGGATTCACGCTCGCCATCGGCGGCCGCACCATCCTGTCCCATTCGCCTGACAAACCCGCCTTTTTCGCGGGTTTCGGCAAGGAGCGGATGGATATGTATCGCGGCAATTTCGATATCGAGGACTATGTCATCGAGCGAACCGCCCTGCGCCACGCCGAGTTGAATGGTGACAGCGTCACGCTCTCTTCCGCACCCGGACGGGCACCGCACCTCCGCCTGACGCTGGACGGCAACGCCATCAGGCTGACGGCGCTGGATGAAACCATCAACCGCCTGTGGCTGCGGATTGCCGCGGAAACGGACGAGCACGTCTGGGGCGGCGGCGAGCAGATGTCCTATTTCGACATGCGCGGCCGGCGTTTTCCGCTCTGGACTTCTGAACCCGGCGTCGGCCGTGACAAGACCTCGGAGATCACCTTCAAGGCCGATGTGAGCGGCAAAGCGGGCGGTGATTATTACAACACCAACTACCCGCAGCCGACCTACCTCTCGTCGCGCAAATACGCTCTGCATGTGGAAACGAGCGCCTATTCGGTCTTCGATTTCCGCAACGGCGATTTCCACGAAATCGAAATATGGGCGATCCCGGAAAAGATCGAGTTCTTTGCGGGCGATGCCTTCACCGATATCGTCTCCGCCCTGTCGCTGCGGTTCGGTCGTCAGCCGGAACTGCCGGACTGGGTCTATAACGGCGCGATCATCGGGTTAAAGGACGGCGTCAACTCCTTTGCCCGGCTGGAGAAAATCCGTGCGGCCGGAACGAAGGTTTCCGGCCTCTGGTGCGAGGACTGGGTGGGCCTGCGCCAGACATCCTTCGGTGCGCGCCTCTTCTGGGACTGGCAGGCCAATGACACCCGCTACCCGCATCTGCGCCAGAAAATCGCCGAGCTGGCCGATCACGGTATCCGTTTCCTCGGTTACGTGAACCCCTATCTCTGCGTTGACGGCCCGCTGTTCCCGGTCGCCGAAGAAGCCGGTTATTTCGCAACTGGCGCGGACGGCAAGACGGCGCTGGTGGATTTCGGCGAATTCGACTGCGGCGTGGTCGATTTCACCAATCCGGCCGCCGCCGACTGGTTTGCCGAAGAGATCATCGGCAAAAACATGCTGGATTTCGGCCTTTCCGGCTGGATGGCCGATTTCGGCGAATATCTACCGATCGACATCACGCTGGCGAACGGCGTCGATGCCAAGCTGATGCACAATGCCTGGCCCACCCTCTGGGCCGAGGTTAACGCGAAGGCCGTCGAAAGCCGGGGCAAGACGGGTGAAGCGCTGTTTTTCATGCGCGCCGGCTTCACCGGCGTACAGGCCCATTGCCCGCTGATCTGGGGCGGCGACCAGTCTGTCGATTTTTCCCGCCACGACGGGCTTGTCACCGTCATCTGCGGCGCGCTCTCTTCCGGCCTGATGGGCAACGCCTATCACCATTCCGACATCGGTGGATACACCAGCCTGTTCGGCAATGTCCGGACAGCGGAGCTCATCATGCGCTGGACGGAAATGGCCGCCTTCACGCCTGTCATGCGCACCCATGAGGGCAACCGCCCGCGCGACAATCTCCAGATCGATCAGGACGAAACGGTTCTCGCCCATTTCGCCCGCATGACGGCAATTTACGTCGCGCTTGCCCCCTATCTGAAATCGCTCTCGGCGGAAGCGGCCAGGACGGGTCTGCCGGTGCAGCGTCCGCTCTTCCTGCACTACGAGAATGACCGGCAGACCTATGCCATTCAGGACTGCTATCTCTACGGGGCGGACATGCTTGTCGCGCCGGTCTGGAAAGCAGGTGAAACGCAACGCTCGCTCTATCTTCCAGGCGACGGTGAATGGGTGCACCTGTGGAGCGGCACGCATTATCCCGGCGGACAGGACGTCACCGTCGAAGCGCCGCTCGGCGAGCCGGCGGTGTTCTATCGTGCAGATAGCAGCCATCGGCCGCTGTTTGAACAGCTTCGCACCATTGGCTGACAAAGGGCTAAACGAGTGGGTTCGTCCCTGCCATCACCCCGTCAGGCGGGGTGATGTGATGGCCTTTTTGAAAAGGGCGGTCATCGCATCACTGATGCCCTGCGACGGGCTGACTTCGAAGAACAGGCCCGGCGAAGCGCATTGCTGCATGCGTGCGCCGATTTCCGGCTGAAAGGGTTTGATCCAGCTATTATACCAGTCATTGGTCGGCAGCGGCAGATAGGTGGTATAAAGCACGGCGATCCGAAAACCCTTCTCCTTCAGCTTCGTGCAATATTTGATATCGATCGGCTCCTGACAGCGGCCGCTGGTGGTTTTTTTGGTGCAGGCGGATGGCTTGTAGCTATCGCCGACACCGTCCGAAACGAAGAAGATGATCTTTTCGGGGCTGGCCGAACTTGCACCGGTGCCCGAACTGCCGATCCTGTCGCCAATCTGGGTCAGTGCCCGGTCGAAATCGGTCTGCTGGTCGTTGTTGAACCCCTGCTTGGGGATCGACATCAGGTCGACTTCAGCGGCTTTTTTCTTCGCGATCGCCAGATCAGATGTCAACGACACGACTTCGAGCAGCTTCGTATCTTCCGCTTTCTCTCCGAAGGAGTAAACCGCCATACGATATTGATTGCTGCTTTTGCGCATGGACTTTGCCGTATCCATCAGGCTTGCCGTCGCCTGCGCCACCACATTGATGCGCGTTGTGACCCCGAGGCTTTTGGCTTTGTAGTAATAGCTGTTCTTATCCACCACCCCGTCTTTCACGATGTGACAGGCGAAAGCACATTTGTCGCTCGTATTCGCAACCATGGTGGCAACGTCGGTTGGCGTCGCGCCAACGCCCATCGAGGGGGTGTTATCCAGAAGGACATAGAAGTCGCTGAATGTTTCCGTCTCGTATTTGGCGGTCGCCTTGCCCGAAACGGTGATGAGATCCTCTCCGAGTATCCGTGAAAGCGTCGTGCCGACGGATGCCGTGAAATTGACCGAGGATTCGATGGCATTACCTTGCTTGATCACCGACACGTCAAGAGACAGGAGCTTGTAGTCGGGATTGGCCCGCTCATTGCTTTCAAAGAATGCGGAGGCTTCATCAGTGCCAAGCGAAATGACACCGTCGCCCGACATTTCCTTTGCCTTGTGAACGCTCGACGACGTATCGGCGACCACCGCAAGCGCCGCGGCATCCGCCGCCATCTGGAGGTCCGATTTGACGGCCATGCCACGCGTTATATCAAGAGCCACGCCGGCCGCCCCAATCAACGGCACCATCAACAGGGCGCTGAGAATGCCGAAATTTCCCGATTTATCCTGCCAGATGTTCTTCAAATTCGCCCCCGGAAACTTTCCCCGGAGCGAAAGTTAGTCGAATAATATTGAAAGGCAGTTTCAAGAGATAACTAATTTTCGATAAATCTAATTTCCTCAATAACTAATACGCCAATGGGAGGTACGCACCGGCGCGAGGCCGTTCGGGCATTCAAGATCACGCCTGACGACGGATCGCTGGTGGGACGTTGACATTTATGAAACTTGACCTACAAAACAAACTCTTCCGAGGGGAGCACCGAACGGTGCTGAGATGGTGGTGAACCGGACCCTTGAACCTGATCCGGGTCATGCCGGCGTAGGAACGGAACTGTCGCGCCAAGAGGCGCTGCCCTTTCTCTTCTCCGCTTTGCCTGATCTCCGAGATTGTCACATCTGGAGACGAATGATGATGCTGAAACCTTCCGCCCTTCGCACACGGTGCGTCTGCGTCTGAGGTCCGGCTCATGCGTGCCACCCATGCGCTGAACGGTGTCGGTCTTCTGCTGGTTTTCTGGCAGGCGGGAACGTGGCTGTTTTCGCCGCCCCGCTATATCCTGCCGTCGCCCGCCGATGTTGCCGGCGCTTTCTGGCGTCAGCCCGGCTTCCTGTTCGGGCAGGCACTGGTAACGCTCGGTGAAATGGCGCTCGGGTTCGCGGCGGGCATCGCCGCCGGTATTCTCGTTGCCTTCACGATCGCCGCCATCCCACGCCTCGGCCGCCTCGTCTGGCCCATGGTTCTGGTGCTGCAGGCCTTCCCGGTCTTCGTACTCGCCCCCATTCTCGTGCTCTGGTTCGGTTTCGGCATGGCCTCGAAAGTGGTGATGACGGTGATCATCATCTTCTTTCCCGTCGCCTCCTCCTTCACCGATGGCCTTAACCGCACGGATCGCGCCATTCTCGACGCCGCCTCGCTGACGGAGGCGAGCCACTGGCAGATCCTCACCCGGCTGCGCGTGCCGCTGGCGCTGCCATCGCTCATTTCCGGGCTGAGGGTGGCCGCACCGCTCGCCCCGCTTGGCGCTGTCATCGGCGAATGGGTGGGTGCTTCGGCGGGGCTCGGTTTCGTCATGATCCAGTCCAATGCCCGCATGCAGACCGACACCATGTTTGCCGCCATGGCCATTCTTGCCGTCATGGCGGTGCTGCTGCGGCTCATCGTCGACCGGGCGACCGCCAATCTGGCCCCCTGGGCCAAGGAAACAGAACACACCATTCCTCTCAGATATTTACGGAGACTTTCGGCACCATGAAACGAACGCTTCTTTCCCTCGTCGTCGCGGCAGCAGGCGCATTTGCCCCCATGCAATCACAGGCCGCCGACAAGCTTACCGTATTGCTCGAATGGTTCGTGAACCCCGATCATGCGCCGATGGTGATCGCCAGGGAACGTGGCCTGTTTGCCGATGCCGGGCTGGACGTGGAACTGGTGCCGCCCGCCGACCCTTCCGCCGTTCCGCGTCTCGTCTCGGCGAAACAGGCCGATATCGGCGTGCACTACCAACCGAACCTCTATCTCGATCACGATGCCGGCCTGCCGCTCGTGCGTTTCGGCACGCTGGTCGAAACCCCGCTGAACACCGTCACCGTTCTTGCCGATGGGCCGATCAAAAGCCTGAAGGACCTGAAGGGCAAGAAGGTCGGGTTTTCCGTTTCCGGCTTTGAAGATGCGATGCTGAAGCGCATGCTGGAAAAGGACGGCCTGACGAAGGATGATGTCGAACTCATCAACGTCAACTTCTCGCTCTCGCCGTCGCTGATCGCCGGCAAGGTGGATGCGACACTCGGCGGTTTCCGCAATTTCGAACTGACGCAAATGAAGCTCGAAGGCCATGAGGGCCGCTCGTTCTTCCCGGAAGAACATGGCGTGCCGGCCTATGACGAGCTGATCTTCGTCACCCATCGCGATCTCGCAAAAGACAGCCGCCTGCCGCGTTTCCTCTCCGCCGTGGAACAGGCCGCGATCTTCATCACCAACCATCCGCAGGAATCCTGGCAGCTTTTCATCAAGGCCTATCCGAACCTTGACGATGCGCTGAACAAACAGGCGTTTTTCGACACGCTGCCGCGTTTCGCCAAGCGTCCCGCCGCACTCGACCGTGCACGCTACGACCGCTTCGGCGCCTTCATGCAGGAGATGCAGCTGATCAAGCAGGCACCGAAGGCGGACGATATCGCCGTGGAGCTGCAGCAGCCATGACGGGCACTTTTCCGACAGCGGCAAAGGCCGCCGACATTCTGGAACGGGTGCGCAAGACGCGCCCACGCGTGCATTGCCTGATGAACACCGTGGTGCAGAAATTCACCGCCGACGGCATCACCGTCGTCGGTGGCATTCCCTCGATGACCACCTCGCTCGAGGAAATCGAGAGCTTCGTCACCAGGGCGGATGCATTGACCGTCAATCTCGGCACGCTGGATGCCGAGCGGCGCAAAGTCATCCGGCTGGCGATCGAGATCGCCAATGCATCCGGCAAGCCATGGATCGTCGACCCCGTCCATTGCGATTATTCGCCATCCCGTCTGGAGTTTGCCCGCGAACTCATCGCACTTTCCCCGACGATCGTGCGCGGTAACCGCGCCGAGATGAGCCTGATCGGCGATGTGCCCGACGCGGTGCGGATCGAAACCGGACCGGTCGATCATCTCCGCGACACGACCCGTGGCGTCAGGATCGTCAACGGTCATGCATGGATGGCGAAGGTCACCGGCACCGGTTGCCTCTCGGGCGGCATCATCGCCGCTTTCATGGCGGTGGAGAAAGATGCGCTGTCGGCGGCGGCCTCCGCCCTTGCCGTGACAGGGGTTTCCGCCGAGTTCGCTGCGAAACAGGCCAAGGGCCCCGGCACCTTCGAACCGGCATTTCTGGATGCGCTTTCCGAAATCTCGGGGGAAGACATCATCAACCACGCGAGGATAGAGCATGAACAAGGTTGATTACCGCCTCAACGCATTGGTCGATGCCAGTCTTGCCGATGTCGCGCCCTTACCCGAGCTTGCTTTGGTGGCCGCCCTCAACGGTGCGACCATTCTGCAATATCGCGACAAGCACGGCTCGACGCGCGAAATGATCGACAACGCCCGCGCCATTCATGAGGCCATCGCCGGCACCGGTGTGCCGCTTGTTATCAACGACCGCGTCGATGTGGCGCTCGCCTCCGGCGCTGATGGTGTGCATCTCGGTGCCGATGACATGGATGCGAAGACCGCACGGCGCATTCTCGGCGAAAAGGCGATCATCGGCCTCACCGTCAAGAACCGTGCCGATGCCGAACGGGCGGCCTCCATGCCCGCCGATTACGCCTGCATTGGCGGCGTGTTCGAAACGGTTTCCAAGGTGAACCCGGACAAGCCGGTCGGTATCGATGGTTTTGCGACGCTTCGCGCCCTGCTGCGCGAATGGCGGCCGGATATGCCTGTCGGCGCCATCGCCGGTATCGACCTTGCCCGTGTACCGTCAGTCATCGAGGCCGGCGCGAATGGCGTCGCGGTCATTTCCGCCATCTTTCGGGCAGGCGATATTGCCAGCGCAACCAAAGGCTTCCGCTCTGCAATTGACGCGGCGCTGAAAGCGAGACAGCCATGACATCCATTGCATTGACCATTGCCGGCTCCGACAGCGGCGGGGGTGCCGGCATTCAGGCCGACATCAAGACCTTCTCCGCTCTCGGCGTCTATGCCGCCAGCGTCATCACCGCCATCACCGCCCAGAACACCAGGGGCGTGACGGCGGTGGAGGATATTTCGGTAGCCACCATCGTTGCCCAGATGGATGCCGTTTTTTCCGATCTCGCCGTCAATGCAGTGAAGATCGGCATGGTCTCGCGGATCGAAACCATCGCCGCCATCGCGGAACGGCTGCGGCGGCAATCGCAACCGGTGGTGCTTGATCCCGTGATGGTGGCGACATCAGGCGACCGGCTGTTGCATGAGGACGCCATCGAGACATTGCGGCGGGAGCTTTTGCCGCTCGCGGCCGTCGTCACGCCAAACCTGCCCGAAGCGGCGCTGCTGACCGGTACGCCGATTGCACAGACGCAGACGGACATCAACCGCCAGGCCGAGACGATCCTCAAGGCCGGTGCAAAAGCCGTGCTCATCAAGGGCGGTCACGGTGATGGACCGGAGAGCACGGATTATTTGTTTGCTGATGGCACCATGCTGGCGCTTGCCGCGCCGCGGGTGGACACGAAGAACGACCACGGCACCGGCTGCACGCTGGCGGCGGCGATTACGGCCCACATTGCCAGGGGTTGTGAACTGCGGGAGGCTGTTGGGCTTTCGAAGGAATATCTGAACGGGGCGCTCGATGCTGGGCGCGGGCTTGCCGTCGGGAATGGGCGGGGGCCGGTGCATCATTTTTATCGGTGGTGGTGACGGGATGCCGTAGGAGCATGGGGCTTACCCCCCTCTGTCCTGCCGGACATCTCCCCCTCAAGGGGGGAGATCGACAAGCGGCTTGCTCACCATTCAATGAGCGAAGTTTCTCACATTGAGAGGATTGCGTGGGACTGAGGCAGAAACCTCACCCGATCTCCCCCCTTGAGGGGGAGATGTCCGGCAGGACAGAGGGGGGTAAGCCGCACGCTCTGCGCACTCAATCCCTCACCGAACCTTCGGCGTCGCCAACACATTCCGGATCGCAAAACTCGAATGAATCCGCGAAACCCCCGGCAGTTTCGACAGAATCTCCTTGTGAATCCGCTCGAAATCCCCCGCACTTTCCGCCTCACAGCGCAGGAAATAATCCGAGCCGCCCGTCATCAGGTAACATTCACGGATTTCCGGATACCGCCGCACCGCATTCTCGAACCGGTTGAGAAAATCTTCTGTCTGGCGGTCAAGCGTGATCTGCACGATGACCGAGATGACCTCGCCGCCCGCAAGGCCGCTGGTCAGCGCCGTATATCCGCGGATAATGCCCTCCCGTTCGAGAATATCGACCCGGCGCAGACAGGCCGAGGCCGAAAGCCCGACTTCCGCGGCCAGCTTCGCATTGCTGATACGGGCGTTGAGCCGAAGCAGGCGGATGATATGGCGGTCGGTCGCATCAAGTGACGACATAGAAAATTCCAATCAGACAAAGAAAATTGCGCCATTTTGAATTCTATCGCATTTCCTTCGAACAATCGCCAAGAAATTCGATAATCGTTGCAATACTCTCATGGGATAAAAATGAGGGTGAACGACCATGGACATGCAGATCAGCCGCCAGCAGGCAGCCGGTGGTGCAAGCGGCCATCTGAGCATCGATCTCGGCGCATTACGCGACAATTACCTGACCTTGGCGGCCATGGCCCCGGCCTCGCAGACGGCAGCGGTCGTCAAGGCGGACGCTTATGGTCTCGGCGCTGATATCGTCTCGCAAACCCTGTTCGACGCAGGCTGTCGCAATTTCTTTATCGCCCATATCGATGAGGCGCTGGCGCTCCGGCTTCGTCTGTCGGCACAGGCGCGGATTTTCGTGCTCAACGGTCTTCAGCCCGGCAATGAGACCTCCTGCGCCGCCATGGCCGTCACCCCGGTTCTGAACTCGCTGGAGCAGATTGCGCAATGGTCGGCCCATGCGAAAAAGCTTGGCAGGACACTGCCGGCGGCGGTGCAGATCGATACCGGCATGTGCCGTCTTGGCCTCTCCCCCGCAGAGCTGGAAATCCTCACGTCCCAGCCGCAATTGCTTGATGGTATCGACATCGCCTTCGTCATGAGCCACCTCGCCTGCGCCGACGAGCCGGAACACCTCTCCAATGCCGCGCAGCTTGCGGTGATGCGAAAGGCCGCCACCGCTTTTCCCGGTGCGCCCGTCTGCTTTTCCAACTCCGGCGGCATCTTTCTGGGCAGTGATTATCACAATCACCTGTTGCGCCCCGGCATCGCGCTTTATGGCGGCGCACCCTCCGTTGCCCGTCCGAACCCAATGAAGCCGGTTGTCCGTCTCGATCTCGCCGTCATCCAGACACGCACCGTGTCCGCCGGCTCACTGGTCGGTTATGGCGGCTCTTTCGAAGCCGCAGGCCCCACACGTCTTGCAACAATCGCCGCCGGTTATGCCGATGGCCTGCCACGCTCGCTCAGCAATCGCGGGGCGGCGTGGTACAATGGTATTCGTTTACCGATTGCCGGGCGCGTTTCGATGGACAGCATCATTCTCGACATATCGGCCCTGCCCGAGGGAACATTAACCCAGGGCAGCCTCGTTCAGATGATAGGGCCTGACCAGACTTTGGAAGACATCGCCGAGGATGCGGGCACGATCGCCTATGAAATCCTGACCGGCCTCGGACGCCGTTACCGCCGCAGCTACATTCAGCCGGGAGAAACCCCGGAAGCCGCTTCAACATCAGTCAATCACAAGTGAGACGATCATGAACGTCACTATCCTCGGAGCCGGCGTCGTCGGCGTGACATCCGCCTGGTATCTGGCCAAAGCCGGACACAAGGTGACGGTGATCGACCGCCAGCCGGCCGCCGCGCTCGAAACCAGCTTCGCCAATGCCGGTGAGGTCTCCCCCGGCTATTCCTCGCCATGGGCGGCCCCCGGCATTCCGGTCAAGGCGATGAAGTGGCTGTTCATGAAACATGCCCCTCTCATCATCCGCCCGACAGCCGATCCGGCCGCATGGCGCTGGATGAGCCAGATGCTGCGCAACTGCACCTCGGCGCGTTATGCCATCAACAAAAGCCGCATGGTGCGCGTTGCCGAATATAGCCGCGATTGCCTGATGGCCCTGCGCGACGAGACTGGTATTCAATATGACCAGCGCATGCAGGGCACACTGGAGGTTTTCCGTACCCAGAAGCAGTTCGACGCCATCGGCAAGGATGTCGACGTGCTGACCGCCGGCGGTGTGCCCTTCGAAATTCTCGACCGCGACGGCTGCGCTGCCATTGAGCCCGGTCTTGCACCCGCCAAGGAGAAGATCGTCGGTGGCCTGCGTCTGCCCGGCGATGAGACCGGCGACTGCTTCATGTTCACCACCGAGCTCGCCCGCATGGCGGAGGAGGCCGGTGTTACCTTCATCTATGATACCGGCATCATGCGTCCCATCGTTGAAGCCGGCCGCATCAAGGCCGTGGAAACCACCAAGGGTCTGGTAGAAGCCGATGTTTTCGTCGCTGCACTCGGCAGCTACTCCCCGCAATTTGTGCGCCAGCTCGGCCTTGACCTGCCGGTGTACCCGGTCAAGGGTTATTCCATTACCGTTCCGGTCGTGAAGGAAGAGCGCGCGCCTGTCTCGACGGTGATGGACGAGGCCTACAAGGTGGCCATCACCCGGCTCGGCTCGCGTATCCGCGTCGGCGGCATGGCCGAGATCGCCGGTTTCAGCAAGGATTTGCCGGCCACACGACAGGCAACGCTGACCCATTCGGTGGAGGACCTGTTCGGCGGCGCGGGGGACCAAACCCAGGCGAAATTCTGGTGCGGCCTGCGCCCGATGACGCCGGATGGCACGCCCGTCATCGGCGCTACCCGCTACAGCAATCTTTATCTCAACACCGGCCACGGCACGCTCGGCTGGACCATGTCCTGCGGTTCCGCCCGGGTGCTTGCCGATCTCATCAGCGGGAACAAGCCCGAGATCGATACGCACGATCTGGCGATCAGCCGTTACGCCGCCTGAAACGGTCCTGCCGCGCCGCCGCCCGGCGTCGCGGCCTGCAAAACCGGGAGAAACCCGTTCCAATTCCGGCCGTCAGCGCGCCACAATTCATTCAGCGCCCGTTCAGCAGCGCCGCTATATTTCTTTAACCATCGAATTTGCAACTGGCAGCGCCCCTGCCATCTGGATGGAAGAAGACCATGTCGTCCTTTGCAGCTAAAACCGTTCTGGCCGTCGCCGTTGCCGCCGCGACCATCGTTCCTTTCAACACCGCCTCTGCCGATGACTGGGGCCGTCGTGACCGTCGCGATGCCGCCCTTCTGGGTGGCGTGCTCGGCCTTGCTGCCGGCGTTGCCGTCGGCTCCGCCCTTTCCCGCCCGGCGCCTGTTGACGATGAGCGCGTCTACATCGATCCGCCGCGCCGTTATGAGCCGAGCTATGTCTATGACGAGCCGGATTACCAGGAATACCGCCCGGCCCCCGTCTACCGTCCCGCTCCCGTCTATCGCCCGGCACCGGTCTATCGCCCGCAGCCGGTTTATGACAGCCGCCCGGTCTATGGCCAGCGCGCCACCTATCGCACCATCGAGCCGTGGACCAACGCCTGGTACGACTATTGCTCGCAGCGTTACCGCAGCTTCAACACCCGCACCGGCACCTATACGGATTATGACGGCCAGCGTCATTTCTGCGTCGCGGGCTAATTACGCCAGCGGCTTCCAGCAGGAGCGACAGCAGAAAAGCTGAGCGTCATACTGGCGATGCGCGCCAATGCCTCCTCCGTCATCCTCGCCCTTGAGGCGAGGACCCACACTTTCGAGGGCCGATGGATCCTCGCCTCAAGGGCGAGGATGACCCGAGTGTGGGAAACCCGTCCAAAGCGTTGCAGGCCTTTCACGCCCCTCTCAGTTCTTCACATAATCCGCCCGGTTGATGCCGTGGCGTTGCAGCTTGTCGTAAAACGTCTTGCGGGCAATGCCGAGCGTTGCAATTGTCTCCGCCACATCCCCATTCGACTGTTCCAGCGTTTCGCGAATGATCCGCGCCTCGATTGCATCCATGCGCTCGGGCAAGGTGCCTGAAGCGGGAATGGCAGCCTGTGCAACGGGTGCGGCGGCAGCTTCCGTTTCCAGCCCCAGAACCACCCTTTCGGCGAAATGCCCGAGTTCGCGCACATTGCCCGGCCAGTCATGCTCCTGAAGCCGACGGGAAATGCCGGCGCTGATCTGCGGTACCGGCAGGTTGAAACGATTGGCAGCCTTGGTGACGAAGTGGGAAAACAGCAGCGGAATATCCGCCTTGCGTTCCCGCAGCGGCGGTATCGACAGGGTCACCACATTCAGCCGGTAATAAAGATCCTCGCGAAAGGTGCCGCGCTCGGCGGGATCGCCAAGATCGACCTTGGCCGCCGCCACCACGCGGATATCGACCGGCCGCTCCTCATTCGAACCAAGCGGCGACACCTCGCGCATTTCCAGCACGCGCAGCATCTTCACCTGCACGGCAAGCGGCATGCTTTCAATCTCGTCCAGAAACAGCGTGCCGCCGCTGGAATGCTCGATACGGCCGACACGTTTCTTCTGCGCGCCGGTAAAAGCGCCCGGCTCATGGCCGAAAAGCTCGCTTTCGATCACCGTTTCCGGCAGCGCGCCGCAATTCAGCGCCACAAAATTTCCCCGCGAGCGCTTCCTGCTCCAGCGGTGCAGCGCCGTCGCCACCACTTCCTTGCCGCTGCCCGTTTCCCCCGCCACCAGCACATCCACATCCGTATCGGCAATGTGCCGAAGTGTGGTGCGCAGACGCTCCATGGCCGGCGTCTGGCCGATCAGCGGCAGATCGTCCTCGGCCTGCCCAGCAGCGCGGCGAAGCGCGCGATTTTCCAGTACGAGATGGCGTTTTTCCAGTGCCCGGCGGGCACTTTCCACCATGCGTTCGGCGGGAAAAGGCTTGGCGATGAAATCATAGGCGCCGTTATGAAGCGCATCGACCGCCATCGGCACATCGCCATGGCCGGTGATGAGGATAACCGGCAAATCAGCATCGATCTTGCGGACATGGTCGAAGAATTCGAGGCCGGTCATGCCCGGCATGCGCACATCGGTGATAATGACGCCGTCGAAATCCTCGCTCAGAGCCGCAAGCGCCTGTTCGGCACGGGAAAAGGAGGTGACCGGCAATCCGTCGAGTTCCAGCGTCTGCACCATCGCCTTGCGCAGCTGCGAGTCGTCATCCACCAGGAAAATGGTTCCATCCGCCGTCATGTCATGCTCGCTTCAGATATACGGAAAAACACGTGCCCGCCTCGCCGCCCGCCACCTCGATACGTCCGCCATAGTCCGAGGCAATATCGTTGGAGATGACGAGGCCAAGGCCGAGGCCGCTTTCCTTTGAGGTGTTGAAAGGCGAAAACAGCTGGGCGCGAATGTCTTCGGGAATGCCACCGCCATTGTCGCTGACTGAAAGCACGACCATGTCGTCCTCCTCACGCACACGCACCTCGACATGCGCATTGTCAATCGCTTCAGTGGCTTCCAGAGCGTTTTGCAGAAGGTTGATGAGGATCTGCTCCAACCGGATACGGCTGCCCAGCACCTTCAAATCCTGATCGGGAAGCGCGATATCCAGCGCATCCATCTGCCCGGAAAAACGGCTGCGCAACAGCATGACCGCGCCTTCGATGACCAGTTTGAGGCTGACCGGCTCGGCGGCGGTGCGGCCCTTGCGGGCCAATATCTTCAGGTCACCGGTAATCGTGCCGATGCGCTCGGTCAGCGCGGCGATATTTTCGAGATTTTCGGTGGCCTCGGACAAGCGGTCGCGTTTCAGCAGGGTGCAGGCATTGTCGGCAAAGGCGCGGATCGTCGCCACCGGCTGGTTGATTTCATGCGCCACACCCGCCGCCACCTGGCCGAGAATAGAGAGGCGGTTGGCCTGCACCAGCTCATGCTGCACATTGCGCAACTCGCCCGTTGTCTTTTCATGCAAAGCGATTTCGGCCTGCAGATGGTCACGGGTCTTCGTCAGGTCGCGGGTCCGCTCCTGCACCTTCATTTCCAGCTCCGCGCGGGCGCGCTGCTCCTCTTCCTTTTCCTTGAGCGTCTTGTGCCGGCGCCATAGCCACAGGGCCGAAAGACCCATCAGCGGCATCAGCGTCGCCAGCGCCACCACCCGGCCCTCGCGGATGGCGGCGTTCAGCGCCGGCGCTACGGGCTGCAGGTAATGCAGGGTCCATGTGGTCGTCGGCACCGGCGTTTCCAGCCGCAGATAATCGCCGCGCTCCCGCCCCGGCTCATCGACATGGATGAGCGGAACATCATCGTCCGATGAGCGGGCCGGTCGGAAAGGCAGGATCGCCAGCGTCTCATTGCCGAATTGCAGGCTTTCGGAAATCACCTTTCGCCGCGCCTCGTCAATCGGTGCAACGGTCTTGAAGCGCCATTCCGGCACGCTCGTCATCAGCACGACGCCGTTTCTGTCGACCACATAAACCGGCTTGCCGCCAATGTTCCAGTCCGATTCCAGACGGTTGAACTCCACCTTGGCGATGACAACACCAAGCGGCCGCCCGTCGGCGGCATCGATGCGGCGGGAGATATAAAGACCCGGCCGGCGGCTGACATTGCCGAGCGCGTAATGTTCGGACATGCCGGTTTTCATCGCCGCCTGAAAATATTCCCGGAATGCGTAGTTGGAGCCGACGAAGCTGTCCTCCTCCCGCCAGTTGCTGGAAGCGATGGTGAGACCGGTTGGCCCGGTCACATAGATGACCGACGACTGCGTGCCTTCAATCAGCCCCTCCAGCTTGCGGTTCAGCCGATCGACCGCGACGGCGTCGCCGCCATCCAGCGCGGTGGAAAGATCGGGATCACCTGACAGAACCAGCGGAATGGCGCGCGGCCGCTCCAACGCGACATTCAGCAACGCAATCTTCAGCTCGGCATCGGTTGAGGCCTCGAAAGCCGCCGTTCGCATCGCCTGATGACGGGCGAATTCATCGGCCACCAGCAGCACACCAAGACTGACGAGCAGCCACAGGCCAGCCAGCGCCAGCCATTGCGCGCGACGTTTCGCCTGAGAATGAGGTGCCTGATCCTGATAGGTCATACGTCAATTGTGCGGATTTACACACAGACCGCAAGAGGCATTGTCCGGAATTCCGCACAAATGCCCGTGAGCCGGCAAAGCGTCAATAAAAAGTACTTTTTAAATCAGCCAGTTACGACAAATGAGCAAGTCTGGCATGCGTATTGCACATGACTCCGCAATCGGCGCGAAGCCGTCAACGTCACGGCGAACCCGGGAGGCCAATAAAGGCAGGGTGAGGCCGAGGAGGAAAAAACATGATCGATACGACAGCCGTGGCCGCAGGCCACGCCAAGCAGCCATTTTACAAGCACCTGTATTTCCAGGTTCTGGTCGCCATCATCGCCGGTATCGCGCTTGGCCATTTCTATCCGGCCTTCGGCGAACAGCTGAAGCCGCTCGGCGACGGTTTCATCCGCCTCGTCAAGATGATCATCGCTCCCGTCATCTTCCTCACCGTCGCAACCGGCATCGCCGGCATGAACGACATGAAGAAGGTCGGGCGCGTGGCCGGCAAGGCCATGATCTACTTCCTGATCTTCTCCACGCTCGCGCTCATCGTCGGCCTCATCGTCGCCAACACCGTGCAGCCGGGCGCCGGCATGAACATCGATCCGGCCACGCTGGATGCCAAGGCCGTCGCGACCTACGCCGACAAGGCCCATGAGCAGACCATCACCGGCTTCCTGATGAACATCATCCCGACCACCATTGTCGGCGCATTTGCCAGCGGTGACATTCTGCAGGTGCTGTTCTTCTCGGTTCTGTTCGGCATCGCGCTCGGCATCGTCGGCGAAAAGGGCAAGCCCGTCACCGATTTCATGCATGCCCTGATGTATCCGATCTTCAAGCTGGTCGCGATCCTGATGAAGGCCGCCCCCATCGGTGCTTTCGGCGCCATGGCCTTCACCATCGGCAAATACGGCATCTCGTCCGTCACCAACCTCGCCATGCTGATCGGCACCTTCTACATCACGTCCTTCCTGTTCGTGTTCGTGGTTCTCGGCGCCGTCTGCCGCTACAACGGCTTCTCCATCGTCGCGCTCATCCGCTACATCAAGGAAGAACTGCTGCTGGTTCTCGGCACCTCGTCTTCCGAAGCCGCTTTGCCGGGCCTGATGAGCAAGATGGAAAAGGCCGGTTGCAAGCGCTCCGTCGTCGGCCTCGTCATTCCCACCGGTTACTCCTTCAATCTTGACGGCACCAACATCTACATGACGCTGGCGGCCCTCTTCATTGCCCAGGCAACCGGTATCCACCTGTCCTTCGGTGAACAGATCCTGCTGCTGCTCGTCGCCATGCTCTCCTCCAAGGGCGCGGCCGGCATCACCGGCGCGGGCTTCATCACGCTCGCTGCAACGCTCTCCGTCGTGCCTTCCGTTCCGGTTGCCGGTATGGCGCTGATCCTCGGTATCGACCGCTTCATGTCGGAATGCCGCGCGCTCACCAACTTCGTCGGTAACGCCGTCGCCACCATCGTCGTCGCCCGCTGGGAAGGCGAACTGGATCAGGACCAGCTTGCCCGCGTGCTCAGCGGCCAGGAAGAAATCTCCGGCATTGCCGATGTGGATACGGCACTGCCGGCATCGGTTCAGCCCGCCGAATAATAAGACCTCCCAAGGTCCGGCCTGTCCCGGCTCCGTCCGGACAGGCTCTTACATGAAGGCCGGCGCATCGTGATCGATGCGCCGGCCTTCCACGTTCAGATACAATTGTGAAAACAGTTCTTATCGCAAGACAGATGCTGTAGAGCCAGACGGGAGCGAATGGATGAACGGAGTCGGCATCACATGAAGAACCTGTTTCTCGCCTGGCAATTCTGGGCGCTGCTGTCAGCGGCTTTTGCGGCGCTCACCGCCATTTTTGCGAAGATCGGCATCGAGAACGTCAATTCCGATTTCGCCACCTTCATCCGCACCATCGTCATTCTCGCCGCCGCCGGCCTGATGGTTTACATCACCGGCAACTGGCAGCAGCCCTCCACCATTTCGGGGCGAACCTGGTTGTTCCTCGTGCTTTCAGGGCTGGCGACCGGCGCATCGTGGATATGTTATTTCCGGGCGCTGAAAATCGGCGATGCCGCCCGCGTCGCCCCCATCGACAAGCTGAGCGTCGTCTTCGTCGCCGTCTTTGCGGTGCTGTTTCTGGGGGAAAGGCTGTCGTTGCCCAATTGGCTCGGCGTTGTCCTGATCGCCTGCGGCGCAGTGCTCGTGGCCTACAGGGGATAAGCTAGCCGAGCAGGAACGCTCGGCTAGCGCAATCGATAAAATCGTCAGCCGCGTGCGGCCGCGACCTTGTCGAGACCACGTTTCACGCCGGCAAACAGCTCGTCCAGCTGCTCAGCCGTGATGATCAGCGGCGGGCAGAAGCAGATGGATTCGCCGATCGGCCGGGTGATGACACCCTCCTCCTCGATGGCGGCGGCAATAGCGAGCGTCGTATCCCCGGCCTTCAGGCCTTCCCATGGCTTCACTTCCAGCGCGCCAAGGAGACCGACGCCACGCGAGGAATGAATGAGCGGGTGATCGGCAAGCGCCTTCAGATGATCGAGAAATTTGCCCTCCAGCCGGGCGACATTACCGACCAGATCACGCTCCTGAATGATCTTCAGGTTTTCCAGCCCCACCGCCGTCGCGACCGGATGACCGGAGGCCGTGTAACCATGGCCGAAGGAGCCGATACGATCGGACTCATCGGCAATCGGCTGATAAAAACTATCATTCATGATGATCGCCGAAAGCGGCATGTAGGACGACGAAATCTGCTTGGAAACGACAAGCACATCCGGCTTGATGCCATAGGTCTCGCAGGCAAACATCTTGCCGGTGCGGCCAAAACCGCAGATAACCTCATCCACGACAAGCAGAATGTCGTATTTCTTCAGGATCGCCTGCACGCCTTCCCAATATCCTTCCGGCGGCAGGAGAACCCCGCCGGCGCCCATCACCGGCTCGCCCCAGAAGGCGGCGACGGTTTCGGGACCTTCGCGAAGGATCAGGTCCTCCAGCTCTTTCAGGATACGCGCGGTGAAATCCGCTTCACTTTCCCCATCCTTGCCGAAATGCACATAGGAGGGGCAAGCGGTATGCAGCATGCGGTCCAGCGGCAGGTCGAAGCTCTCATGGTTGCGCGGCAGGCCGGTGATCGAGGCTGATGCGATCGTCACACCATGGTAACCCTTGATGCGGCCGATGATCTTTTTCTTGTCCTTTTTGCCGAGCGCATTGGAGCGATACCAAACCATCTTGGCGACCAGATCATTCGCCTCGGAACCGGACGAGGTGAAGTGCACCTTCGACATCGGCACCGGCGAAAGCTCGATCAGCAACTCGGCGAGATCAACGGATGGGCCATGCGTCTTGTAGGAGAAAGTGTGGTAATAGGGCAGCTTCTGCATCTGCTTCGTTGCCGCATCCACCAGCCGCTGCTCACCAAAACCGAGCGCCACCGACCACAGCCCCGCCATCGCCTCGATATAACGCTTGCCGCTGCTGTCGGTGACATAGATGCCCTCGCCGCTTTCGATCACCAGACCGCCGGTCTTTTCGAATTTGCGCAGGTTGACGTTCGGGTGCATCTGATAGGCGATATCGCGTGCCTCGACGGAATTCGGCAGGATGGTCATCGGTAAGGGCTCCGTTTCGGTTGGATGAGCTTGAAGCGTCAGACGTGCTGGCCGCCATTGATGTGAATTTCCGCGCCGTTAATGTAGCTCGACTGTTCCGAGCAGAGGAAATAGATGGTCTGCGCCACCTCGGCCGTGGTGCCGAGCCGGCCGAGCGGCACCTGCGCTTCCACCAGTTCGGCGGTGCCGGGAGAGAGGATGGCGGTGTTGATCTCCCCCGGGGCAATGGCATTGGCGCGCACGCCGCGCGGGCCGAATTCATGCGCCAGTTCCCGCGTCAGCGCCGCAAGCGCTGCCTTCGATGTGGCATAGGCCACGCCGGCAAAAGGATGCACGCGCGAGCCGACGATGGAGGTGACATTGACGATGGAGCCTTTCGCCGCCTCCAGTTCCGGCAAAAGCGCGCGGGCGAGCAGCGCCGTGGAAACGAGATTGACATTGAGCACCCGTGTCCAGATATCCGCCGTCGTATCCATGACGCCGAGACGGCTTCCGCCGTCACCCTTGGGCGAAATTCCGGCATTGTTGACGAGCGCGGCAAGCTTGCCTTCCGGCAGGCGCGAACGAACCTCGTCGGCAAGCTCCTCAATGCGTGACAGGTCCTCCAGATCGGCCTGGATATGGCTCTCCCGCGCCGAGGGCCAGCGGCACTCCTCCGAAAAAGGTTGCCGCGATACGGTAAGGATTCTCCAGCCTTTTTCCTGAAACAGCTTGACGGTGGCATGCCCTATTCCCCGGCTCGCACCGGTGAGAAGCATATAAGGAACAGCCATAAGAGAACTCCTGTGCCATGCGGATCGTTGAGCCGGCCGCGCATTCAGCCCGCATGTTAGAGAGTTACAATCGACGGACAAGGGGTTTTTTGTCGCGGCGCGTCGATGCCGAACCTGCCGCGGGCTAATCCCATTTGATGTGAGCCTTTCACCCGAACGGAATATTTGAAGGCGGCCATTTGCCCATAGAATGAACCCTCCCGATTTTGTGATCCGTATTGGGAGGGGACACATGCGCATCGACATCATCGACACCGACGCCGGCTTCGAAGCGATCCGGCAAAACTGGGAATCGGTATTCATGGCCGACCCGCATGCGCGGCACTTCCTCTCCTGGGGCTGGCTTCGCGATTATATGCCGCGCCGCAGGCGCTGGTTCATCCTGGCGCTCAGGGAGCGTCCGGAAGGCTCGCCCTATGTGGCGTTTTTCCCGCTGCGCATCGTCACCGAACCGGACGAGAAAACCGGCCGGTTTCACGACAGCATCGTCATGGCCGGCAATGCGGCGGCCGATTACACCGGCTTCATCACCCTGCCGGACTATGAAAATCATGCCATTGCCGGTTTCTGCTCCTATATTCGCCAGCAGAACTGGACCGAACTGAAGCTCGATTACCTTTCCGGGCCGCCGGAACGGCGCGACGCGATGATCCGCGCGCTTCAGGGGCCGCTCGTGATGTTCCGGGACAACATGCCGACCAACCCCTACAACATCAACAATTGCATCTGCCCGGTCGTCACCCTGCCGGACACGTTCGACGGTTATCTCGAAAGCCATATGAGCAGCCAGACGCGACAGAAGCTCCGGCGATTTCTCAGAAAGGTGGAGGGTGGCGACGAATACCGCATCACCTTCGCGACGGACGAAACGATCAAACGGGACATGGACATCCTGTTCGATTTCTGGCGCATCCGCTGGGCGCCGCACAAGGGCAAGGAACGCACGGAACTGCTGATCGGCGCAACGCGCCAGATGCTGATGGACTGCCAAAGGCGTGGCGATCTGGAGGTGCCGGTCCTGTGGTACGGCGATCAGCCGCTCGGCGCGCTCGCCAACATCATCGACCGGCGGAAGATGTCGATACTGTTTTACATTACCGGCCGCGACGAGAACTGGAAAACCCCCTCACCCGGGCTGGTGCTGCATGGCCACTGCATCCGCAGGGCCATCGAGCAGGGTTTCAAGACCTATGATTTCCTGCGCGGCAACGAGCCTTACAAATATTTCTTCGGACCGGAGGAGCAGAAGCTCAGTTGCACGCTATTTCGCACCCGCTCGGGCGACAATCTCGGCGGCACGCTGCATCCGCGCAGCATCCGCTTTGTCTATGAACAGGGCCTAAAATTCTACAAGACCGGCAAGAAGGCCGCAGCCAATATCGCCTTCGGTCAGGTATTGGCCGCCGCGCCGGAACATTCCGGGGCACAATTCGGGCTGGCCAATCTGTCCTTTGACCGTGGCGAGTTCCGGGAAGCGGAAATAGCCTATCTGGCGCTTCTCGCCGGCGGTCAGGACCCGCTTCTGCTCTGGCTGCGCATCGGCGAGGCGCGGCTGGCGCAACAGCATTATCACGAGGCATCCGAGGCCTTCCGTCAGGTGACCAACCGCGCGCCCTTCCACCGCGAGGCACTTTATAAATGTGCCGTCGCCCTCATCGCCGCCGAAAGGGCGATGGAAGGCGCCGAGATTCTCGACAGGCTGCAGCATTACCATTCGGACGATGCCGCGCATCTGGAATATGCGGAAAAAGCCCGCGCGGCCCTTGCCCGGCTGGAACTCGCAAAAACCAAGGTGCCGCTGCCTGCGGATGCCATCACACTTGCCGCCAAGCCAAAGGCGGCGGGCAAGCGCTGGCACCCGCCAAAGGTTTTGCATTGAAGGCAATGATCTGTAAGTTGCGGCAGGAAAAACCGGCCGGCCGACTTGCAAGGATTTTTGATGTTTCTGACCAACAAGGACATGCTCGATCTCGTCGAGCTTCGCCATGATCTGCACCGTCATCCGGAGATTTCCGGCGAAGAGAAGGAAACGGCCCGGCGCATCCGCACCTTTCTTGACGGGGCAAGACCCGACCGGCTGCTCGCGGATCTTGGCGGCCATGGCGTTGCCGCTATCTATGACAGCGGGAAAAGCGGCCCGTCGATCCTTATCCGCTCGGAACTCGATGCGCTGCCGATCCATGAAAAAAGCGAGGCCGAACACCGCTCCGGCACCGACGGCAAGGGCCATCTTTGCGGTCATGATGGCCATTCCACCATTCTGACGGCGCTTGCGCTCGGCCTTTCCCGGCAGCGACCCGGCAGCGGTCGCATCATCCTTTTATACCAGCCCGCGGAGGAAACCGGCGCAGGCGCCGCCGCCGTCCTCGCCGATCCGCGTTTTGCGGAGATAAAACCCGACTACTCCTTTTCGCTTCACAACCTGCCCGGTCTTCCGTTCGGCCATGTCAGCGTGGTGGAGGGGCCGGTCAATTGCGCATCGCGCGGCGTCAAGATCCGCCTCGCCGGCAAGACGGCACATGCTTCCTCCCCCGAACACGGCATCTCCCCCATGCGGGCGATATCCCGACTGATGCCGGCCTTGACGGATCTTGGTTCCGGCTTCCCACCCGAGCCTGATTTCTCGATGGTGACAATCACCCATGCCGTCATGGGCGAGGCCGCCTTCGGTATTTCCCCGGCTGACGCGGAAATCTGGGCGACACTCCGGACGCTGACGGACGACCGGATGGAAAGGCTCTGCGCGGCCGCGGAAACGCTCGCGAAGAAGGTGGCGGACGAACAGCAACTGTCGCTCGACATCGCCTATGACGATATCTTCCTGCATTGCGAAAACACGCCGGAGGCTGTGGCGCATATCCGGCGGGCGCTGGATGAGGAGAAAATCTCCCACGGTTCGGAAGGGTTGCCGATGCGCGCCTCGGAGGATTTCGGCCGTTTCCGCGCCGTTTCGTCATCCGCCATGTTCTTTCTCGGCGCAGGCGAAGACTATCCCAACCTGCACAATCCCGATTATGACTTCCCCGATGATCTGATCGAAATCGGCGCGCGCATCTTCATGCGTATCATCCGCAACCTGACAGACGCGGGATAGCAGCGGCCAGGCTCTGGCCGCCGCCCGTCAGCCGCCGCCCTGCGGGCCGTTGCTCGGCCGGGCGGCACGCACTGCCGCCAGTCCCTTGATGCCATCCTGGTGGCCGGTGGAAGCAAGGCTTTCGAAAATCTGGGCGGCATCGGCGTAACAGCGCATGGCAAGATAAGAATAACCGCGCAGCACCATCAGGTCCGTTCGCTCGTCGGCGAGCCGCGAACGCTGATCGAGCAGGAGAAGCGTTTCCGCATAACGCTTCGACTGGAAGGCGGAAACCGCCCTGTCCGCCAGGATGGAGACCTGCAACTCCGTGGCGCGCGGACGGTCCATGCGCGATTTCGTCGCCGAGACGGCGGCATGGTCCGTCAGCCCCATGCGCAGATAGGCAAGGCTCTGACCATAGGCCGCATCGCTTTTGACGGTTGACTGGCCGCCGGCAATGGCGGATTCGAAGGCCTTCAGCGCTTCCGCTGGCCGGTTCGTCTCCATCAGGCACCAGCCAAGATCAAGCGCCTGCTGCGGCGGCAGGCGCTGCGGATCGGGATAGGCGGCGCAGGAACGTGGGCGTGATGCGGTCCTGTTGGTCTTCTGGGTCTGCGCCGGCAGGCGCGCCTGCTTGCGCGATGGTTCCGCGGCAGGTTGCTGGATAACCGGCTGGCCATAGCTGACCGGCGCTCCAGCCTGCGGCGCGGAAGACGTTGACGCCATCGGCTGCGGCGTTGCGGCAACAGGCGGCGCGGTTACGGGCGCAGGCGGCTGGCCGGACTGGTCGACCATGCGGGCCGTCCCCACATCCGCGATACGCTGCGAGCGGCTTGCCCATTGCTGCTGAATGCCGCGCAGGCCTGCAAGATTGCGCAGGTCATGATAGCTGACCGCCATGCCATAGGCCGACGGTTCGTCATCCGCTTTCCAGCCAAGCGCGGTGCCGAACCATTGCAGGGCAAGCTGCGTCTGCCGGAAGGCGAGCGAATACCAGCCGAATTGCTGTGCAGTCGCCGCATCCTTGCGCGCCACCGTCTCGGCGGCAATGCGCTGCAGCACATCCGGCGGCAGCACGATGGGCGGCTCCAGCGCCAGGAGATTGGCTGTCGCGGCAAGATAGGTCGCCAGCGCATCATCGGATGCCGTACGCCATTTATACATGACGTCCTCGGCCTCGCGAGGCTCGTTGCGGTCGATCAGAGCCAGCGCCAGCCCTTGCGAGGCCGAAGCGCTGTCCTCCTCTTCCCGCGCCTTGCGGAACCATTTTTCCGCCTCCGTCATGTTCTTCTGGCGGATATTGTACCAGCCGAGCAGCAGCGCATCGCTCGCAAGCCTGTCGGTCTCGGCAAGCCTTTCAAGCCGCATCAGATAGGCCGAGGGAACGGAAACGCCCTCTTTTTCTCCCGCCTTCGCCACGAACTGGCGGGCGAGATCGTTCTTTACCGGCTCGAACTCCAACTGGCCGTCGGCTCCGGGCTTTTCCTTGGCAAGCAGTTCGCCGATCATTTCCGCCGGCAGAAGCGCAGATGCTTTCTGCACGGTGGCGAGCCTGTCGCTTGCAACCGTGCAATTGTTGAGAATGTAGAGATAGGCGTCCCGCGCCCGTCCCATCCGGTCGGTATTGGCGAAGGCATCGGCAACCCGCCACAGGACATCGACCTCGCTGCAGGTCAGCAATCCCGGATTGTTGGCAGCCGTATCCACCACCGTCGCATATTGCTTGAGATCGGACGCATTGACGAGCCGCTGGCGAGCCTCGGCAAGGGAAAGCATGCCCGTCAGGTTGTCCGGCGGCTGCCAGCCGGGTTCCGCCTGCTGCCGGTCGGCAATCGCCTTTCTTACCTCGGCGTAGCGGCCATTGGTATAAAGCTGCCACATGGCATCCAGCCGGGGATCGCCATTTTCCGGAATGGCGAGAGGATCGGCGGGCGGCATCCAGTTGGGGTAGAGCGTGCGCAGCCGGGCTATTTCGGCCTGCAGGCGCTGGGTATCGCCCCTCGCCGCAAAATAGCGCAGCGCGCTGAGATCGACATCGGGCATATTGGCCGACGCCGGCTGGCCGGCGCGGGACGCAGGTGCCTGCGCTGTCAGCATTTGCGGTGTTTGCCCGCCGGTCGTCGTCACCGGCTGCGGGTCGGTCGCCGGCACCGTCACCGGTGGCGCAGGCTGCGTCACCTGCGCCACCTCGCGGTTCTTAAGAAATGCATTGATCTGCGCCGGATTGGCTGCCGCCGGAGAAACCCGCTGCGCCGCACGGTTCTCCCCCACCGCCGATGTATGCACGTCCGACACCCGTCCAAGAATGCTGTCACGCCAGTGGAAGGCGGCAAGCCCGATCAGAAGCAGGATGAGAGCCGAGGTCGACAGAGGTTTGTTCATCGGCATTCCCCGTTATTCCTTGCCAGAAACGACAATGCCAGAAGATGCAATGTGGAAGGATAATAAAGTGTTGGCTGGAAGTTTTTAAGCTCGGCGGGAATGGTCGAGCCGCCGGCAACGCAGTCCGCCAGTGCCGGAATGACCCGATAGCCGGGGTCGGACAGCACATCCTTGACCGCCCCGCTTTTCAGGTCGAAAGTGCCGGCAGCACCGTCGTCCAGCGTCATACCGCTTTTCAGCCGCGCAAGCAGTTCGGGCGATCCCGTTTTCGCCCGTGTGAGATAGAGCGGTATGCGCACCGCATTGTAACCGAATTCCGGCGGGAAACCCGCCGCCGGCTGCGGCTTCGTTTTCACAGACACCCAGTCCGCCGGCAGTTTCCTGTCACTGAAGGCGAAGGCGCCGACCTGTGCCGCGCCATCATCGGCAATCGCTTTCCAGAGCGGCGACGGGGCGACCAGATTGAGGACCGGAAAGGCTTCGAAAATCAGATAGGACGGATTGACCACCGGACCATCCTTACGGTCATCCTCACCAAAACCGCTGGCGGCCGGCAAAAGCAGCGTTCGCCCGCCGCGCTGCACCACGGTCTTCTTCAGGATGGCGGATGCGATGGCTGCGGACGCCTCGGCGTAATCCTGCCGGTTCCATTGGCCGGCGGCGAGCGCCAGCGCATAGGCAATCAGGATATCGCCATCGGTTGCATTGTTGATATCAGTGACATGCGGCCGGGTGCGTGGATCCCATTTCCACGCGGAAAGCCCGTCATCACGAACCAGCAGCTCGGTGCGCGTAAAACTCCAGATCAGTTCGAAATCGGCGATGTTGTCGGAAAGCACGGCGAGCCACATGCCGTAACCCTGCCCCTCGCTGTGGCTTATATTACCGTTGCCGGTATCGATGATGCGCCCACCGGGATCGAGGAAGGCGTCCTTATAGGCAGACCACGCTTGCGGCGATACGGATGCGGCGCGGACGGCGGAAATACCCACAATCAGCGCCATCGCGGACAGGCAGACAATGCCGGCAAGTTTCGAAATCCAGCCCGTCATCGGTGTCGCCCCATCAGGCGCAGCATCACGAAGGTAGCGAAGCCCAGAAGCGACACGAACCCTATGAAAGCCAGCGAATAGGAAAGCACGTTGGACGATAGCCAGTTGGCGGCGATCAGTCTCCAGTTGGAGAGTGAAAACGCCCCCGTTATGTAAAAATACGGCCGTTCCACCTCAACTGTTTCGACCTTTTCCGCAGCCGCGTCGTAAGCGGCAACCCGTCCGGTGACGTCGCCCCAGCGGTTCTCGCGCGTCATCGCCGACATGCCGTCGAGCAGTTCCGCCGAGGTCGGCGCAGTGGCAAGCGTCCAGACGCCCTCGCCGGAGGGGCTGAGCCCCTGCGCCAGCATGAAGGAGACGTTGGCGGGCGGGGCATAGGGCTGCTCGGCCGCCGGCAGGAAACGGAGCGTATCCGAACTCAGGTCGAAATTGCGCTTCATCCATTCCTCGAAGGACGAGACCTGCCCTTCCCAGACGCCGCCATCGACCCGCTGCCGCCAGTCATTGAACAGGGTTTCGCTGTTTTGGACCAGCGGTTGCACGCCGGTTCCCACTTTCCACGCGACCTGGCTGGAGGGAGCGAGATTGAACTGGCTGATCAACGCCTGCGGGAATTGCGAGACCGTCCCGACGAACAGCGCATCGCGATCACCGATCACCAGCGGCGAGGCAACGGTCTCGACATTGATCGGATGTCCCGCAACGCTCGCAAGCCGGCTGATGAGCGTTGCCGCCGCCGACATGGTGTCGGTATCGAACCGGTCGAGAGAGAGAGCGACCGGGCTTCCGGCGGCCCTGTAGGGCTGGCCGGCGCCGGCCATCGCCGCGAGATCCGGCTTGCGGCCGATCCGGGCATAATCCGGAATATGGATTTCGGTGGTGTCGAACAGGGCAAAGCGCGGCGTCGTGCTGGCCGGCGCACCGGGCGCGCAGGTCTGATCCTGCGCCGTCATCAACACCGCTTCGATCGTCACCTTGTTCGGCCCCGGTTTCAGGTGGCGCATCGTGACGTTGATAGGCAGATGCCGGAAAATACCGCCGCCATTGTTGGAGATCGGTACCGTCGAGGCAATCTGGTCATTGACGTAGATATCGATATGGCTGCCCGGCAAAACCTGCGAGGAATAGGCCGCGTCGAGCAGCAGCGATGCCTCGCCATAGGCCGAGGCATAAAAATCGGCGGGCAGGCCGATATAAAATTCGTTGCGGAAGCGGCGCCCGCTGAACTCGGTGCTTTCGAGGCCAAGTTCGGAAAGCGCAATACGGCGATCCGACATGACGAGCGGAACGTCAGGCGCATGCCAGCTACGGGTCGAGAACGTCGTCCTCTGGGCGCCCGGCGTCCGCGAGATCGACGAAAACAGCGTCTCTATCGCCGCCTGCACCGCCTGCGGTGTGGGGCCGCTGACAAAAAGAGGTGAGAGGCCACCCGGCGCGGCTGTGCCAAAACCGGCAAAGGCGCCCGCCGATGCCTCAGGCGGCAACACGCCAGCCAGGCCCGTGATCTCCCGGGCGGTGCCCACCAGAACCGTCAGCGTTCCCGCCTTGCGCTCAGTGGAAGGGGCCGTCACGAAGCGGATCGTCTGGTTCGGCATCTGGGTTCTAAGCGCCAGCGCCTGCGACAGCCGCAACAGCGAATCCGCAAATGCCGGATTGCCGAGAGCCGGAGCGACGATCTCGATCGACGTCGTGGCCTTGCCGTCCGGCCCGGTCGCCTGGATATCGTCCATATTGGCAAAGGTGCCGGCGACATCGGCATTGAAGCCAATATAGGTATTGGCCGGGTTGACGTCGGTCCACAAATCATAGGTGGACTGGATCGTGCAATCCGTCCGGTGCCGCTGCTGCACGCCGAGCGTGACGAGATTGGTCCCGACCTGCAAGACACCGGGCGGGATCTTCAGGGAAACGTTGCCTTCGCCGTCGGGCGCTTCGATCCGCGCCGCGTCCAGCGGAACATTGTTCAGGCTGACCTGAAAATTCGAGCTTTCGGGTGCAACCACAATGGCGTTCTGATAGCCGATATTGAGCGAGACGGCAGCCCCCGCCTGCTCGGGGGTCAGATAGATGCCCCATTGCCGCCGATCCATCTCGCCGGAAAGGCTGAGCTTCTCATAAGGCAATATATAACGGCGGCGGCTGTCAGCAGCGGATGAGGACGACCGAGGCGGCGCAGGTCTTGTCCCTTCCTGAAGCGGAGGAACGGCAACAGCCGGTGCAGGCGATGCGACCGGAGGCTGCGATGCGGGCGCGGGCTGAACGGCAAATGGCGGCGGCGCAGACGGCTGGACCGGCGTCGATGCCGGAGGCTGCTGGCGAGGCACGGCGGGAGGAATGACGGGCGGCGACACTGGCGCAGGGGCGGTCTGGGCAGGCCTTTCCGGCGACATGTCGAAAGGCGAGGACTGCGCCATCGCACCGGTTGCGGCGACACCCCACATCAATGCTGTCAGGGAACCCCTGATCATGCTGCTGCCGGTCATTTTACAGCTCCGGCAGGTTTGGTGCTTCGGGAGGCCGGCCGCAGCGCACGGGCCAGATAAAAGAGGCCGCGCTGCGTCTGGAACAGCGATATGGCCAGAAAGATCGCCGTGCCGCGGATGAGACCCGGGTTCTTGCGGCGCACGCGCTGGAATTCGCTCCATTGTTCGGAATTGGCGAAGATCAGGTCGGCGATCAGCCGGTGATCGACGGCGCGTTGCGGCGAGAAGGTGCAGCCGATCGAAATGAAACCTTCGCCACGCACCGTCCGGACCACGTTGATGGGCATGGTTTCCGGCACGCCCTCGCTATGCGGCTTGACCTTCACGATGGCCGTCATGTTCTTTTCGACGGTTGCGGCGCTGTCGAAAAGATTGATCAGCAGGCCATGCACGGAAACATTGTCGATGGAGGCGGGCACCCACGTGTCGCTGCCCTCAAGCTTCACCTCGCAGCGCCGCTTGACGGTGATGCGCCGCGATGCCGACTTGTCACCACGCTCGGAAACGACACCGAGCGCGCAGCCCGCGAAGATGAGATTGAGCAGGTTCCAGCCGCCAACGACGAGTGTCACATCGGCCTTGTAGGGCTCGCTGTAGATGCGCCATGCGGCAAACGCCATCGCCACCACCAGAAGCGCGAAGATGACGAAGAAGGGCCGGCTGATTTCCGAAAGCCGCGCCTCGGCAATGGATTCATCCTTCGCCGTCACCTTGAAGGTCGGCTTGCCCGGATTGAAGATCACGGACACGACCGCAGGCAGGAGATGAACCGTCTGCACATATTCGTAAAGTTCCGAGATCCATGGCCAGCGGAAGCTGCCATAGAGATAATTCTGCATCATCAGGTTCACGAGCATATAGGCGGCCGTATAAGCGAGGAACTCGCCGCCCGAGGCCACGAAAATCTGAAGATCGAAGAACAGGTAGAACAGCGGCGCGAACAGGAAGATCGTGCGTGGGAAAGGAAAGAGCCAGAACAGCGTCGATGACATGTAGCACAGGCGCTGCGTGAAGGAGAGGCCGCGCTTGAACAGGGGCTGGCGGAAGATCAGGATCTGCATCATGCCCTGTGCCCAGCGGCTGCGCTGGCCGATGAAGCTTGCGAAGGTGGCCGGCTGCAACCCGGCGATCAGCGGCTTGTCGACATAGATGCTGTTCCAGCCGCGCGAATGCAGCGCCAGCGCCGTCTCGCAATCTTCGGTGATGCTGACACCGCTGAAGCCATCCGTATCCTGCAGCGCCTCGCGCCGCAGCACGGCGGCGGAGCCGCAGAAGAAGGCACCGTTCCACTTGTCGAGGCCGCGCTGGATGATGCCGTAGAACATTTCGTTTTCGCTCGGCATCGTCTCGAAGGTGCGCAGATTGCGCTCGATGGGATCGGGATTGACGAAGAAATGCGGCGTCTGCACCAGGAAGAGCCGGGGATCCTCCTCGAAATAACCGACCGTTTCCAGAAGGAAATCGCGGGCGGGCGCATGGTCGGCGTCGAAGACCGTCACCAGCTCGCCGGTCGAGTGGGCGAGACCGTTATTGAGATTTCCGGCCTTGGCGTGGACATTGCGCTCGCGCGTCAGATAACGCACGTCGAGGTCTTCGCAGAGCTTCTTCAACTCCTCATGGCGGCGCTGCGCGGCCTGTGCCTCGAGAATATTGCTGGCATTGCGTTTCTGCACCGAGCCGCCATCATCCAAAAGCCAGACCGTGAACCTGTCGGCCGGGTAATCCATGTTCTTGGCCGCCGCCAGAGTATTGGCCAGAAGCTCCGCATCTTCGTTATAGCTTGGCACGAAGACATCGACAGTCGGCCGGTAATCCGGCGAGCCAGGCCTCGTCTTGCGCGACGGCAGCGGCATCGACACGATGACGAGGCTGAGGCCCAGCATCACGACGCTGTACATTTCCGCGAGATAAAGCAGGAAACCCGGAATGAAATTCTCGAGCTGGTTGACGGGCGGCAGCGTGCTGGTGGTGCGCCAGTAGACATAACGCAGAACGATGGCCGTGCCGAAACCCAGCGCCACCAGACGCCAGGCCCCCTGCCCGTTGAAGCCTTTGATGGTCGCGAGAAGAACGAGCGAAATGGCGGTCGCCACCAGATGCGTCTGCAGGCTGACCGGCATCGTGATGATGGCCAGAACGCAAAGCGACACAAGCAACCAGACAATGACTGTGATGGCCTTGTTCATCCAGAAACTTTCCGTTCTCTTCCCCATCCGGAATCTCGGCCCGGAATTGCCGCACTACTTCCCCGGATCATCTGCATCCCGGCGCCGTTCCCGCTCCGGTGAGACAGGCTGGCGAGGGAATGGACACCTGCGGAACCTGCGACGACTGCGGGCTGCTCTCCGCCGGATCACCCTCGCCGCGCCGGCCCGCAACCGCTGGCCGCGCAGGCTGGGCCGGCGCGCCGGCCGATGCGGGCGACGGAATACTGACAGAAGCAACGGGCGGAAGCGGCTGTGGTTCCGGCTGCACGGGCGCGACGGCGGCGACGCGACGGGCAGGCCGTGCCGGCACGCTGGCGGTCACCTCGCCACCGGGCCGCATCGGCACGTCATCCGCCCTGACGGGATAGACCGGGTGGCCCGGCCGTCCGAGGTTTTTATCCACCGGCTGCGGCGTGCCGTAAGGGTTCCAGCTTTGCGAAGCATAAGTGCCTGTGATCGTGTAATTATACATCACCGCCAGCAGCCGCTCGACGCTCGCACCGGACTGGCAGAGGCGCAGTCGCACCTTGATGCGCCCGAGATTGCGGAAGTCCTGCCGCATGCTTTCCGGCGAGCGTATATCCTGCCAGCCATAAAGGCATGTGTCATCGCCCCGGCCGTTACCGGCGGCATAGGAGAAGGCGCCATAACCGTTCTGCAGGTAATTCGCCGACATGGCGATGTTTTCGCCCGGAAACTCCGCGCGGATTTCGCGCGCGACGGATGCGGACCTGAAACCGGTGAAAGTCAGGGCGTCACGATCCGTATCGCCGGCCTGCTGCGGGCCGAAAAATTCGGCCTTGATATAGTTCTGTCCGGGCGTGGCGGCCTCGGATCGCAATATGACCTGCTGCGCAACGGCGTTCGAATAGGTGCGGCTGACCACGGTGACGATCTCCGGGCCGCCCGGCGGCGGGAAGATCAGCGCCTCGGACGGGGACAACATCTGCGCGCCCCCGAACGAACGAACGCCCGCGGGAGTATTGCAGCCCGAAAGAACCACAATGGAGAACAGCAATGAAGTATAGGCAGAAACTTTCACTGCCTTGCGCCCCTTTGTTTCCCCAACGCCGCCCAGGTTAAAAGGAGACCGAATCACTAATGACCAGACCATTGTTACGAAATACGTGAGGACTACGAATAAGCAATCTCAAATTTTCGTTGTAATTTCTGACACTTTATGAATTTCGAATCGTTTTTGATCCTGCCTTGCGGGGATGAATTGCGGAACCAATCGCGCCACCAGGGGTTCGCTCCCGGTGAGGTCGATAATTTTTACGGTTGCAGCGCAATATATCCCATGATCTACTTGCTTTCATATTTGCGTATTTTTATTGACCTATTTTTTCATTCACCTGTAAAAACAGAGAGTTGAGCTATGACAGTGCAATTTCCGAGTGCCGCCCAGGCGCTTTGCGAAGAGGTCGGGACATTACGGAAATGGCTGGATGAGGATGCGCTGCCCTTGTGGTGGGAGGTCGGCTCCGCCCGCCCGGATGGCGGCTTTTACGAGCGCCTCGGTCAGGATGCGAAACCGGTTTTTTCCGATGACCGCCGCGCCCGTGTGCAGCCGCGTCAGGCCTATTGTTTTGCCGCCGCCGGCCAGCATGGCTGGCAGGGCCCGTGGAAAGACGCGCTCCTGCATGGTCTGAGCTGGTTCGAAAAGGTCTACCGTCTCGATAATGGCCTTTACGGCAACCTCGCCGACCAGGCCGGACGGCTGATCGATCCCACCTTCGATCTTTACAATCAGGCCTTTGCGCTTTTCGCCGCCGCCCAGACCGCCGCAAGCCTTCCCGAGCGCAAGGACGAGATGCGCGGCCGGGCGCTGGATATTCTCGCCATCCTCAAGCGCGACTACAAACATCCCCTCGCCGGTTTCGAGGAGGCGAACCCGCCGCGCACGCCGCTCTGCTCCAATCCGCACATGCATCTGTTCGAAGCGATGCTGGCCTGGGAGACGCAGGATCCGGATGGTCCATGGGCGGCTTTGGCCGACGAGATCGCCGACCTTGCGCTCACCCGCTTCATCGATGGCGGCAATGGGGGCCTGCGCGAATTCTTCGGCCATGACTGGACACCGCATGCGAGCGACAAGGGCCGGATCATGGAGCCCGGCCATCAGTTCGAATGGGCCTGGCTGCTGGTGCGCTGGGGCAGCCTGCGCAACAACGGCGAGGCGATCGACAAGGCCAAACGCCTGTTCGAGATCGGCGAAGAGCATGGCATCTGCCCGCGGCGCAAGGTGGCGGTGATGAGCCTCTATGATGATTTTTCGGTGCATGACGGGTTGGCGCGACTATGGCCGCAGACGGAATGGCTGAAGGCGGCCGTGCGGCTTGCCAGCGTGACGGGCGGCGAGGAGCGGCAACGTTACCTTGCGTCCGGCCTCAGGGCCATCGGTGCGCTGCAGCCGTTCCTCGATACGCCGGTCAGGGGCCTGTGGTTCGACAAATGGCCGGCCGACAGGCCGATGATCGACGAGCCGGCACCGGCCAGCACCTTCTATCACATCGTTTGCGCCATCTATGAGGCAGAAGCCGTGCTGGCGGTCAGTGGATAATGTCCGGGCGGGCGAGCGGGCCGGGCGTCCGCTCGGCCCGCTCCGGCCTCAGTCAGGCCTTGGCCGGACGCACCACGCGCCAGTCGGGCTTGCCGAGATTGTGCGGCCAGGGGTGCACGTCCTTGTCGTTGAAATAGACGACCTCTTCCAGCTTCGGAAAATCCGCCTGTTTCAGCGTCACGTCGTTCATCCACGGGCGAACATAGGAATCGCCACCCTCATATCCGAGTTCAGCAACCCAGACCGGCCGGTTGAGGTTTTCGACGAGGCCGTATCCCTTGCGCAGCAGATCGGAGAAAGTCTTCGGTCCGCCATATTCGATCTTGTCGTAGTCTTCGAGACCGAAGACCGACAGGCCGACAAGATCGGCATAGTTATCGCCGGGATAATACGCCCGCAGCCCATCGAGGCCCTTGGGAGACCACATCACCTTGACACCTGGAACCGCCCTGCGGGTCATGTCCACCACGCGTTTATAGGCCGTGATGTAATCCTGCGGGTTCCAGCCCGACCACGAAAAGCGACCGGACATGTCTTCCATTTCCTGTCCCCAACGCAGGATCAACGGACTTTTCATCGCCGACATGCGGGCGGCAATCGCCTGCATGTTCTTGTCGTAGTCGCCGCCCAGCACCTTGCGACGCAACTCGTCGGACGAAAGCCGCCAGTTGACGTCCCACGACCAGGGCTCGACGGTGATCAGTACATTGCGCTTGCGCTCCAGAGCGTAGGCGTCGGCAAGCGCAAGGCTGTCGAGATCCACGTCTTCCCAAGGCAGGAACAGATGCTCCGTCGCCACCCCGGCCTGTCCGGTGAAATCGCCGTGCGGATCGTAGGCGCCGAAGCGGATGCCGTCCGCATGTAATGTCGGGCGTTTGTCGGCAAGCGTCTTCATGCCCGTGGAGCCCATGGGCGCGACACCCTGCGCGTCCAGTTTGAACATGGGGTACATGCTGCCTGAAAAAGCGACAGCAGCTCCGCTTGCGAAGAGCAATCTTCTTCTGGTTATCTGCATGACACTTTCCTCCCTACCGCGTCGCCGTCATCGCCTTGTCATAGGCGGCGATCTGCGGGGTGACGTCGTCCTTGCGGACAAGTTTCAGGAATTCATCGCCAGGCCTCGGCGGGTTGTGCCGGAACACATACCATTGACCGCCCTGCTTGCGCTGGTAGAGCACCTTGCCGATGCGGCCGTGGTCGAAGCAGGTATCGGCCTTGCCGCTTCCCGCCCCGCTTTTCCATGTGGCGCGCATGCACAGCGTTCCGTTGGCATCGACAGTCCAGCGGCCTTCGCCGACGGACTTCCTGCCTTTTTCTTCCGTCGCGGCGATGAATTTGCGGCCGTCGGCAATGAAGCGGCCGCCGCCCGTATCCCATTTCCAGGTCTTGTCGAAGTACATGTCCACGACTTCGCTGGTTCTGAGCGGTTTCGGCGTCTTCGTGCCGCCTGCGGCGTGGACGGCACTGGGCGCGATCACCGCAAGACTGAGTACGAAAGCGGAGAATCCGCATTTGCTTATTGTTGTTCTCATCACAGCCTCCTCCTTCTATTGCCCGACCCTATTGTCGGCCAGCATGATTTCTCCGGTTGCCACCGCGGGCGATGGCACGACCGCCGGTTCCGCCTGCATCTCCTGATATCCGGGCAGACCCGGCAAGGTGATGCGCAGCTTCAGGCGCACCGATCTCGCGCCCTCCGCGCCTGCACCGGCAACCGTGAAGCGCGTTTCGGTGAAGGTGACGTAGGGCTGCCCGTGCGACAGGGCTTCCAGCCCGCCAATCGCATGGGAACTGAGCTCCACGGCACTGCCCGCGACAAGCAACAGTGAACAGGCAGCAGCAGTCGCACCGCCGCGCAGGGTCGGCAGCCGTGGCAAACCGTTTTCGATCGTGTGGCGAACAAGCAGGAACACGGAAAGCCCCGCATAGATCGCCACATTGATCGCCCCGAAAATGAAGAAGCCCTCCGCCCCGCTGTCGCGCGGCGCCAGCACCATGGCAAGAAGGCTCACCGCCGCCAGCACCATATAGGGCGCGATGACCCGCAGAGGCAGCGGCGGTTTGGCCTGCGTGCCCTTGGGCGTAATACGAAAATCCACGAAATCGCCACGGATCGTGTCGCGTATCGCCGCCAGCACACCCATCAGCGACCATGGCCAGCGCAGAAACAGGAATACCATCGCTTCCCAGCTGAAGAGTTTCGCATCATGCGGGCGAAAAGCGCCCGTCGCCCGCCAGAAGAAGGCAAATACGATCATGATCAGCGAAATCGGCAGGAAATGCGCCAGAAACGCCGGATAGGAGGCGTTGACCAGCACATGGCCTCGCATCAGGGCGACGGCGGGAAGCACGAACATCAGCGCCATGAAGCCGGAAAACAGCGGATACCATAGCTGCGAAAACAGAAACTGGAATTTCAGGCGCGGTGTCAGCTTCGGCACGTAACGCCCGGAATATTGCAGCAGGATCGTCATCAGGCTGCGCGACCACTGGAATTCCTGCACGATGAGATCGGCAAAGGTCACGGGCCCGTCGCCATGGGCGATGGCGTTGACGGCATGAACGCCGCGCCAGCCACCGGCATTCATCAAAAGCGTGGTGGAGTGGTCCTCGGCAAGCTCCGGCCCCAGACCGCCCACTTCCCGCAGCGCTTGCGTGCGAACGGCGTAGTGCGAGCCGATGCAGAGCGGCGCCCAGCCACTATTATAACCAAGCTGCAGTGCGCCGTGCAGGCTTGCCTCGGCATAAAGCCTGCCGCGCGCGGCCCAGCTTTCAGCGGCATTGGCATCGCATAGGCTCGGCGCGGAAACATATCCAACCGAGGGATCGGCAAAAGGGCGGATGATTTCACGCAGATAATCCGGTTGCGGCACGTGATCCGCGTCGAATTGCGCGACGAAGTCATAACGGTCATAGCCGTAATGATCGTAGAAATAGGCGAGATTGCCTTCCTTGCAACGCGTGCGGCGCGGCCAGGTCTTGCGGTGATAATCGGCGACACCCTTGCGGGTCGAGACGAAAACGCCATGCGCTCCGCACCAGGCCAGCGTCCGCGCATCCGGATCTTCATCCGCGAGCCAGACGTCGAATTCCAGCCCCTTCTGCTCCAGCATGGCCAGCAGCGTCTTGCGCACGACGGCGAAAGGTTCCGACGGCGCCTTGGTGACGACCATCGCCACCCGGCCCGCAGGCAAAGGAGACCGCCGGTCAACGACCCTGGCGTTCAGGAAGATGAAGATGAAATAGGATGGCAGAAGGGTGATCCAGGCCAGCGTCATCGTGACGATGACATAATAGGGCCAGTCGATCACCCGATCGCGGTCGAGCCACCAGAGCCAGAAATAGGCAAGTGTCACCAGCCAGCCGCCGATGCCGAGACGATAGGCCATGCGGTTCCAGCCGGTAAAGACAGGCAGCATCCGCAGCGCGCCTGCGGCGCGCGGCGATGCGACCGAAGAGGTGGAGCGAGCCCTCATGACCGCACCTCCAGTCCGAAACCGGGACCGGCCGTGCGGATGATGGTGTCGATATCCGACCGCTTGGGTGCGAAGCCGAGCGCCTGCCTCGCCCTTTCAATATCGGCGAAGAGCGCCGGCGGATCGCCCGCGCGCCTTGCGCCGAAATGCACCGGCACATCCTGCCCCGTGATGCGGTGGATCGCCCGGATGATTTCACCGACAGAGGTGCCGTGGCCGGAGCCGAGATTGACACGCAGGGTCTCACCGCCGTCAATCAGATAGTTGACGGCAGCCACATGGGCATCGGCCAGGTCGCTGACATGGATGTAGTCGCGAACGCAGGTACCGTCACTGGTCTCGTAATCCGCGCCGAAGACGTCGAGTTGCGGCAGCCTTGCGGCAGCGGCCATCAGTGCCCGCGGGATGAGATGTGTCTCCGGTTCATGGCGTTCGCAAAGCTCGCCATCCGGGTCGGCACCGGCCGCATTGAAATAACGCAGCGCCACGAAACGCAGGCCATAGGCAGCGGCATAATCTTCCAGCGCCATTTCGAAGATCAGCTTGGTGCGTCCGTAAGGATTGACCGGTATCTGCGCCGTTTCCTCACGGATCGGCAATTGCGGCGGCACGCCATAGGTGGCGCAGCTGGAAGAAAACACCAGCCCGCCAATATTCTGGTCGAGACACGCATCGAGCAGTGAAAGACTGCCGCCGACATTGTTGCGGTAATATTTGCGCGGATCCTCCACGGATTCGCCCACATAGGCGTTGGCCGCGCAATGGATGACGAAGGCCGGCGAGAATTCCCGAAGCGTGGCTCTCAGCAGGGGGCCATCGAGAATGTCACCTTCGATGAAGGGCCCCCAGCGAACCGCATCCGCATGGCCGGTCGTAAGATTGTCGTAAGCGATGGGCTTGAAGCCGGATTGCGCCAGCGCCTTGCAGATGTGGCTGCCTATGAATCCGGCCCCGCCCGTGACGAGGATTGTGCGGGCCATCTCATACGGCCTCCGCCACTTTCCTGCCAGCGAGCAGCGCATCGAAATAGACGATGGTTTTTTCCAGCCCGATTTCGAGCGATACACGTGGTTGCCATCTGAGCTGCTCCTTCGCCCGTGAAATATCCGGACGGCGCTGTTGCGGGTCGTCGATGGCAGCCGGCAGATGCACGATGCGCGAGCGGGAACCCGTCATGCGGATGACGATATCGGCCAGCTGCCGCACCGGAATTTCGCTCGGATTACCGAGATTGATCGGCCCGGTGCAATCCTTCGGCTTGGCCGAAAAACGCAGGAAGCCGTCGATCAGATCGTCGACATAGCAGAAGGAACGCGTCTGGCTGCCATCGCCATAAATGGTGATATCGGCACCCTTCAGCGCCTGCACGATGAAGTTGGAAACCACCCGCCCATCATCCGGGCGCATACGCGGCCCATAGGTGTTGAAGATGCGTCCCACCTTGATATCGACGCCATGGCAGCGGTGATAATCAAAAAACAGCGTTTCGGCGCTGCGTTTGCCCTCATCGTAACAAGCTCGCGGCCCGATTGTATTTACATTGCCGAAATAGCTTTCCGGCTGCGGATTGACGAGCGGATCGCCATAGACTTCCGAAGTGGAGGATTGCACGACGGTTGCACCGCATCTGCGCGCGACCTCAAGCACATTGACGGCACCGAGCACATTGGTGAGCAGTGTGCCGACCGGATCGCGCTGGTAATCCGGGGGCGATGCCGGCGAGGCGAAGTTGAAGATCAGCGAGACGTCGATGTCATAGGGTTTGCGCACGTCGTGCTCGACCAGCAGAAACCGCTTATTGTCCCGTAAATGCTCCACATTCGCCGTTCGTCCCGTCGAAAGATCGTCGAGACAGATCACCTCGTGCCCACAGGCCAGCAGCCGTTCGCAAAGATGGGAGCCAAGAAAACCAGCGCCGCCATTGACGAGAACGCGCTGGCCAGGACGCCATTCCGAGTAGATCGTGACGCCATTGTCATGTTCGTTGGGAACGAAATTACGCATTACACACTCCTCCCCATGAGGAATCAGCCCGGCTGATTCACCTTGAACTGGATCAAACTCCCGATTGTACGGTATCCTGAATATCATCCTCCGGTTTTTATTTCTTCTGGAGGTTTTAATATTTCGATTCGATAGATTTCAACTTTTATGATAGGCGCGGCGAAAAACAGGTCAACTTGATTTTATCGAAATATTACAATTGATTACCCTTAACTACTCAAAATAGCTCCTGATTTAATACTTTTTAACTATGCCTCCATTATGCCTTTCTTATTGAGCATTAGCGCAAGCTTCGCTCAACCAGTCGGGACTATCCTGGTTTTGTAAGGCTCGGTCCACCGGGACAAAACCGCCCGGCGAGATACGACAGACAGTCGATTTCAGGGGACATACATGATGAATGAAATGCCTTATTCCCATAGCGGCAGAGCAACCAGACGCAATCATTTCGCGCTCGTTGCACCAGCTCTTGCAGCACTTGCTTTCGCGACGGCCTCCTGCGCCGTGGTCGAAGACGCCGTTCTCATCAAGACCGCATCTGCCGATGCAACGACGATGAAGACCCGGGTCGCTCCCACCAGGACCTCCTACGGTTACGACAAGACAGGCAATGCGGCTGTGACGCTTGTTGCCGACACGTCGTCCGGTACGCCGTCGATATCGCGGCAGTCCTATTCCGGTTCTTCTCCCTATATCTGCTCACCGAGCGGATTTGGCCAGAAGTCCCGTTGCTTCCTGCGGCCCTGAGCTTCTGGAGCGGAATACCGACGGAAACTATCGCCGGGGCGGCCTCAGCCAGTCTGACGCTCAGTTCTTCCAGCCGGAAAACGCCTTGTCGTCGTCCTTATTGAAGAAACGTGACGCCGCCTCCGTTCGGTTGCGTACGTTCATCTTCTTGTAGATGTTCCGGACATGCACCTTCACGGTGTTTTCGGACAGATGCAGCCGGTCGGCGATGATCTTGTTTTGCGTGCCCTTGCAAAGCAGATCCAGGATTTGCACTTCCCGTGTCGTCAGCGTTGCCATCTCGCTTCTGCTGGCGGCAAGGGCGTCAGCGCGATTGGCGACCACCGCGCTCTCTTGAACGCTCTTGCCATTCACGGCAGCAGAATAGGGCGTGAGCTTGCCGAGAAGCGCGGCGGGAAAATGCTCTCCGCCCTTCATCAGCAGATCAACAGCCGCCATGAAGACATCGAGTCGCAGGTTGAGCGGCAGCACACCATCGATGATGCGCATTCCCACCAGCTGCTTCAACGGCTCCTCGAACTTGTCGATGGTTTCGACGACAAGCGCGATCGGTGCGTCCGGGTGCTTTTCCCTGATTGCCGAAAGAACGGCGTCAAGCTTCGCGCCCGTCATGCGATATGGCAGCACCAGGCGGACATTGGCACCATAATCCTCGTCAATCGTCGCTGACGAGGCCAGGCTCACCACGGCGAATGTGGGGAACTTTTTGCCCAACGCCTCCACGAGGCACTCGGAAAACAGATCCGGATCCGCTATGATTAATAAAGTTCCATTTATAGGCGCAACTGCACCGCTTTTTTTTGACGCATAATCTGCAGTTCCCATGAACATTGACGCCTCCCTAAAGCGCTTACGCATTACATTCTTTTTGGTTGTGCCGTCTGTCGTCTGGAGGCTACCCCTGAAATCAGAGGGGGAGTTTTCACCCTGAAGCCGTGTCAACTATCATTAATTACCCGTTAATTAAGGAGGCTAATACGAAAAGCTGTGTAAATAAATGGCCCAAACGGGTTATTTTTTACATTAAGCATACAAAATTGATTACCATGAGAGAGAATCCTTCAATTCGGAAATGCCGCAAAAACAAAGGCATCGGAAAAGCCTCCGCTCCGGTTTTGCAATCCGAGAAAATATAACTTTTAGTTGATATCCCTTTACATAGCTCCCCGGCAAACGATTGCCGAAGATGTGCCTTTTCGGCACGGCGCCTCTTTGCCGCCGGCATGGATCATGTTTTTTTGAGAGACGCATTTTTTACTGAAAACGCTGCCGATATCTGCCGCCTCGGCAGCCAGAAGATGCCGCGGCATCGCCTTGCCGCATATATAATCGGGGTGATGGCACCAGGATGTTTAGCCCGAATTGATAGCTAGGAACCGCGATTTTTCTGCGGCACAGTCTGACCGTCGCTGAAACGGCGGCCGATGGAAAGACCAGCCCGGCCTTTGACGTGTGTTTGCAGACGCCGGTCCCTTTTCAAGAAACATGACAACGAAAAGACGAGGCCCACCACGCTTCCCATTGAAGCGAGGAACGGATTTGTGCGCCTTTATATCGAGTTGCGCACAGGGCTGAACGAAAAGAGCCCGGTCGCGGGCCGATGCCGAACCGCAGATGAAACGTACCGAGTGCATCTGCAGAACATCAATCTTGTGCAACACGGAGCAAGCGCGAAAAAATCCCGTTTGAGATGAGAGGGATTTCGAAAGCTGCTCCGAGCTTTTTCGGAGGAAATAGAAATGGGTTATGATCCAAAGTCATCCGGCAGCGACGACGACATCACCAAGATCGGCGCGCTTTCCGATGGTTTCGCCAACACATCGACCAATGATGCCAAGGTGGAAGACAGCAATGTCGGCACCGCAAATGGTGAGAACCGCAACAACGACAACAGCGACCACAGCACCAATGTGGATGTTGACGCCAAGATCGATGTTTCCGCCAATAACGGTGACAACCGCGACAACGACTATGACTGGAGCTACGAAAGCAAGTCGTATAGCGACAACGACACCAATGTGAAGACGAGCACCGAAACCAATACCGACATCAAGACCGACTACGACTGGAGCTATGACAGCAAGTCCTATAGCGACAACGACACCAATGTGAAGACGGTTACGGATTCGGACAACAAGACCTTCACCTACTCCGACAACGACACCTCCACCAAGACCACGACGACCTCCGACAGCTTCAACTCCGCTGACAGTTTCTACAAGTCGGACGACGACTTCGGCAACATCACCGGCGTCAAGGATGTCGGCAATCTCGGCATCGCCGGCGGGGATCTCACCTTCAACCTGGGTGACGACTTCTCCTTCACGCTCGATGTCGACAATATCCTCAACAGCTCGCTCAATGGCGACGGCAATGACACCGGCTTCAGCATGGTGCAGGCCAACCATCTGGCTGACCAGGATCAGGCCTACGACATCAAGATGCAGAATGGCGGTGCGGAAAACCACCTGAGCGCCAATGCCGGCGACGCCTATGGCGCGGAAGGCATGGACGGCAAGGGATGGGACCTCAAGGCCGGCGACGATGCCGCAGGCACAAGCACCGCGGATGCATCGGCAATCCTTGCAAATTCCGGCTTCCATCTGGAACTGGTGCAGGGCGCCAACATGCTCTCCAATGCCGTTGATGTCACGATCACAGGCGGTAACTCGCATGTGTCTGACGTCGGTGAGGATCACTCCTGATAACCACCTCTTGACGAAAAGAGCTGCACCGGCATCCGCCGGTGCAGTTTGCGGTTTTAAAACCGGGTTCGGCAAAACGCAGCACGGCCTCTGGGGCACGCATGCCGGCTGCCACTCCCGGTCCCCGCCGCAATGATCAGGGAGGGACCTCCGATGCATATCGACAAGATTTCCGACATGATCGCGCATTTCATCGGCCTGTTCGACACGGTGGTCGAGGAAGCGCGTCTGAGAAACAACTATAGCGAAGGCCCGGCGCATTCCGATCCGGAGCGACTGCCGGACGATGAGGCGGCAAGGCTGCTCGACAAAAATTACGACGTCCCGCTTGAGGACTACGATCCCGGTGTCAAATACCGCGCCGGCTATTATGATTTCGATTATCTGAAACCGCATTTCGCCCGCATGGTCGAATATGACATGCAGCAGCTTGCAAATGCGATACCGACCGATATTTCCGCCGCCCATTTTCGTTTTCCCGGCCGCCTTTCCTTTGAGGACGAACGCGAGCTGGTTGTTCATACCGGCCCCGGCTCCGTGGCGGCCCATGTCACGCAGGTCAATATTCTTCAGGACGACGATTATCTGAACATGACCGACGGCCCCAATGTGGCCCGAGACACAACCTTCGTTACCGAGCGCACCGTCGAATTCTACAATGAAGCGGCCGTCTTCACGCCCTTTTCCGCCTTCCAGCGCACAGACAGCTACGACGCGTTGCAGGCGCTCGCCAAATCGGCGCATGATTATATCGAACATGCCCGTGACAATGACGTCACCTCGCTCGGCACCGGTGCGGACCAGGATTTCGTTCTGGCCGGCAACGATATCAACGGGCTTTATATCAACGGCTCGATAGCCAGCGAAAAGCCAGTGCTCGACGACTTCCTGCCGGATCGCGGCATCGCCAAGCCGCCGGAAGAGCTGGAAAAGAGCGATGTTTCATTGCATGAGGATAGTCCCGCCGGCAACAGCCTTGATGTGGCGGCAGGCGCCAATATCGTCGCCAATGTCGCCACCCTGGTCAATACCGGCGTCATGACCTCCGTTACCGCGGTCATGGGCGACTATCACCAGATCGACGCCATCACCCAGGCCTATATCTATAGCGACCGGGACGAGATTTCATCGGTCTTCACCCGCTCCGAGGATCAGGCAGCGACAGCAGCCTATAATATCGCCAGCTTCGAGCGCACCATCTACCCCGGCGCGGAAAACGCCGCCGCAGACAGCCATGAGACAGGCGAGACGCCGATATTCCCGACGGCGTGGCGCGTCAGCGTGCTGGAGGGGGACGTATCCTTCGTCCACTGGATCGAGCAATACCAATTCGTCAGCGACAACGACACGATGACGGTCACCACTTCAGGCGCAAGCGTCAGCCTGCTGACGGGAGGCAATGCCGCCCTCAACATTGCCAATTTCCTCGGCATCGGCATGCAGTACGATCTGATCATCGTCGGCGGCAATGTGCTGGACATGAACCTCATCAGCCAGATTGCCGTGCTCTACGACAATGACTGGGCGCGCGCCAATCCCGATGCGCCTGATGGCGCCACCATTCAATCCGGCAATAACCTGCTCTGGAACGATGCCGGAATTCACAATGTCGGCAGCAACGGCAGGTTCGAAACCATGCCTGATTACATGCATCAGACGGTGAACGCGATCAACGAGCGCGACCCGAACATGCCGGACGCCCTTGCCCACGACGCCAATTTTGCCGGCTATCAGGGACTGAATGTCCTTTACATCACCGGCAACCTTTATGATGTCAGCATCATCAAACAGGTGAGCGTGCTGGGCGATTCCGATGATGTGACCCAGGCCGCCGCCAAGGTTCTCGACAATAATGAAAACGCCACTGTCCATATCGACACCGGCAGCAACGCGGTCGTCAATCTCGCGCAGATCGTCGACTATGACAGTTTCGGCTCGACCACCTATGTCGCCGGCGGCGTCTATTCGGATGCCATACTGATACAGGGCGGCATCATCGAAAACGATACGTCACAGCCGGCGCAGCACGGCCAGCTGGCAAACGAGGTCATCGCATTTCTTCACGACGATCCCGCCACTACCCAGAACGAATCCGACGGCGTCATCAATGGCGGCCACGACCTCTCCTGGTCGAACGCCCACCCATCCGACGTCATGCAGACGGTCGTTGCGTAATCCCGGCAGGCGGGCGGCCAGTGCCCCTGCCCCCGGCCGAGCCGCAAACACCGCAAGATCACCGAGGGGACCAATATAAAATGGATCATATTTCAAGAAAAACCATTGCCGACGGACGCTCGCTGGATTTGCCGCTGGATCAGGACGCGGAAGACAGCAGGCTGACGGATGCCTGCATTTTGGCCATCAACGAAGCCGTCGAAAACCTGCGCCAATTGTCCGGTGCGGAACAGGCGGCTAAAACCGTTTCATCCCCCATGCGGACCGCTCCACACCCCCTTCCCCAACCGCACGCGAAGACAGAGCAACCGGAGCAATTGCGGGACATCCCCCAGGAAAGGCCGGCGCCGCGACAGGCCCCGCAACCCGCCTCCCCGCCGGAACCAAAAGCCAAGATCGACAACAGCGACCTGCCCTTCGTCAAGACCATCGACAACAATGGCGGGCCGGTCCGCGAGAACGAGCGCCGGCCGGTGACAGGCGGCGGCGGCAAGGATCCGGTGGACAATGGCGGCGGCGGTGGTGGTGGCGGGGGCGGCGGCGGAAGCCAGAGCGGCTTCCACAAACGCAGCGAGCCGATCAATTTCGCCGCAAGTCTTGCCAAGGGCATCGCAGCCGTTCGCCGCAACATGGTGGTGGTGATGCTGTTTACTGTCGCCATCAACATCCTGCTGCTGGCCATTCCGCTTTATCTGTTCCAGATTTCCGACCGGGTGCTGACCAGTCGCTCGATGGACACGCTGGTCATGCTGACGGTCGCCGTGCTCGGCGCGGTTCTGCTGCAGGCCTTCATGGATGCCATCCGTCGCTTCATCCTGATGCGGACCGCCGTTGAACTTGAGGTGCAGCTTGGCGCTCCGATCCTCTCGGCCGCCGCCCGCGCATCCCTGCATGGCAGCGGCAAGGATTATCAGATATTGCAGGATCTGCAGCAGCTGCGCTCCTTCCTGACATCGGGCACCCTTATTGCCTTCCTTGATGCGCCGCTGATGCCGCTCTTCATCGTGGTGGTCTATCTTGTCCATCCCCACCTCGGCATCATCATCATGGTCTGCTGCGCCGTGCTGTTCACCATCGCCTGGCTGAACCAGCGTTTCACCGCCAGACAATTCTCCGAGGCTTCCGGCTATCTGAGCCGCGCCAATTTCCACCTCGATTCCATGTCGCGCAATTCGCAGATCATCAACGCACTCGCCATGATCCCCGAAGCCGTGAAGATGTGGGGCCGGGAAACGGCCGGCTCTCTGAAATCGCACGTGGCGGCACAGGATCGCAACATCATGTTCTCAGGCGTCTCCAAGGCTGCCCGCATGATCACCCAGGTGGCGCTGCTCGGCTGGGGGGCGCATCTGTCGCTTTCCGGTGAGCTGACCGGCGGCATGGTGATTGCAGCCTCGATCATTTCCGGCCGCGCGCTGGCGCCTATCGAAGGGGCGATCGAAGGCTGGCATCAATTCAACAAATCCGCCGCCTCCTATGGCCGTATCAAGCAGCTTCTCATCAGTTCGCCGCTGAATTTCCCGCGTCTTCGCCTGCCCAATCCGGAGGGGCGTCTCGATGTGGAACGCATCCTCTTCGTGCCGCCGCCACAGAAGAAAGTGATCCTGAACGGCATTTCCTTTTCGCTGAAAAAGGGGGAATCGCTCGCCATCATCGGCAATTCCGGCTCCGGCAAGACGACGCTCGGCAAGATGCTGGTCGGCTCCATCCTGCCCACCTCAGGCAATGTCCGTCTCGACCTCATGGACCTGCGCAACTGGGACCAGCGGCAATTCGGCGAAAGCATCGGTTATCTGCCGCAGGACGTTCAGCTTTTCCCCGGCACCATCAAGGCCAATATCTGCCGCATGCGCGACGACATCGAGGACCGGCAGATCTACGAGGCGGCAGTGCTGGCCGATGTGCACGAGCTGATCGCCGGTTTCCCGCAGGGTTATGAAACCGTGGTCGCCGCCGACGGTGCGCCGCTTTCCGGCGGCCAGAAACAACGCATCGCACTTGCCCGCGCCTTTTTCGGCGACCCGAAATTCGTGGTGCTGGACGAGCCGAACTCCAACCTCGATACGCAGGGCGAACAGGCGCTGGCCAAGGCGCTGCTGCACGCCAAGAAACAGGGCATCACAACCGTCACCATCACCCAGCGGCCGGCGCTCCTGCAATGCGTCGACAAGATCATGGTGCTGAAGGACGGCTCCGTCGCCATGTTCGGCGAGAGGATAGAGGTGCTGAAGGCGCTTTCCGGCAACGGCCGTCCGGCCAGCCAGTCCCCGCAGATCGAGGGTTGAGGATCGTCATGTTCAGGAAAAAGAACGCCATCGCGGAAGTCAAACCACAGGGCCAGCTGGAATGGTACAGCGAGGTGCCGCGCTCTATCCGGCTGCACAGCTCCATCGGGCTTGCCGTTCTGCTCGCCTCCTTCGGCGGTTTCGGATATTGGGCCGGCACGGCGCCGCTTTCCTCCGCCATCATCGCCCAGGGCAGCTTTGTCGCCACCGGCAACAACAAGGTCGTCCAGCATCTGGAGGGCGGCATCATCAAGGACATGATGGTGAGCGAAGGCGACACGGTCAAGGAGGGCGATGTGCTGCTGACGCTCGACAAGACGACGGCGCTGGCCAATGAGCGCATGTTGCAGCTGCGGCGCCTCCGCCTCGAAACCATCGTCACGCGCCTGCGCGCGGAGGCACAGGGCGAAAAAAGCTTCAAGGTACCAGACATCGTCATGAAGGAAGCCGGCGATCCCGACATCAACGCCATTATCCAGAGCCAGAACGTCGTGTTCCACAGCAAGCTCGTCAAGCTCGAGGAACAGCTGAACCTGATCGAGAAGAACATCAGGTCACTGGAATTCCGTTATGCGGGTTATGACGGGCAAAAGCAGTCCTTCGACCGGCAGCTGGCACTTCTGACACAGGAACGCGATTCCAAGGAAAAACTCGCCAAGGACGGCGTCATCCGCAAGACAGACATGCTGGCGCTGGAGCGCGCCATTGCCGACGCCATGGGCGACATTGCCCGCCTGAGCGGCGAGATGAACCAGAGCGAGGCCGAAATCGCCAAATTCAAGCAGGAAGCGATCATCGCCGTCAATGCCAACAAGCAGGCAGCACTCGATGCGCTGGAAACCGCGGAATCCGATCTCGACAGCGTTCGGGAACAGGTGCGCGGTGCTGCCGAGGTGCTGGAGCGCACCGTCATCCGCTCCCCGGTCAACGGTACGGTGGTGCGGTCCTATTATCATACGCCGGGCGGCGTCATCACGACAGGCAAGCCGATCATGGAAATCCTGCCGGCGCATGTTCCCCTGATCCTTGAAGCGCAGGTTCTCAGAACCTCCATCGACCAGCTGCATGAGGGCCAGACCGCCGCAATCCGCCTCTCGGCGCTCAACCGCCGCACCACACCGGTTCTGAACGGCAAGGTCTTTTACGTTTCGGCCGACAGTATCGAGGAAAATGCCGGCCTGCAGGTGAAGGATGTCTATATCGTGCGCGTACAGGTGCCGGACGAGGAAATCGCCAAGGTCCATAATTTCCATCCCGTGCCCGGCATGCCGGCGGACGTTCTGATCCAGACCTCGGAACGTACCTTCTTCGAATATCTGACCAAGCCGATTTCCGACAGCATGTCGCGCGCCTTCAAGGAAAGATGAGGAAAGACCGCAGCGTTTTTTGGCCCCGAAAATGCGGAACGAAGAACAGGTCATACACTGTCAATCCGGGGCCGATCGGCCTATAATGACAGTCTGTTTTGTCGGGGCGGGAGAAGCGGCATGGCGGCGATGTCGGATGTATTGCTGCTGGTCGGCAGGCTGAACTACGTGTGGACCAACACCGAAAGCCTGATGATCTATCTGATCGTCCATCTCCTGAAAGTGGAGAAGGAAGCGGCCATCGTCGTGTTCCTGACACTCAACACCACGCGGGCGCGGATGGATCTCATCGAGCGTCTGGCAAAACTCCCCTCAACGCCGACACAGGACAGGAAGACCATTCTCTCCATCATGGCGCGGCTGAAGAAGGAGGCGAAGACGCGCAACAAATACAATCATTGCATCTATTCCTTCGACGAAAAGGGCGACATCGCCAGTACCCAGCTGATGCGTCTGGTGGAGGATGACAGCCAGGTCCGCTACGGCAAGGTCGAACGCATGGACGAGAAGGAAATCGGCCACCTGGAAAAATCGATCGCCGACATCGTCGATGTCAGCAAGGACATGTGGAACTTCATCCATGCCAGCCCGCATGTTTCTGCAGATTATCTCTAGAGCATTTCCAGTAAAAATGCGTGGCGGCTTTACGTCCGGAAAATCTCGGAAAACAAAGGGATAACGCTCGGCCGACGGTTTCGGCCACAGTATACGACGTTAATGGTGAGAAAATACTCGACCGTTTACCATCCATTTTGAAGCAATGCGCCTTGTCCAGAAATTTAAACCGGACAGCAGTGGGACAAGACCGAGGATGTCACTGTTGCCAGCCGATGTGCATCTGCGTCGCGGAAGCATCCTTCCAGCCCAAGAATTTGGGCTGGAAGGTTTCCTGTGACCGGCACAGGAATGAGACCAATGAGCGCACCCGAAAACAGCGGACTTCGTAACTGACGCATCGGCCCGAACATTTGAGTCACGGACCGTGAACATGAACCGGAAAGGTGTCATATTCATCTGTTTTCATTTATCTTTTCGGAAAGATCGGAGCCCATTTTTTCTGACGGACGCTGGTGAAGTCGAATGAGCCTGCCACAGCGCGGTCATTTTACAACGATGGAAATGACATCCTGATAGCGGTTTGTCTCTGTTCCCTTGGCGATACCCGTCGCATTCACCGCGCGTGTCGGGACGCGGCGGCCGCACTGCTTGCTTTGACGACTGGAAAGGCCGCCATCCGAATAGGAGACGATCCTGGATTTCGGAAGCTTGCCCGCCACCGCCGCAAAACTCAAGGGAGCCGCACCGCAGTTCTCGGCCCTGTAGGCCGTAAGGTGCCGCGTCTGGCCAACCGAAAGTTCCACCGTCTTGTCCACACCGGCGCTGACGCAACCCGAAAGCGCAAGGACGGCAACCGATACGCTGGCCAGCGAAATATATCTCTTCATAACGTCTCTCCTTAAAACAATTCAGCGCATCAGCGCATTCAAAATAATAAACGAGAACTTGCGCCGTATCCTTTTACACGCGCGAGTTCATGGCTGGACGATTTTTAGAGCTTCACATATCATCCTCAATCACCCGCGCGGGTGAATTGATCGAGGTGAAGGGAGCGGACCAGCGTTTGTCGGGCTTCTCCGGCGGCAGGGATTGGGGCATGCGCATTCGTGGCTTGAGGCACTCGGACGACGACCTGATAGATCTCATTTATGCAGCGCTGCTCGGCGAGGCGTCGTGGCAACAGTTTCTCGACCGGCTTTCAGAGAATGCACCCGATGGTCGAACGATTTTGTTTTCCATGAATACGCGCGAGCCCGACGACTATGTCGGCATGACATCAAAATTCGACCTTCCGGAACTTGAAAGCTATGCAGCGCATTACATCAACACCAATCCATGGCTGGAGCATTGCGCTCTGCGCCAGGTAGGCTTGGGCGTTTTCTCGGATCAGATCGTCCCCAGAAAGCAGCTGGTCAAAACCGAATTCTTCAATGACTGGCTGTCACCTAACAATATTTCGACCTCCATCGGCGTCACCATTGACAAGAACGAGGGCAGCCCCCTGATCGTATCCACCGTCACCAGCCGCGGTGATCCCGATGAAAACAGCGTTTTTTCCGATCAGCTCACCCGTATCGCGCCCCATCTGAGGCGCGCCGCGCGTTTCTACAAGAACAGTTCGGTCCGATGGGCAGCCTTCGATCTCAATACGTCGCTGTTCGATTTCGTCGAGACGGGCGTCGTCATCATCGGCGAAAACGCGCAGATAAAGACAATCTCCCCGATCGGTCAGGAGCTTCTGGACAAAGGAACGCTCATATCGGTTTCGCCGCTCGGAAAGCTACGCCTGCGCGGCAAGGATGCTCAAACAGCGCTGAACACAATGCTGAAGCGCAGTTATACCGGTCCCAGAACAGCAAGCTTTCTGTTGCAGGGCATCAGGCTCACGCTTGTCGCAATGGAGAAAGAACGCCTCTCGCTTTACTTCGAGGGGCCTACCGTTGCGCTCCTTATCCAGCCTTCCGGGGCGCCGGGCGAAATACCCGGCATCGACCAGTTCGCTGAATTTCATCGGTTGACGATGGGGGAGCGGCGTGCACTTCTCGGCGTCATAAACGGCAGGACCATCACACAGATAGCGCTGGAGGCCTCCGTATCGCGCGAGACGATACGCACGCAGCTCAAAAGCCTCTATGCCAAGACCGGGACACGCAGCCAGAACGACCTGCTGCGCCTCGCATACCGCATGGCAAACCCGGGCCCGTAAGCGCGTCGCGTCTGATCGTATTCCACAGTACACGACACAATGGTTTTTTGTACCGTGGTTTCGACCAGGCCGGACGCGCTCTAGGCGCGTGTCTGCAACCGCATGCCGATTGCCGGGTGAGTATCACCGCCCTGCGCCACCTTCACCGGAAGGCAGAGTTTTCCGGCCGCGAAATAAAGCAGGAATGAACCGATCTGATAGGGGAAGATGATGTCGATCTCCACGAAGGAGCGCACCACGAACAGCGCACAGATCGCAAACAGGATCACGCCCTGCGGATCGCTCTGGCGCATCAGGACCGAGCGCAGATGCCCGATGAGCGTTCCGTAGAGCACCATGCCGAGCAGGAACATGCCGACAAAGCCGTTTTCCACCACCGTCTCGATATAGGTGTTGTGAAAATGGAAGCCGCTGCGCCCGGTAATGAAAAAATCGTTCCACAGGCGTTCGGCATCGGCAAAACCGGCGACCCAGAACCCCTGATAACCGACGCCGAGAATAGGCGTCTGTTTTGCCGCCTCGATGCCCTGCTGCCAGAGATAGGTGCGACCGGTCAGCGTCGAATCCTTGCCGAAAATACCGAGAATGGCGTCGAGAAGACCAAATTGCAGGGAAGCGACAGCCAGCAGCGCACCGAGGCCGCCAAGTACAAAAAACGTCATCTTGCGGTTGGCGGGAGACAACATGCCAATCGGAATGAAGCCGATGATAAGGGCGACCACCGCTGCCGTGGTGATGGCCGATGTCGCCGATTGCGACGCGACGAGACTATAGGCAGACAGCAGCCCGGTAACGCCGGCGACTGGCAGCCAGATACCCCTCTGTCTGAGGACCAGTACGGAGGCGGCAGCGAAAATAACACCCAGAGAGGCATAAAAGCCGAGCTGGTTCTTCGACGAGAAAGCGCCGACGAAACTGTAGGTTCCATCAAGCGCATCGAAGAGGTAGATGCCGAACAGCAACGAATAGAGCAGAACGACCGCGATGCCGACCAGCGCGCCGCGCGTCAATGTCCGGATGGAGATGACGCGCATGGCGATCAGGGCGCAGACGATATGCGTCATATACTGGATGGAAGCGCGCATGGTGACCGAAACCGCTTCCGACCAGAAGCTCGACAGCACGGTGAGAATACCGAAGGCGAATATCCAGAGATAACGCGGATAATTGCCGAGCACGCGGCGGTAATCGACCACCACCAGCGGCAGCCACATGCCATAATAGGCAAGAACTGAAATCTGCCCGAAACGCGACGAATAGGCGAACACGAAGAATGACAGCGCAATCGCCGTCATTCCGTATATCTCGTTGCGTTCGGGATCGATCAGCGCCGATTTGGCAATCCGCATGCCAACCTCACTGCATCAGGATTTCGGACGAGACCTTGATGACATCACCGGGCTGAAGCAGGGTGTTTTCATCCACCTTTAGCTCTTTCGGCTTGCCGTTTTCCTCACGCACCACGACATAGCCGATCGTGGCGGATTTCCCCGAAGGATCGAAGCGGATCGCCTCGGCCGACTGGGCCAGCGCTTCCGACATCAGTTCACGGCTGGTGGTCAGCTGCAGGCCGAGCTTTTCCAGTTCCGCTTCCGTGTCCTGCAATTCCTTGGAGCGCTGGGCTTCCCAGTCATTGCGCAGGTTGATTTCATCCTGCGTCGCCTTGTTGATGTCCTGCTTGGCACGCAGCGACTGTGTATCGATGTCGAGAAGCGTGGACTCCACCTCCGCGGCCCGTTCTTCCGCGGAGATACGCCGCTGCGACAGCGCCAGCCCCTGCTCGTTCAGCCGGTTCACGCGGTCGCGGTCCTCATTGGCGAGTTCGAGCTGGCGGTTCTGGGTTTCCGACTTCTTCTGCAGCGAAGCCACTTCGCTTTCCAGAAGCGCGCGCAGTTCGGTCAGCGCCTTCAGCTGCAGGGTATAGCGCTCGGTGCGCGATTTCATAAGCGCGCTTTCACTGGCCAGCAGCGCATCGATCTCGCTGATCTTTTCCATCTCCGGCGTCTTGGCGATGCTCGCATCACCCTTGACCTCGGCGATCAACCGCGCCTGGCGGGCAAGCAGCCTGGCCCGCTGGTTGTCGTAGACGGCGGCATCGCCGCGCGCATTGATGAAGTCGCGGGCAAAACGCTGACCGGCGTCGGAACGCCTGAGCCCGCCGGCAAGGCTGACCGCCTTCAGCACGGTGAGATTGGCGGCATAGGGGTATTCGCCCGGCGTCTGCACGTCACCGCTGAGGAAGATCGGCCGGAACTGCGCGATTTCGACGGAAGCCGAAGGCAGGTTACGAAGCGCGAACTTGCTCTGAAGCTGCGCACCGATCGCTTCGCCAACCTCGGAGGGCGTTTTCCCCGCCACGTCCAGCTGTCCGATGAAAGGCAGCGACAGCGCGCCGGAAGGCCCAACCGAATAATCGCCGTTTATGACGTCCCAGTTGCGGATGCTGCCATCGGCAGGCTGCCATTCAGCAACGCGGATGCGCAGCTTGTCGGCGGTGCCGAGCTTGTATTGGGCGCCTTCTGCCGCCATGGCGAAAAGCGGCGCGGCAAAGGCGACGGAAGCGGCAAGCACAAGCGCGGTAAGCGGATGACGGGTGGCGGCAAAAAGGCCGTTCATCGGGAGACTCCCTGTTTTACTGATCGCCCTGCAGGCGATCAGGCGATAGCGCAACCGGACAAGGCCGGCTGCGCAGCGCCGCAGAAGCGGTCGCCATGATTAGCACCAATGACGCACCCGAAGACCGGACTTGGGATCCCGGTCGGGTGCGTGTCGAAACGAAAATCGATAAAGCCGAACTCAATATTGATTTCAGTAGCTGCCGCGAGACAGGCACACGGCGGGGATGGTCTTGACGATGATGAATACATCCTGCCGCATCGACCAGTTCTGCACATATTGCGTGTCGAAAGCGACGCGGGTCTTGTAGGAGACGTCGTTACGGCCGCTGATCTGCCACAGGCCGGTGAGGCCCGGACGGGTGCTGAGATAATAAGCGGCGGCACTTTCGTAGTAGCCAAGCTCCTCGTCGACGACGGGGCGCGGGCCAACAACGCTCATTTCACCACGGATGATGTTGATGAGCTGCGGCAGCTCGTCAAGGGAGAGCTTGCGCAATACGGCGCCGACGGCGGTGACGCGCGGATCGTTCTTGAGCTTGCGGGTGGCGCGCCATTCCTCGGCGGCTTCCGGATTGGCGGCAAGATATTGCCGCAGCATCTCGTCGCCGTTCATCGCCATCGTCCTGAATTTCAGGCAATGGAAATAGCGGCCATTATGCCCCACCCGCCGGTGGCCATAAAAGATCGGGCCGGGATCGGAAACCTTCACCAGCAAGGCGATCAACAGGAAAATCGGGCTGAAGATGAGCAGCGCAAGCGCAGCCGACGTCATATCGAAGCTGCGTTTTGCGATGCCCCCGATAGGGAAACTGACCTCGAAATCTTCGGAGCTGCTGAGTGTCTGATCAGCCGATTGGGTCGCGGACTTCATAGAGAGAACTCCATTTATGTTTTGCGATTGGTCGGTGCCCGGAGGCGCGTCTTTCCGTCTAAAAGAGATAACAAGTCTGTGTTCGGAATTTGATGCTAATGGATTTTTTGTAAGGCACATTGCCCATGACCGTCTATGCGATTTCTTGCAGGAGCGGCCGATCAACGTCCGGGCAATATTAACGGTTGCATAAAAAAGCAACAAATGGGCCTGTGGCCATGTGCCCAGAGCATGGGTGGCGCCCCGGCATGTATTGTATTTTCGACGGTCGGCAGTCTTTTCTTATATGTTTCTTATGACTTAATCAGATGAGACAGGAACGCCAAGAACAGGCATGGGTGTAACAGACTATTAAATTTTTTTGCGGCGCAGCAAGATTGCGGCAATGCATATAAAATTTGACATATTAGCCGGGATTTTTTTACCCGGCACCCGGGTTTCGCCAAGAAAAAGCGATGGAAAAATTGCAACAGCGGCGCAAAAGCGGCAAAACAGTGGCAAAAACCCGCACCGAGGCAAAAGAATATCTTCAAAATCTTTCAGGCCGCCGCCGGATTCGCTGCGCCGGCGACGCGTGGAGCGCTTTCCGGGCGCCATACGGGTCAAAAGATTGCGGAATCAGAAGGTAGGCGGCGTGCAGGCGCTGATGACCTCACACGGCACGGGGCCGACGCAGCGGAAGCGATGCGGCCGTCGGCTTTCAAAATAATAGGCGTCTCCCGGTCCAAGCACCCGCCTCTCCTCCTCGACCGTCACCTCCAGACGCCCGGAGAGGATTATTCCCCCCTCTTCGCCATCATGAACCAGCGGTACCTTGCCGGTATCGGCACCGGGCTGATAACATTCCTTCAGTATCTGCAGGCTGCGACCGAAGACATTGTCGCCCACCTGGCGGAAGGAAATCGGCCCCTTGCCGATCTCCACCAGTTCGTCCGCACGGTAGAAGGCCTTGCGGCTCGTTTCCGGCTCGAAGGCGAAAAATTCGGCAAGGCCGATGGGGATACCGTCGAGAATACGTTTCAGCGCGCCGACGGACGGGTTGGACGTATTGGATTCGATCAGGGAAATCGTTGAATTCGTAACACCGGCGCGTCTTGCCAGTTCACGCTGGGAAATATTGTGACGCAGCCGCAAATGGCGCAAACGCCCGCCTATATCCACCGACATGCCGATACCCCCGTTACCCTTGTTCGAAATATCGAAAACCTTGTCTTCCGATTATAGTATTTTCAATGGCTTGGCCACAGAGAGAAAAGGGCTTGTTCAGTCGCGAAAATAGCCTTCAATCATCGGCAGCGAACAGGAGAACCATGATGGACAACCCCAGCCGACCCAATTCCACCTCCCTCGACAGTTACTGGATGCCGTTTACCGCCAACCGGCAGTTCAAGGCCAATCCCCGTCTGCTGGCGAGTGCGGAAGGCATGTATTACACCAGCAATGACGGCCGCCAGGTTCTCGACGGCACGGCTGGCCTCTGGTGCGTCAATGCCGGCCACGGCCGCCAGCAGATCGCATCCGCCGTCAAACACCAGCTTTCAACCATGGACTACGCGCCCTCTTTCCAGATGGGCCACCCCGTCGCCTTCGAATTTGCCGAGCGGCTGGCGGAAATCGCACCCGGGCCGGAAGGCGGCAAGCTCGACCGCGTGTTCTACACCGGCTCCGGTTCTGAATCGGTCGATACGGCGCTCAAGATCGCCATCGCCTATCAGCGCGCCATCGGCCAGGGCACCCGCAGCCGTCTGATCGGCCGCGAACGCGGATATCACGGCGTCGGTTTCGGCGGCATCTCGGTCGGCGGCCTCGTCAACAACCGCCGTGTTTTCCCGCAGATCCCCGCCGATCATCTGCGCCACACCCATGATCCTGCAAAGAACAGCTTCGTGAAGGGGCAACCCGAACACGGCGCCGAGCTTGCCGACGATCTGGAACGGCTGGTCGCCCTGCATGGTGCGGAAACCATCGCCGCCTGTATCGTCGAGCCGGTAGCGGGCTCCACCGGCGTTCTTGTGCCGCCGAAGGGTTATCTGGAACGCCTGCGTGCGATCTGCGACCGACACGGCATCCTGCTGATTTTCGATGAGGTCATTACCGGTTTCGGCCGCATGGGCTCATCCTTCGCCAGCAACTATTTCGGCGTTACGCCTGACATCGTCACCACCGCCAAGGGGCTGACCAATGGTGCGATTCCCATGGGCGCGGTCTTTACCAGCCGCAAGGTGCACGATGCGCTGATGCATGGCCCGGAAAGCCAGATCGAACTGTTCCATGGCTATACCTATTCCGGCCATCCCGTCGCCTGCGCCGCCGGCATCGCCACGCTCGACATCTACCGCGATGAAGGCCTCTTTACCCGCGCATCCGAGTTGCAGGATGTATGGCACGACGCCATTCATTCGTTGAAAGGCCTGCCGAACGTCATCGACATCCGCACCATAGGCTTCATCGCCGGTATCGAGCTGCAATCACGCGATGGCGCCATCGGCGCGCGCGCCTATGATATCTTCGTGGATTGCTTCGAGCGCGGCCTGCTCATCCGCGTGACCGGCGACATCATCGCCCTTTCACCGCCGCTGATCGCCGAAAAATCTCATTTCGACGACATTGTTTCGATCCTCGGCGATGCGCTGAAAAGAGCAAGTTAAGAGTACGAAATCCTAATAAAGAAAAGGCTGCAATACAAACCGCAGCCTTTTCTGCTTTTATCAAGAGCAAATAGAAAATATATCATTTATTAAGCATGTTCTATTATTTTCCCGCAGTATAACCAACAGCGCGGGAACATCCCATGGCGTCGATTCAGAAAAAGATAATACTGGCAAGCATTGCAATCTTTTCCATCACCGGCAGCGCCACGGGCGTTGGCATGTGGGCCACGGAGACGCTCAACCGCAACAGTGAATATGTGGCACTTTCGGCGGATGTGCTGCGCAATCACATGCAGGCGGACATGATGCACGACGCGCTGCGGTCCGACGTTCTTGCCGCCATTCTCTCTTCCGATGGGCGTATGGGCCTGGACCTGAACGCGGTAAAGGCCGACCTGGCCGACCATGAAACCACTTTCCGGGAAATGATCGAGGCAAACAGGTCCCTGTCGGCGGGTACAAACGTCAAAACCGTCATCGACGGCGTCGAAACACCGCTTCTTGCCTATATCGAAGCCGCCAATGCGGTTGTCGGATTTGCCGGCTCCCGACCGGAAGAGGCCCTCAAGCTGATGCCCGAATTCATGCGGCAATTTTCAGCGCTTGAAAAAGCGATGGAAACGGCCGGGGACCAGATCGAGGCCCTGTCCAACGCCGCCTCGGCCGAAAGCGAAAAGACCAAGGCGACCATCAACTTCGTCCTGAAAGGGCTGCTGGCTCTCGCAGCGCTTTTCTGCGCCGGACTTTTCCTTCTCACCCGCAGATCGGTCACCCGTCCCATTCTGGAATTGTCGAAGAACATGGAAACCCTGGCCGCCGGCGATACGTCGCAGCCGCCCGCCGGCGTTGACCGCAGGGACGAGATCGGCTCCATGTCCGGCGCGGTCGAGATATTCCGGCAGGCGGCCATTGCCAACCGGGCGCTCGAAGAACAGGCCGCGGCGGCCCGCCGGCAGGCGGAAGCCGATCAGGAAGCGGCACGGCGGCAGGCGGAGGAGGATGCTTCCGAACGACTGCGCATCGCCACATCCGGCCTCGCTGCCGGCCTGAAGCGGCTGGCATCCGGCGACCTGGCCTTCCAGCTCGATGAGGCATTTGCCCCGCAATTCGAAACCCTGCGTCATGATTTCAACAGCTCGGTGCGGCAGCTCGCGGAAACCCTGTTTGCGATTTCCGACGGCATCGGAACAATCGACGGCAGCAGCCGCGAGATCGCCGCCGGTGCCGGTGATCTTTCCCGCCGGACGGAAAATCAGGCAGCATCCCTTGAGCAGACGGCGGCTGCGCTCGATGAGATCACCGTCAATGTCGCCAATGCCAACAAGCGTGCTGCCGAAGCGCGGCTTGCCGCTACCGATGCCAACCACAGCGCCCTGAAATCGGTCGAGGTGGTGAGCCATGCCGAAGAGGCGATGCGCCGCATCGAGACCTCCTCACACCAGATCACCGGCATCATCGGCGTCATCGATGAAATTGCCTTCCAGACCAATCTTCTCGCGCTGAATGCCGGGGTGGAAGCCGCCCGGGCCGGCGAGGCCGGCAAGGGCTTTGCCGTGGTCGCGCAGGAGGTACGCGATCTCGCCCAGCGCGCCGCAAGGGCCGCAAGCGAAATCCGCGATCATATTCGCCAATCATCCACGGAAGTGGAAAGCGGCGTGAAGCTGGTTCTCGATACAGGCACGGCGCTGAAGGATATCGGCGAGCGCATCGCCGGTATCGACCGCCACATGAACGCGATCGCCACATCGGCAGCCGAGCAATCCACCGGTCTTGCCGAGATCAACGCAGCCGTAAACTCCATGGATCACGCCACCCAGCAGAATGCGGCGATGGTGGAACAATCCACCGCCGCTTCGGCAACGCTTGCCGCGGAAACGGCGAGGCTGCGTGCGCTGGTATCACGCTTCCGGCTGGATATGGAAAATGCGGGGGACCGCGACGTTATCCGTCAAGTGGCCTGAGGCGACAGCACCACGATTACCCTGGCGCTTGTCCATCGTTTCCAGCCGCCATCTCCGGCGGCTGGAAATTTCTGCCGATCAATAGGCCTGCGCCGGTTGCGACAGGCCATCCCCGATCACACCATTGCCATATTGCGCCACGGGAACGCCTTCCTGCCCGATCGGCACGCCCTGCTGCGCCGGGCCGAGCGCCGTCACCACGATCGGCGTGCCATCCGGCACACGGTTGTAGAGGTCGACAATGTCCTGGTTCAGCAGGCGCACGCAGCCGGACGAGACCGATTTGCCGATGGTCCACCATTCGGGAGAGCCGTGCAGGCGATAGATCGTGTCCTTGCCGTCCTTGAAGATATAGAGCGCACGTGCGCCGAGCGGGTTCTTGAGCCCCGGCTCCATGCCGCCATTGCGGCTGCTGTAAGGCTCCAGTTCCGGCTGGCGGGCGATCATTTCATCGGGCGGCGTCCAGCGCGGCCATTGGCGCTTGTACTGGATCACGCCGCGACCGGCCCATTCGAAACCGGCACGGCCAAGACCGACGCCATAACGCATGGCCTGCCCGTTTTCATAGGTCAGGTAAAGGAAATGGTTTGCGGTATCGACGACGATAACGCCGGGGCGCTCCCCCGTCGGGTTTGCCACCATCTGCCGCAGGAACTGGCGCGGAATCCGCTTGTAGGGAATTTCCGGCAGCGGAAACTGCTCGTCCGGCTTGGGACCGTACATCAGGGCATACATCGGGTCTTCGGCAGGCGCTGCGGGCCGGGCAGCCTCACGCGCCGTAGTGTTGCAGCCTGCAAGGCCGGCAAGCGCCAGTCCGCCTGCTCCAAGCAGGAAACCCCGCCGGGTCGTTGTCGTCTCGTTCAATTGAAAAACCTCATTTACGTCATCTCACGCTGGCAAAGGGGTCTGCCAGCGCCGCCTCGGGGCGGCTGATAGGGTACTTCGTGCCGGAAACCTGCGATGCCATGGCCTTGGCGCCGCTGGATTTCAGAATGGCCCGGAAGCTCGGATGCATGCCGCCGTCTACATACGCGCTGAGCGGGGCGGAAGTTCCCTCGTTCATCGCCGCGGCGAGCTTTTGTTGCTCTTCGACCAGTTTCGATGCCACCAGCGGGTCCGGCTGGTTGACGGCCGGCGGACAGGCGGCCAGCGGGTCGGCAGGCTCGCCGCCGGCAAATTCACTGTTGAAGACATATCGGCGGCCGCAGACGGAAACCTTGGGCTGCCGGCGCGTCACCTCAAAATAATCGTAACCTTCCTTCAGTGTCTTCCAGAAAGGCATGTTGGGGTCATCCCGATGCGCCACCATGTTGCGGGCGCTCATGCGGAAGGGGTAGGCCTGCACCTGGAAACGGTCCTGCCCGCCCTGCAGCGCACGCGCAACGATGGCGTATATCTCGCCGACCTGCTGGTCGGTCATGGCGTAGCAGCCGGAGGACGAGCAGGCGCCATGCACCATCAGCGCCTCTCCAGTATAACCGAGCGCCGATTCCAGCCGGTTGGGATAACCCAGATTGAAGGAAACGTAATATTGCGAGTTCGGGTTCAGCATGCCCGCCGAGACATGATAAAAACCTTCCGGCGCCTGCCGGTCACCCGTTTTCATCTTGGGTCCGAGCTTTCCGGACCAGCGACACATCGGATAGGACTTGAGGAGGGCATAATTTCCGGTCTTGTCGACCTTCCAGACCTCAAGCTCGCTTTCCTGCTTGAAGATACGCACGAGGACAGGGCTTTCCGGACGCATGCTCTTGGCCGACATCTGCGCCATCATTCTGGATGACAGCTTCGGCGGATCCTTCTTGACGCTGTCGAGCCCCATGGAGGTGCACGCAGCAAGACCACCGCCGATCGCGACGACCGCAGCCACTCTTGCCCCTGCCTTTACCCTTTGCCGCCACCCCGCAACCGCGAAATCCAGCAATGCCTTCATGCCCATGGATCGTTCTGCCCGCCTGATTTGCCCGCCTTTCCGGCAGACGCTTAACTATCGAAGGTGGCCACAACACGGCAACCTCGCACATGGACAAAGTCTCGTGAACAGACGTTACCCTTTCGTTAATCATACGGACACAAGGCCGTGAGGGGCCATCGGGCATTTGAAGGGTGACCAGGTCCCTCTATCGAAGCAGCCCCTGCCCGCCATCGATCCATATCGGCGTGCCGGTGATATGGCGCGATGCGTCCGATGCCAGAAAACCGATCAGCTCGGCGACATCATTGTTCGACCCCGCCACACCGCCCGTCACGGGAATGTCCCCCGACGGAAACAGCACCGGTACCTCGGTCTTTTCGCGTCCGCGAATGTCGGTATTTTCATCGATCGCCGTCGTGATCTCGCCCGGACACACCGCGTTGACACGGATGCGGTGACGTCCAAGTTCCAGACACAATTGCTGGGCCATGGCAAGCTGACCGGCCTTCGTCACCGAATAGGCCGTCGCGCCCGGCGACGTGAATGTGCGGGTGCCGTTGATTGAGGAGACGATGACGATGGAGCCGCCGCCGGCCGCCTTCAGATGCGGTACGCTGGTGTGGACCGTGAGATAGGTGCCACGCAGATTAATGCGGATGGTGTCGTCCCATTCGGAGGGTTTCAACTCGTCGATGGGCGCCCAGACACCGTTGACGCCGGCATTGGCCACCACGACATCGAGACGGCCGAAAGCCTGTACCAGTGTTTTGACGGCATCATCCATGGCCGCCTCGTCCGCCACATCCGCAACAAGCACCTTTGCGGCGCCCGACGCGGAAACAATCTCATCCCTCACCGCCACAAGTTCGGATTCGGTACGGCCCAGCAGCCCGACCGAAAATCCATTCGCAGCCAGACGGAGGGCAGCGGCGCGACCGATGCCGGAGCCCGCACCGGTAACGAGAGCAACTTTAGCACAAGCCAATGATCACGCCCCTTTTCTGGATGCAATCGAGGTGACGGTTGCCGAAACCGGATCGCTGGCCGGAAAACTGTCTTCCAGCCCCTCGTCCAGTTCCTCTTCCAGAATATCGCGATCCTTCGCGGTGCGGGCGCTTGCCTGACCATGCGGCACATCGTCGGCCTGCGCGGTTCCCAGAGCGGAAAACTGCGACGGCGCATCGGCGCCATGGCGGGTGCCGAAAGCGGTCAGTTGCACCATCACCGCACTGGCACGCCGGATGGCCTCCGCATCATCGATCCCCTCCAGCCCGTCGGCCAGACGAACGGAGACCTGGTCGCCATCGCTACCGACGAATTCGACGGAGATGACGCCGTTATTGCGTTTTACATAGGTCGTGGAAAGTTGCATGACATGCCCTCCGGTTTAAAGGCATCGGGACAAATCCGATGCCGGAAATAAGACTGGAACCTGAATTCACAACGATGGCAGAGCGAAGGGGTTCCCGATGGATCAGGCCTTTGGCCCGGAAATGCACGAGAATTTCTTCCTGCGCGACGCGGTCGACGTGGCACGCGCCCTCATCGGCGCGGAGTTCCGCATCGGCAACGCAGGCGGCATCATCGTGGAAACCGAAGCCTATCATCCGGACGACCCGGCCTCCCATAGTTTCAACGGGCAGACCCCGCGCAACAGGGCGATGTTCGGTCCGGCCGGCCATCTCTATGTCTACCGGTCCTACGGCATTCACTGGTGCGCCAATTTCGTCTGCGCGCCGGGTTCGGCCGTGCTTCTGCGCGCCATCGAGCCGCTGACCGGCATCGACATGATGAAACTGCGAAGGGGAACTGACAAGCCAAAACTCCTCTGTTCCGGCCCGGGAAGACTTTGCCAGGCGATGGCGATTACGGGGGATATGGACGGCGCCCCGCTGAATGCTCCGCCGTTTTTCCTGCGGCTGCCGGAAGAGGCGGCCACGGTTACCAGCGGCAGACGCATCGGCATCAGCCGCGCGATCGATTATCCATGGCGCTTCGGACTGGAAAGTTCGGCGTTTGTCAGCAGGAAATTCGAACGGCAACCGGTTCAGAACCCCTGAAGGACCTTCGGCGGCTGGTCGTTTTCGTCGGGATTGGGTGTGGGAATTTCGTCGGGCAAGCGGTCCGGTTCCGGCTCTTCCACCGGCGGAATATCCGGCTGCGGCGGCACCGGCATCGGCGGTTCCGGATAGGGTTCGACGGGAACGGTCGGCATTGCGGCCTCCTGATATGAGTGCGCCGATCCCATGCCGGTAACGGCAGCACTTTCATCCATCGGGACAACGCATTTGCGCCGTCGCCATTCAGGCGGCGCAACACCCAATTCGCCCATCGGTCAAATGCCGGTCAGGTCCCTTCGGTCCGGTTGCGCCGCCCTGCGGGTCGTACAGGGAAAACGCGGGACCGGCCGGTCCGTTCCGTCTTTCAGGGAAGGTTTTGCACGGGCTCAGGCAAAACCGAGCGCGCTGCGGGAAATGTCACGGTTTTCGCAATAATCGCGGGAATGGGCCTCGTGGCCGTGCTCACGGGCTGTCGAACGGGTCAGTTCCGGGCTCGGAACGTTCAGCAGTGCATCGGCATAGGTGCCTGTCGCCTCAACGTCGTCAATCACGGTCTGCGGTTGCGGTTTTAAAAATTCGAACATCCGTCGTCCTCCTTCGACACGTCCCCTCAACGCGTCGGCCCAAGTCCCGTTCCATAACGAACAAGACTGTTTTGATTATACATGAGATGGCGCCGACGTATAGATGACGAAAGGCGAACGCTATCAACTGATGTTCACAAAATGGAGTGGAATCAGTGTGCTATGTCGACAAGCTCAGGCGGGGCCGACCGATTCCCGCAAGATCAGCTCCACCGGCCACAATTCCTGGACCTCGCGCATCGGCCGGCCGCCGATGATCTGCAAAAGCAGGTCCGTTACCCGCATGCCCGCCATGCGCATGGGCGAACGGGTGGTGGAGAGCGGCGGCATCATGCTCTCCGGCGTGAGATAGGGAAACACGTCGTCATGGGCGATGACGGAGACGTCCCTGCCGATCACCAGCCCCATCTGCGTTGCGGCGCGATAGACACCCTGCGCCGTCATCATCGCACCCGCGACAAAGGCCGTCGGGCGCGGCGTCTGCTCCAGCAGCGAGCGGGCGAAGCGGAAAGCCGCTTCCTCGCTGAAGTGCTCACTCATCATGAAGCGTGGATCCGGCGTGATACCATGGGTCGCCAGCGCCTCGCGAAAACCCTGTTCACGATCCTGCACGAAGGTTCGACCGACAGGACCATTGATAAGGGCGATCTGCCGATGGCCGCGCTCCAGAAAATGGATCGTCGGGCGATAGGTCACATCATGATTGTCGATATCGAGCCAGGCATGTTCGAAAGGCGTCTTTGATCGGCCATGCACAATGAAAGGCACCCCCAGCCGGTTGAGCAGCGCGATACGCTCGTCCTCCGGGCGCGGCGAATGCACGATGATGCCATCCACCCGGCCGCTCGCTGCCAGCCGGCTGAAAATCGCCAGTTCCTCATCGACATTGTTGTCGACGGTGACGCTGACGAGAATATCTGTCTCTTCGCGCTCCAGCCGGGTCGCCATGCCGCCCATGAATTCCGAAAAGAAGTGCCCGCCGCCCGAACGGCCCATGACGACGCCGATAGCGCCTGCCCTGCCCGTCGCCAGCCTGACAGCGTTTGCATTCGGCCGGTAGCCGTATTTCAGCGCAGCCTCCATCACCCGCCGGCGCGTTTCCTCGCGCACCTCGGGGTAGCCGCCCAGCGCCCGGCTGACGGTGGTGGGCGAGAGCCCGACTTTCTCTGCGAATTCCTTGAGCTTCATAATTTTTTGCCAATTTGGCCCTGCATGCGTCGCCGCCGCGGATTTTTCAAGCCGACAAAAATTGAAAACGATTTCAATTTTCCTCCACCTGAAACCTTACAGTTGATTATTCTCAAAGGCAAACGCCGAAAAATTGCAGGCGAAAACAGCCGATTTCCGGGGAATTAGAAAGAGTATTGACAGATTGCTCGGCTTTTGAGAGCCTCGCGTCAGTCAAAAGCGCTTTCAATTTTGAGGACAATCGGAAGCGTCAACGGAGGAGTTTGACAATGAATATTTCCATGAAGACTTTGTTCCTGTGCGGAACCGTGTTTTCCGCCGCCGTTTCGGCTCAGGCGGCCGAGCTTTCCATCGCCGCCAATTCGACCGGCAAGAACGTCGCGTTCTTCCGCGAACGTATCGCCGCCTTCGAGAAAGAAACCGGCCACAAGGTCAATCTCGTCACCATGCCGTCATCATCCAGCGAGCAGTTCAGCCAGTACCGGCTGTGGCTTGCCGCCGGCAACAAGGATGTCGACGTCTACCAGACGGACGTGATCTGGGCGCCGCAGCTGGCCGACCAATTCGTGGATCTGACCGCAGCGACCAAGGATGTCATCGGCGATCATTTCCCCTCCATCGTCGCGTCGCAGACGGTTGACGGCAAGCTCGTCGCCATGCCGATGTTCACCGACGCGCCGGCGCTGTTCTACCGCAAGGACCTTCTGGAAAAATACGGCAAGCAGCCGCCGAAAACCTGGAAGGAACTGAGCGAGACCGCCAAGGAAATTCAGGACAAGGAACGCGCGGGCGGACAGAAGGATCTCTGGGGCTTCGTTTTCCAGGGCAGCGCCTATGAAGGCCTGACCTGCAACGCGCTGGAATGGATCGCATCGGCAGGCGGTGGCCATATCGTCGAAAGCAATGGCGATATCTCCGTCAACAATGAAAAGGCGGCAGCCGCCATCGAAACCGCCAAGGGCTGGGTCGGCACCATCGCGCCGCAGGGCGTGCTGGCCTACAAGGAAGAGGAAGCGCGCGGCGTCTGGCAGACCGGCAATTCCGTATTCATGCGCAACTGGCCCTATGCCTATGCGCTTGGAAACGGCGACGACAGCGCCATCAAGGGCAAGTTCGGCGTCACCCCGCTGCCAGCTGGCACAGAAGGCGAGGCCCCTGCCTCGACACTCGGCGGCTGGAACCTCGCCGTTTCGAAATATTCCGGCGATCAGGAAGCCGCCATTCAGCTCGTGAAATTCCTGGCGTCGAAAGACACCCAAAAGCTGCGCGCGATCCAGCTCTCCAACATGCCGACGATCGCATCCCTTTACGACGACAAGGATGTCGCCGAAGCACAGCCCTTCATGCCGACATGGAAGCCGATCTTCCAGACCGCTGTTCCGCGTCCTTCCGCCTCGGCCAAGGTGAAATATAACGAGGTTTCGGCCAAGTTCTGGGGTGCCGTGCACAACACGCTCTCCGGCAACGGCACGGCGGCGGAAAATCTCGAACTTCTCGAGGTTGAACTGACCGATCTCAAAGGCAACGGCTGGTAATCCGGCCCGCGCGGGAGATGGTCTCGCCTGATCGTTTCCCGCGCCCCAACCGCGAGATATCCCCATGAACGACATCGCCCTTCAAAGACCGGCCGCGACAGCCGGCACCGGCTCCGATCTGCAGTCGGAACGTCTGAAATCCGCATGGCTGTTTCTTGCCCCCACATTTCTGGTGCTGGCGCTGGTGGCCGGCTGGCCGCTGGTGCGCACCGTCTGGTTCAGCCTCACCGACGCTTCGCTCACCAATCTCGAGGGTGCGCAGTTCGTCGGCCTCAAGAACTACCTCACCTGGATCACGCTCAGCAGCGGCCGCACAATCTATCGCGGCCTGCTTGCCGATCCCGCATGGTGGGGCGCGGTTCTCAACACGCTGAAATTCACCGTCGTCTCCGTCAGCCTCGAAACGGTACTCGGCCTCATCGTCGCGCTGGTGCTGAATGCCGAATTTAGGGGACGCGGCCTCGTGCGCGCCGCCATTCTCGTGCCCTGGGCCATTCCGACCATCGTCTCGGCGCAGATGTGGGCGTGGATGCTGAACGACCAGTTCGGCATATTGAACGATCTGTTCCTCAATCTCGGGCTGATCTCCAACAAGATCGCCTGGACCGCCAATCCTGAAACCGCGATGGTGGCCGTGCTGATCGTCGATATCTGGAAGACGACGCCCTTCATGGCGCTGCTCATCCTTGCCGGCCTGCAAATGGTACCGAAGGACATGTATGAGGCGGCCAAGGTGGATGGCATTCATCCGGTCAAGGTGTTCTTCCGCGTCACCCTGCCGATGATCCGACCCGCACTCATGGTCGCCGTCATCTTCCGTATGCTGGATGCGATGCGCGTCTTCGACCTCATCTATATCCTGACGCCGAATAATGCCCAGACCCGCACCATGTCGGTGCTGGCACGTGAGAACCTGTTCGATTTCGACAAGTTCTCCTATGGCGCTGCCGCCTCCACCATGCTGTTCCTCATCATCGCCTCGATCACGGTCATCTACATGTGGCTCGGGCGCGTCAACACCGATGGAGCCGCGCGATGACCCTGCCAAGCATCCTGAAAACCACCGCCTTCTATGCGCTGGTCGCCATCATCATGGTGATTTCGGTATTCCCGTTTTATTACGCGATCCTGACGAGCCTGAAATCCGGCTCGGCGCTGTTCCAGGTCAATTATTGGCCGCGTGACTTCTCGCTGACCAATTACAGCTTCGTCATCGGCAACGGCACGTTCCTGCGCAATCTCGGCAACTCGCTGTTTGTCGCATCTTCCGTCGTCATACTCTCGCTGTTCCTTGCGGTAACGGCATCCTATGCTCTCGCCCGCGTCCGCTTCCGTGGCCGCGCGCTGCTGCTGCTCACCATCCTGTCGGTTTCGATGTTTCCGCAGATCGCCGTTCTCGCCGGCCTGTTCGAACTGATCCGCTGGGCGGGCATCTTCAACACGCCGCTGGCGCTGATCTTTTCCTACATGATCTTCACCCTGCCCTTCACGGTCTGGGTGCTGACAACCTTCATGCGCGACCTGCCGATCGAGATCGAGGAAGCGGCGATCGTCGATGGCGCGACGCCATGGGTCATCATCACCCAGGTGTTCATGCCGCTGATGTGGCCGGCGCTCGTCACCACAGGGCTTCTCGCCTTCATCGCGGCGTGGAACGAATTCCTCTTCGCGCTCACCTTCACCTCATCGAACGAGCAGCGCACGGTGCCTGTCGCCATCGCGCTTCTGTCGGGCGGCTCGCAGTTCGAAATACCCTGGGGAACGATCATGGCGGCCTCCGTCATCGTCACCGCCCCGCTCGTCGTCCTCGTTCTGATCTTCCAGCGACGCATCATCTCCGGCCTCACCGCCGGCGGCGTCAAAGGCTAGGAGAAACATCATGACCACCATTCAACTGCGCGATCTTCGCAAATCCTTCGGCGCCTTCGATGTCATCAAGGGCATCGACATGGACATCCGCTCCGGCGAGTTCATGGTTTTCGTTGGCCCTTCCGGCTGCGGCAAGTCCACGCTGCTGCGCCTCATCTGCGGGCTGGAGGAAATTTCGGGCGGCACGCTCTCCTTCGATGGCGAGACGGTGAACCGCCTGCCGCCCGCCAAGCGCGGCGTCGCCATGGTCTTCCAGTCCTATGCGCTTTATCCGCATATGACCGTGTTCGAAAACATGGCCTTCGGCATGAAGCTATCAGGCGCGGACAAGGAACAGCGCAGGAAGCGCGTCGAAGCGGCAGCCGAGATGCTGCAGCTCACACCCTATCTGGAGCGCCTGCCAAAGCAGCTTTCCGGCGGCCAGCGCCAGCGTGTCGCCATCGGCCGTGCCATCGTGCGCGATCCGAAGGTATTCCTGTTCGATGAGCCGCTTTCCAACCTCGATGCGGCATTGCGCGTTGCCACGCGTCTGGAAATCGCCAAGCTGCACCGCTCGATGCATGACACGACGATGATCTACGTCACCCACGACCAGGTGGAGGCAATGACGCTCGCCGACCGCATCTGCGTGCTGCGTGACGGCCGGGTCGAGCAGATCGGCACACCGCTGGAGCTCTACGAAAGTCCGGTCAACACCTTCGTCGCCGGCTTCATTGGCTCGCCGAAGATGAACTTCCTGTCAGGCAAATATGCCGAGACGGAAGGCGCAAAAACCATCGGCATCCGCCCGGAGCACATCACCATCACCACCGACGGCAGCGGCTGGAGCGGCGAGATCGTGCATTCGGAAATGCTTGGGTCGGACAGCTACATCTATGTCGAGATCGGCGCCGGTGAACCCGTCGTCGTTCGCGAAGAGGGCGTGACCGACCGCAAGGCGGGCGAGCGTATCGCCCTCGTGGCGGATGCGACGCAGATCCATCGTTTTGACGCCGAAGGCCGGGCGCTTGCCCGCAACCCCGCCCGGGGCGCTGCCTGAATTTTTCACTTTCGCCGGGATCACCCAAGGTCCCGGCTTTCACCGAGGAGCATGAAAATGACCATCAACACCGTTGTATGGGGCGAAAATATCCACGAACACATCAATGAGACGGTGCGTTCGATCTATCCAAACGGCATGCACAACACCATCGCCGACGCGCTGAACCAGAACCCCGAGATCAATGCCACCACCGCCACCCTTCAGGAACCGGAACACGGCCTGTCGCAGGATCGCCTCGACAAGACCGACGTGCTGGTCTGGTGGGGCCACAAGGACCATGGCGCGGTGCAGGACGAGATCGTCGAGCGCGTCGCCAAGCGCGTCTGGGAAGGCATGGGCCTCATCGTCCTGCATTCCGGCCACTTCTCCAAGCCGTTCAAGCGGCTGATGGGCACACCCTGCGCGCTGAAATGGCGTGAGGCGGGCGAACGCGAGCGTCTGTGGACGATCAATCCGCGCCACCCGATTGCCGCCGGCCTGCCTGAGCATTTCGAGCTGGAAAACGAGGAAATGTACGGCGAGCAGTTCTCCGTGCCGGAGCCGCTGGAAACCGTCTTCATCTCCTGGTTCCAGGGCGGCGAAGTCTTCCGTTCCGGCCTCACCTGGCGTCGCGGCGCCGGCAATATCTTCTATTTCCGCCCCGGCCACGAGACCTACCCCACCTATCACGATGCCAATGTCCAGAAGGTCATCAGCAACTCGGTGAAATGGGCCTATAATCCGGTTGGCGCACTGAAGAGCATTCACGATGCGCCCAATGTTCCCGTCGACAAGGCGCTGGAGCCGATCGAAGAACGCGGCCCCAAGCTGCACAAGGCAGGCGAAGCAGGTTACAGGTAAAAAGCCATGAGACTTCTCATTCTCGGAACCGGCGGCATGGCCAACAACCATGCCACCTATTTCTCGCAAATCCCCGGCGTCGAACTGGTCGCAGCGGTGGATGTGGATGATGTGGTGGTGCGCGGCTTTGCGCTCCGCCACAATATCCCACTCTCCTTCACCTCGCTGGATGACGCCATTGCCTGGGGTGAATTCGATGCGGCAGCCAATGTCACGCCGGACGCCATCCACCATCCCACGAGCCTGAAACTGCTGGCGGCCGGCAAGCATGTCTTCTGCGAAAAGCCGCTGGCGGAAAACTACGCCAAGGCCGCCGAAATGGCCGATGCCGCCGAAAAAGCCGGCCTCGTCGCCATGGTCAACCTCACCTATCGCAACGTCGCCCCCTTGCAGGCGGCGCGTGAGATGGTGCTGGCAGGCAAGATCGGCAAGGTGCGGCATCTGGAAGCCTCCTATCTCCAGAGCTGGCTGGTTTCCAAGGCCTGGGGCGACTGGATGACGGAGAGCAAGTGGCTGTGGCGGCTTTCCACCAAGCATGGCTCGAACGGCGTGCTGGGCGATGTCGGCATCCACATTCTCGACTTCGCCTCCTATGGCGCGGGCAGCGATGTGGAGCGCATCTTCACGCGGCTGAAGACCTTCGACAAATATGAAGGCAATAAAATTGGCGTCTACGATCTCGACGCCAATGACAGCTTCACCATGACCGCCGAACTGGAAAACGGCGCCATGGGCGTCATCCACGCCAGCCGCTGGGCGACGGGGCACTTGAACGAACTGCGCCTGCGCATCCATGGCGACAAGGGCGCGCTCGAAGTCATCCACACGCCCGACTATTCCAGCCTGCGTGCCTGCATCGGCGAGGATGTGGAAACGGCAATCTGGAAGACGATCGATGTCGACCCCGTGCCGACGAATTACGAAAAATTCGCCAAGGCCGTCATGGAAGGCGGCCCCGCCGATCCGGACTTCCGCCATGCCGCCAATCTGCAGAAGGTGCTCGATCTATCGATCATCGCGGATCGGGAACGGCGTGAGGTGGCCGTTTCGGCTTGATTTTCGAAAGTGCGGCGGCGCAAGCCGCCGCATGGATTGCCGCAAAGGGCGCTCCTCGCTCTCCGTCACCCCGGACTTGATCCGGGGTCCAGCGCGATCAAGTCTTTGATCGCAAAAGACTCTTTTCCCGGCGCAGACGCGCCGTGACTGGATGCCGGATCATCCTCGGACTTGTTCCGGGGACCGGCATGACGGAGGGACCTTATAACTCCCTCAAACCCCGCGCTTGTTCCCCCACAACAGCACATGCAGCTGCGGCAGCACCCGCGCCGAAAACCAGCGGTCTTCGCTGACCTTATCCACCAGCCACAACATCCGGTCCATCACCCCGTCGATATCCACCCGCGCATCGTCATCGTCGGGCGGCGGCGGGGTATGGTTGCCGGGCTGAAGATAGACGGGCAGATGCGGGAAGCGCGCGGATGCCGCCTTAGCATAGGCATAATCCACATCATCGAAGACCACGATCTTCAGCGCCACCTGCGGCCCATCGCCGGCAGCGGCAAGACAGTCCTCGAACGCCCGCCAGTCCGTTTCCATGCCGCTTGATGGCGGCTTGGGGCTTAGAACCAGATGGTCGAGACCGGCAAACCAGTCTTTCGCGATGCTGCCCTGCGTTTCCAGCGCGAAGCGATACCCCTCGCCCTGCCCCTTCGCGATCAAGGCTCCGAGCGGCTGGATAGCTGGATTGCCGCCTGAAAGTGACACAGTCAACGGCACACCGCCGGAAAGCCGCCGCACCTCCTGCCAGATCGCCTCGACCGACAGCGGTTTCCACGTGTCGCGGTAGTCGCTATCGACCGCATGTAACGTATCGCACCAGGAACAGCGGTAATCGCAGCCGCCGGTACGCACGAAAACCGTTGGCAGACCAATCAACAAACCCTCTCCCTGAATGGTCGGGCCGAAGATTTCGCTGATGCGGATTGTGGTTTCCTTGGCTGCAATCTTGTGTGCAGCCACCGTCATGGCCGGTATTCCGCCCAGGTCTTGGCGGTTTCGCTCACCCGCACGGCGCTGGTTTCCGGCAGGCGATCCTTGCACCAGTCGTAGAAATGCTTCGCCAGATATTCCGCCGTCACCCGGTCGTGGCCGAGAACGTCGTTCAGGTGGCGATGGTCGAAATGATCGTCGATATAACGCTTCAGCGGCGAAAGCTCGTGATAGTCGCGCACGAAACCGTGCTCGTTCAGGGCTTCGCCCGATAATTCGACCTCAACGATGTAATTATGGCCGTGCAGACGGTTGCACTGGTGATCGGACGGCAGGCTTTTTAGCTGATGCGAGGCGGAGAAGTGAAATTCCTTGGTAATGCGGAACATCAGCGCACCTCCTGTGCCGCAAAGGCATGGGTGGCCGCTACCCAGAAGTCCGGATCCTCATAATCGGTCGGATCGGTAACACCGGCCAGATGAAAGGCCTCGCGCCGCTCCACGCAGGTGCCGCAGCGGCCGCAATGACGCAAGCCGCCCTTGTAACAGGACCATGTTTCGCCAAACGGCGTGCCGTATTTCGCACCATCGGTCACAATCGCCGCCTTGGAAACGGTGACATAGGGCGCAAAGAGCTTGACGTCGGCATAACCTTCCAGCGCATGCGCCTGCATGGCATTGAAGCTGTCAATGAAGCCCGGCCGGCAGTCGGGGTAAATGAAATGGTCGCCGCCATGCACGGCAATCGCAACGGCATCCGCCTGCTGCGCGGCGGCCAGCCCGAAAGCGATGGTGAGCATGATGGCGTTGCGGTTCGGCACCACGGTGGAGCGCATGGTCTCTTCCGCGTAGTGGCCATCAGGCACCTCCACGTCGTCGGTGAGTGCCGAGCCGGTGAGATGCGCGCCGATGGTTCTGATATCGATGACATGATGCGGCACGCCGAGACGCCTTGCGCAATCGGCGGCGTATTCCAGCTCCTTCCTGTGGCGCTGGCCATAATCGAAGGAGACGAGAGCGAGAAGTTCGTGTTCCGCCGCGATTTTATGCGCAAGCGAAACGGAGTCCAATCCGCCGGAGCAGATGACGATGGTTTTCATAATTTGGGATCCCTTGTTTTGACCGGGTGGGCTGCGACCGGATTACGGGGAGCGGCTTTAAACCAAACCGACAGGCTTGTGAAGGGCCTTGCGGATATGAGGCCAATCCGCGCCATCACGAAAATGCCCCGTCACAGCAACAAGACGAAACAAACGGGACATAAGCGGGAAACCGGCGCGATCTAGAACAATGCCGAATTTGCTGTTCTTGAAGGGTCCTGCCAATGGTGGCGGCTGATACATTTCTGTTTTCGCTGAGCAATCTCAACTCTCTCGGCACCGGCCTGCTGATGGCGATGGCGGGCATGCTTTACGTCATGCTCACCATTCGCGGGCTGGTTGCCGCCATACGTCATGGATAAGGCCCTCGACACAAAACGCCATCGGTTCAGGCGCAATCTCACCGCTGCGCTGGTTGTCGCCTCGGCGGCACTCGTCGCAGCGGTTGGCATAGCCCCGTTCGTGTTCCTGATCTGGATGATCAGAACCGTTGCACGGTGGCTGGGGCTTTTCATCGGCTTTTAAGGAGTTCAAGCCCGAACACGCGACGCTCGCCGCAACCGGCTGAGCGGGGAAGGCCCGGCGGACTGGCAGTACGCCGGGCCTTCTTTTTTGTAAACGGGGGCTTAGCGCAGCAGCGCCCGCGCCTCCTCGATGCCGAGTGCCGCCGGCTGGGTGCAGGTGGTCGTCATCTCGATGAAACGGCCCTCTTCCCCCGATTTCAGGATCGAGGTCATCACGTCGATACCGTGCAGCGAGCGATCGAGCGAGCAACGGGCATCGCGGCCTTCAAGGATTGCAATCGCCATATCGGCAAGGCCTGCAGTGCGGTAATTGGCGCGCGGCCCGTTCGGGCTTTCCTGGTTGGCAATACCGAAAGGATGCGCCCAGTCTTCCAGCGGCTGGATATTCTTGTCGCGGCCGCTGGCTTCGACCACACCGCCGAAGAAGTTCGGGTCCGGCACGTAGATCGAGCCTTCCGTGCCATAAAGCTCCATATTGGCGTGGCGATGCGACCAGACATCCCAGCTGGCCGAAAGCGTGATCGTCGCGCCGTTCACGAATTCCAGCAGGGCGTGGATATTGGTCGGTGTTTCGACCGGAATGATCTCGCCGTTGAGTGGCTGGCTGGTCACCGTACGGGTGGGGTTCGCCATCGTGGTCAGCGCGCCGACACGTTTGACCGGGCCGATGAGGTTGATGAGATTGGCAACGTAATAGGGGCCGAGATCAAGGATCGGCCCGCCGCCCTTCAGGAAGAAGAAGCCCGGATTGGGGTGCCACATCTCCATGCCAGGGCTCATCACATGGCATGTGCCTGACGTGATGCGCCCGACCTTGCCGTCGTCGATATATTGCCGGGCAAGCTGGTGCGCACCGCCGAGGAACGTGTCCGGCGCGCAGCCGACGGAAAGCTTCTTCTCGCGGGCGATGCGCCGCAGCTCCTCGCCTTCCTCCAGTGACAGCACCAGCGGCTTTTCCGAATAGACGTGTTTGCCCGCCTCGAGGGCTGCTTTCGATACCGGAAAATGCGCGGCGGGAATGGTGAGGTTCACCACCACGTCAATGTCCTTGTTGGCGAGCAGTTCCTCGATGGACTGCGCGACAACGCCGAATTCTTCCGCCCTCAGCTCCGCCGCATTGCGGTTGAGGTCGGCGCAGGCGAGCACCTTGATACCCTTGAAGAGCGGTGCCAGCGAAAAATATGCAGACGAGATATTGCCGCATCCGATGATGCCGACGCCAAGATCCCTGGCCATGATGAAACTCCGAAATGTGAGACTTAGTAGGTTTTGAACGAGGCGATCGAGCGGGTGATCAGCCGGTCGATGTCTTTTGGATTGTCGTGTTCGACCACGAAATGTTTCGTGGCGGATTTCGCCTTCAGCGCCGCGACGAGGCCCTTCCAGTCCACCGTGCCATGGCCGACATCGGCCCAGCCGTCTTCATCCGCATTCTCGCCCGACGGTGCGATGTCCTTCACGTGCACGGCGGTGATGCGCTTGCCGTAACTCTCGATCCAGGCGAGCGGATCGGCATTGCCTCTGATAATCCAGGCGATATCCGCTTCCCACTTCAGGTCCGGTCCGCCGGCCAGAATCTGCTCTTGCGCGGTGGAGCCATCGGCAAGCGCCTTGAACTCGAAATCGTGGTTATGCCAGCCGAAAATCAGCCCGGCATCCACGAAAGGCTTGCCGGCTTCCTGCAGGCGCTTGCCGAAAGCGAACCAGCCAGCGGCATCCGCCGGGCGCTGGTCGGGCATCAGGTAAGGGCAATAGATCGCCTCCACGCCCAGAACCTTGGCAATATTGAGCGCCTTTTTCGGATCGCCCTCAAGAAGATCGAGGCCGAAATGACCCGTCGGCATGGAAAGGCCATTGGCATCAAGTTCGGCGCGCAGGCCCTTCAAACCGGCATCATCCAGCGAGGCATACATGGCGCCATAACCTTCGACCTGTTTGTAACCCGCCGCCGAGAGCTTCTTCAGAATATTGGAAAACGGCTGGAAATTGCGGGCGCTGTAAAGCTGAAAACCGAGTTCTGTCATTGTCTCCTCCATAGAGATGTTGGTCTTGGGATTGTGTGTGGGGGAAAAGTAGGGCGCCTAAAGCCGTTCCTCGCTTTGCGCGTCGAACAGCGACGCCATGGCCATGTCGAGGCCGAGGCGCACCTTCGTGCCCGGCGAAAACCGCCTGTGGCCACCGACACGCACGGACATGGTATGCCCGGCATGTTTCAGCCAGATCAGATTGTCGGCGCCCATCGGCTCCTCGATATCGACAACGGCCTCATGCACTTCGCCACTGAGGATATCGGCATCGACACGGACATGTTCGGGACGCACGCCGAGTACCACGGCACGGCCGGCGGCAAGCGGCGTTTCCGCATGATAGCCCTCAAGCGCGAAAGTCACGCCATTGGTGGTGAATACCACCTTGCCGTCCTTCTCGATCAACTCACCACGCAGGAAATTCATCGACGGCGAACCGATGAAACCGGCAACGAAGAGGTTCCGCGGCTTGTTATAGATGGTGACGGGGTCAGCCAGCTGCTGGATGACGCCGCTTTTCATGATGGCGATGCGATCCGCCAGCGTCAGCGCCTCGATCTGATCGTGCGTCACATAGATCATGGTGTTCTTCAGCGACTGGTGCAGCCGCTTGATTTCCACGCGCAGCTCCGAGCGCAGCTTGGCGTCGAGGTTGGAAAGCGGTTCGTCAAACAGGAACACATCCACATCCCGCACCAGCGCCCGGCCGATGGCGACACGCTGGCGCTGGCCGCCGGAAAGCTCGGCCGGTTTGCGTTTCAGCAGCGGCTCGATCTGGAGGATGCCGGCCGCCCTTTTGACGCGGCGGTCAATCTCCTCTTTCGGCACCTTGGCGACCTGAAGGCCGAAGGACAGGTTCTTCTCCACCGTCATCTGCGGATAAAGCGCATAGGACTGGAACACCATGCCGATGCCGCGATCCTTCGGCTCCTCCCAGGTAACGTTGCGGTCCTTGATGAAGATTTGCCCGTCGGTCGGCTCCAGAAGCCCGGCGATGCAGTTGAGGAGGGTCGACTTGCCGCAGCCGGAAGAGCCGAGCAGCACGAGGAACTCACCGTCGTAAATATCGAGATTGAGGTCTTTCAGCACGGTAACGGCACCGAAGGACAGGGAAAGATCGCGGATGGAAACGCTTTTGTTCATATAGCTCAACCTTTTACTGCGCCTGCGGCAATGCCGCGCACGAATAGCCTGCCGGAGACGAAATAGACGATCAGCGGCACGGCACCCGTCAGAAGGGTTGCGGCCATGTTGACGTTGTATTCCTTCACGCCCTGCACGGAGTTGACGATGTTATTGAGCTGCACCGTCATCGGGTAATATTCCGGCCGCGTGAACACCACGCCGAACAGGAAGTCGTTCCAGATGCCGGTCACCTGCAGGATCATCGCCACGACGAAGATCGGCAGCGACATGGGCAGCATGATGCGGAAATAGATCTGCCAGAAATTCGCGCCATCGATACGCGCCGCCTTGAACAATTCCTCCGGCAGCGAGGCGAAGTAATTGCGGAACAGCAGTGTCAGGATCGGCATGCCGAAGATGGTGTGAACCATGACGAGGCCGGTCAGCGTGCCGTAGACACCCATTTCACGCAGCACGATGACGATCGGATAGATCATCACCTGATAGGGAATGAACGCACCGATGATGAGGATCGAGAAGAACAGTTCCGATCCCTTGAATTTCCAGTTGGCCATGGCGTAGCCGCTGACGGAAGCGACGATGATCGAGATCACCACCGAAGGCACGAGGATACGCACCGAATTCCAGAAGCCACGCGAAAGCCCATCGCAGTTCAAGCCGGTGCAGGCATTGGCCCAGGCCTTCACCCAGGGCTCGAAGGTGATTTCCACCGGCGGCGCGAAAATGTTGCCGAGCCGGATTTCCGGCATGCCCTTCAGAGAGGTGACCACCATCACGTAGAGCGGCAGCAGATAATAGGCGGCAGCCACGAACAGCGTGCCGTAGAGAATAATGTTGCGGCGGGAAAAAGCCTTCTTCGGCTTCTTGCCGCGCGGGCCGGAAAGCTCCTTGGAAACCGCATCGTTTGCGGCGACAACCGTGTTCAATGTGCTGATATTAGCCACGCTTCTTGCCTCCGAATTCGAGGTAGGCCCATGGAATGATGATGATCGCGACCGTCAGAAGCATCATGGTGGAGGCTGCGAAGCCCTGCCCCAGATTTTGCGCCTGGAACATGTAGTCATAGACATATTTCGCCGGCACTTCGGAGGCGATGCCCGGCCCGCCGCTGGTCTGCGCCACCACCAGATCGTAGACCTTGACGATGCCGCTGGCGATGATGACCAGCGTGGTGATGAAGACCGGCCGCATCATGGGAATGATGATGAGAATATAGGTCTTCCACATCGGAATGCCGTCGACGCGCGCCGCCTTCCAGATATCCTCATCGATACCGCGAAGGCCCGCCAGCATCAGGCACATGACGAGCCCGGTGCCCTGCCAGAGCGCGGCAATCAGGATGCCGTAGATGACGATCTGGGAATTATAGAGCGGATCGAAGGTGAAGCTTTCCCAGCCCATCGAGCGGACCACGGACTGGATGCCGAATTCCGGGTTCAGCAGCCATTGCCAGACAAGGCCGGTGACGATGAAGGACAGGGCGAAGGGATAGAGGAAAATGGTGCGGAAGGTGTTTTCGAAACGGATTTTCTGATCCATCAGCGCCGCCAGCACAAAGCCGATGACAAGGCTGAAGATCAGCGACAGCACGCCGTAGATCGCCAGATTCTGGATGGATACGATCCAGCGCGGCGCGGCCCACAAACGCTCATATTGGTCGAAACCGATGAAACTCGCGCGCGGCAGAAGCTTGGAATTGGTGAAGGAATAAACCACCGTCCAGATCGTGCCGCCGAGGAAGATCACCATGGCGGTCAAGATCATGGGAATGGAGGCAATCTTGGAATTAAGATTGCGAAAGAGCTGATTGGGGCGCCCGGAGCGCGCTTGTCCTGCCATGTTACCTTCTCCTGTAACGTTACAGTTCGCAGCCAAGCAAAAAACCTTGCCGCATGAAACCTGGTCCGTGCCGGTAATTATCGCACAGACCGGACGTTGGATCGGGGAGCGGTGAACCACTCCCCGATCCGGAGAGATCACAATCAGTCAGCCGAGCTGATAATGCTCGCGAAACGCTTCTGCCCATCTTCCGCCGACATCGAGCCCGCGAAGAATTCCGCCATCAGGTCCTCCTTCTGTTTCTGCGTATCGGCAGAAACCAGCTGGTCGGTGCTGGTCAGCGCATTGCCCTTGGCCAGAATTTCCAGACCCTTCTTCATGCAGTCATTGGCGGCATTGAGATCGACGTCGCCACGGATCGGCAGCGAGCCCTTCTTCAGGTTGAAGGCGACCTGCGTTTTCGGATCGACGATGGTTTCTGCCAGCACGTCCTGCGCCTTGGTTTTCGCCTCGTCCTTCAGCACCGGGAAATAAAAGGCGTCGCCGCCCGTGGTGATATAGTCGTTGAGGCCCAGACCCGGCAGGCAGGAATAATCCGCACCGGCCTTCTGGTTGGCCAGCTGGAATTCGCCCTGCGCCCAGTCACCCATGATCTGGCCGCCAGCCTTGCCTGTTATCACCATGTTGGTGGCCTGGTTCCAGTCCTGAACATTGGTGCCCCTGGCCATATCGCGGGCCTCGACGGCCGCCGCGAAAATCTTCGCCATCTCGGGGCCGGCTGCCGCTTCGGCATCCTTGTCGCCATAGACTTTCTGATAGAGGTCCTTGCCGCCGATCGAAAGCGTCAGCGTGTCGAACAGGCCGTTGGCCTGCCATGCCTGCCCGCCAAGGGCGAGCGGCTGGATGCCGGCCTTTTTCAGCGCCGGTGCGGCCGCGACGAATTCCGTCCAGTTCTTCGGAACCTCGACGCCCGCCTTCTTGAAGGCTTCGTTGGAAAGCCACAGCCATTGCCAGGAATGGATGTTGACCGGCGCGCAATAAATCTTGCCGTCGATCGTGCAGCTGTCGAGCAGGCTTGCCGGCTTGATGACCTCTTTCCACTTGCCCTTTTCGGCAACGTCGGAAAGGTCGCGCATCAGGCCGGCCTGCACCAGCTCTTCCGCCTGCCGGCCATGGTTGAACTGCGTGGCGCCCATCGGGTCGCCGCCGGTGATGCGGCTGATCATGATCGGACGGGCCGTGCCGCCCGAACCGGCAATCGCGCCATCCACCCATTTATTGCCGGTCGCATCGAAAGCCTTGGCAAGCTCGGCCACCGCTGCGGCTTCGCCGCCCGATGTCCACCAATGGGTCACCTCAAGATCGGTGGCTCCGGCCATGCCCGCCGGAATCATGACACTGGCCAAAAAGGCCGCAGAAATAACACGCATTCGCATGAGTCTCCTCCCTCACTGAAACGTTGCAGTTGGAACGTATGCGAAGATTTTTGATTAGGCAACCGCCTAAGATACGAATCTATTCAGGGTCATTTCGGGGCTTTTACAGGCCGGGAAACCGTGCGGGCCGGCGGCGGGAAAATCCTCATTTCATCGCGTAACTTACTGGCAATGCTGGCTCTTTAAAGTCTGAGGCTGCGGCCGTCTCCCGCATCGATACCGGGTCTGCGGATAAATGGGCAAAACGAAAATGAAAAACTGGCACATTCTTTTGATCATCGGCCTGGTGGGGGTCGCCTCGCTATGGCTGGCAGGTTTCGCGCAGCTTGTGCCGGGAGAGCAACTTTCGCAGATGATGCGCGCGCTGATACTTGTGCAACCGACGATACTGACCGTGGCTGCCGTTGCGGTCGGTCAGGCTCTTGCGGCAAAGGTCGGGCTTGGTACACCGCTGATCGACGCGCTACTGCGGGGAAATAACCAACGCCTCGCGCTGCAAAGACAGTTGCCGGCCGCGCTGCTCACCGGGCTTGCTGTCGGCCTCCTGATGATCGCCTATGCACGGATTATCCTGCCATCAGTGACAGATACGGCGACGGTGGCGGGCATGAGCGCTTTTCCCGTGCCGCTGGCAACCCGGATACTCTATGGCGGGATTACCGAGGAATTGCTGACCCGATGGGGCCTGATGTCGTTTTTCGCATGGGTACTCTGGCGTCTGACAGGCAAGGGAGAAGTCCGTCCGCCGATTTTGTGGGCCGCCGTCACCATGGCAGCCGCCCTCTTCGCCGCCGGTCATCTGCCGTTTCTGTTCGCGATCGCCGCCCAGCCGCAACCGGCACTTATCGCCGCGATCCTGCTCACCAATTTCATACCCGGCCTGTTGTTCGGGTGGCTGTTCTGGCGCCAGGGACTGGAGGCGGCGATGTTTTCCCATGCCTTTGCCCATTGTGTGAACGCATTGGCTTCGTGAACGGAAAAGGCGAGCCGGACAGAACTCCGGCTCGCCTTCGATCATACGGGTTCAATGCGGCCGGCGATATTATTGCCGCTTGTAATCATCCTCGATGCGGATGACATCATCCTCACCGATATAGGCCCCTGTCTGGATTTCGACCAGTTCGAGCGGGATCTGGCCCTCGTTTGCCAGACGGTGCAGCTGACCGATCGGGATATAGACCGACTGGTTTTCCGTCAGAAGCCGCGTTTCCTCGCCCATCGTCACCGTCGCCGTGCCCTTGACCACGATCCAGTGTTCCGAGCGATGATAATGTTTCTGGAACGAGATCCGATGGCCGGGATCGACCGTGATGTGGCCGACCCGGTAACGTTCGTCCACATACATGTGTTCGATATAACCCCAGGGACGATAAACACGCTTGTGGCTCTGCGTCTGCGGCGCATGTTCGCCGTCCTTCAGCGTCTCCACCAGACCCTTCACATCCTGCACCCGGTTCTTCGGCACCACCAGAACCGCATCCTTGGTGGCCACCACCACCAGATCCTTCGCCCCCACCACCGTCGTCAGCAGTTGCGTGGAATGAATGAGGCAGCCTTCGGAATCGATGAAGACGCCATCGCCTTCCAGCGCATTGTCATTGCCGCGCTTGTCGGCGATCTCCCAGATCGCATCCCAGCTGCCAATATCCGACCAGCGGAAATGGCCATGCACCACCGCCATGCGTTTGGTTTTTTCAATCACCGCATAGTCGATGGAATTTTTCGGCGAGGCCTCGAAGCTTTCCTGATGCAGACGCACAAAACCGAGGTCGCTTTCATATTGCTCGACCGCCTGCGTCACCGCCGAAAGAATCTCCGGCGCGAAGGCCTTCAGCTCGGCGATCATCACATCGGAACGGAACAGGAAGTTGCCGGAGTTCCAGAGATAGCCCTTTTCCAGATAGGAGATCGCCGTCTTCATGTCAGGCTTCTCCACGAAGGCATCGACCGTGCTCAGGTCCTCCTCGCCGTCGATCGCCTCGCCCGGCTTGATATAACCATAGGAGGTGCGCGGCTCGCTCGGCACCAGGCCGAAGACGACGATATTGCCCTGATCGGCAGCCTTGGCCCCGAGTTTCACGGCGTCGGAGAACTTGTCAGCATCGAGCACCACATGGTCGGCGGCGAGCGCCAGCACCAGACATCCCGGCTCACGACGCTCCGCCAGCACGGCGGCAGCCGCCATGGCGGCAGCGCTGTCGCGGCGGGCGGGTTCAAGCACCACCGTTGCCGGCAGGCCGATCTCTTCCGCCTGACGGCGGGCGAAAAAACGGAAATCCTCGTTGGTGATGACGAGCGGCTCGGCATAAAGCCCCTTGTCGCCCACCCGCATCAGCGTCTGCTGATAGGTCGAAAGATTGCCGACCAGCGGCTGGAACTGCTTGGGCAGCTGATCGCGCGAGACAGGCCAGAGACGCGAACCGGCACCGCCAGCAAGAAGAACCGGCGTGATCTTTCGAGTGTGTTCCTTCACGACAAAACCTTTCCAACATCAAAAAATTTCCCGGCGCGCCGGACAATATACATATTTCCCAATGCCGCCATCATCGGTTTACGGGCGGACAAGCGCAAGCTCATAAATTCGCCTTGTGAAAGCTTGGTGAACGAGCGGCGGGGCATTTGGAGGACATGTCGATTGCCTGGGGACCCGTTTCGCTAACGCGAGATGGCTTGCGAGGTTCCGCACAATTCGCCGCGAAAACATCTCCGGGGATCGCGGAAATCTCGGCGTCCCAAGAAGCCGCATCCGCGGCCGGCCGGTGGCACCCGGAACCCACGAACCCGGCGCGAGGTTAAGAATATCGACTTAATCGATTGAAACGGCCGCAAATTTCCCCCGCGTTAAATTTGCTGCACTGAACAACATTCAAGGCTTGGCAGGCGCGCGAAAAATACAATAACAACGACGGATATTTTTACACTGTTATCGACACGAAAGCACGCTCAGCCCATGTCCGACACGCCAAAACCCGCCAGCACAAGAACATCGGTTACGGATCAGGAAGCCCTGGATTTCCACGCGGAAGGCAGACCGGGAAAACTGGAAATCACCCCGACCAAGCCGATGGCGACGCAGCGGGATCTGTCGCTCGCCTATTCGCCTGGCGTGGCCGTGCCGGTGAAAGCCATCGCCGAAAATCCGGCGACCGCTTACGATTATACGACACGCGGCAACATGGTCGCCGTCATCTCCAACGGCACGGCGATCCTCGGGCTTGGCAATCTCGGCGCGCTCGCCTCCAAGCCGGTCATGGAGGGCAAATCCGTCCTCTTCAAGCGTTTCGCCGATGTCGATTCCATCGATCTTGAGGTCGATACCGAGGATGCGGATGAATTCATCAATTGCGTGCGCTACCTCGGCCCCTCCTTCGGCGGCATCAATCTGGAAGACATCAAGGCGCCGGAATGTTTCATCATCGAAAGCCGCCTGCGCGAATTGATGGATATTCCCGTTTTCCATGACGACCAGCACGGCACCGCCATCATCGCCGCCGCCGGCCTCATCAACGCCATCGAACTGACGGGCCGCGACTTCAAGACCACCAAGCTGGTCTGTAACGGCGCGGGTGCTGCGGCGATTGCCTGCATGGACCTCATCAAGGCCATGGGCTTCAACCCGGAAAACATCACGCTCTGTGACACCAAGGGCGTGATCTATCAGGGCCGCACCGAAGGCATGAACCAGTGGAAATCCGCCCACGCGGTGAAAACCAACAATCGCACGCTGGCGGAAGCCATGAAGGGCGCGGATGTGGTGTTCGGCCTCTCCCAGAAGGGCGCTTTCAGTGAAGAGATGATCCGGTCCATGGCGCCGAAGCCGATCATCTTCGCCATGGCCAATCCGGACCCGGAAATCACCCCCGAAGAAGTCTCGCGCGTCCGTGACGACGCCATCATGGCGACCGGTCGTTCGGATTATCCGAACCAGGTCAACAACGTCCTCGGCTTCCCCTACATCTTCCGCGGCGCGCTCGATGTGCGCGCCAGCCAGATCAACGATGCGATGAAGATCGCCGCCGCGCAGGCGCTGGCCGATCTTGCCCGTGAGGACGTGCCTGATGATGTCGCAGCAGCCTATCAGGGCAACCGCCCGCGCTTCGGGCCGCAATATATCATTCCGGTTCCGTTCGATCCGCGCCTGATCTCGGCCATTCCGGTGGCCGTGGCGAAAGCCGCCATCGAAACCGGCGTCGCCCGGCGCGAACTGCCTGACCTCGACGCCTATGCCCGCGAGCTTTCCGCCCGCCGCGACCCGATGGCCTCGACGACGCAGCGCCTTTACGAGCGCGTGCGCCGCTCGCCGAAGCGCGTGGTCTTTGCCGAAGCGGAAGAAGAACAGGTTATGCGCGCGGCGATTTCGTTTACCGCTCAAGGGCTTGGCACCGCCATCCTGCTCGGCCGCGACGATATCATCAAGGCCAATGCGGAACGTGCCGGCATCGATCTCGACCGCGCCAATATCGAGATCACCAATGCCCGCCTCTCCAGCCGCGTCGATGCCTATGTCGATTATCTCTATGCGCGGCTGCAGCGCGGTGGTTTCCTGCTGCGTGACGTGCAGCGCCTGATCCACAATGACCGCAACCATTTCGCTGCCTGCATGGTGGCGATGGGCGATGCGGACGCCGTGGTCACCGGCGTTACCCGCAATTACTCGACGGCGCTCGAGGATATCCGCCGCTGCATCAACACCAAACCCGGCCATCGCGTCATCGGCGTTTCGCTTGTTGTCTCGCGCAACCGCACGGTCTTCGTGGCCGATACCGCCGTGCATGACATGCCATCGGCCGACGACCTTGCCGATATCGCCGAAGAGGCAGCCGGCCTCGCCCGCCGTTTCGGCTATGAGCCGCGCGTCGCCATGCTCGCCTATTCCACCTTCGGCCAGCCGACCGGCGAGCGTTCCGACAAAGTGCGCGAGGCGGTGAAAATCCTCGACCGGCGCAATGTCAACTTCGAGGTCGACGGCGAGATGTCGGCCGATGTGGCGCTGAACCATCACCGCATGCAGAGCCAGTATCCCTTCGCCCGGCTTTCCGGCCCGGCCAACGTTCTGGTCATGCCGGCCATCCATTCCGCCTCCATCTCCACCAAGATGCTGCAGGAACTGGGCGGCGCAACCGTCATCGGCCCGCTGCTCGTCGGCCTCGACAAGTCGGTGCAGATCACCTCGATGGGTGCCAAGGACAGCGATATCGTCAACATGGCGGCGATCGCGGCTTATAACGCCGGGAGATAAGCACAGGGCGTGCCGCTTGCTTCTTCTCCCCGCCGGGGAGAAGAAGGCCCGAAGGATCAGATGAGGGGGCCAGCTCTCCGGATATCTCTACCGTAGCCCCCTCATCCCGCTGCCGTGACCTTCTCCCCCTCGGGGAGAAGAAACAAGCGGTATTCGCTCGTTTTCCCTTCGGCCATTTGGCCGGCAAACGGCGTCCGGATTGTCCCGCGCGGCCTTACGGCCAGATGCAGACAGCGCGACCAAAGAACAGGATTCTACGATTTAAAATTATTAGGATATTTTTTCGCCCTCTAAGCTTTATTGGAACACGATTTTATTCATAGTATTTTTTGCGCAATGCCAATTCTCGCTCTTGGCGGGTGCCTCATGTAGTTTCCATCTACAATCAAAAGGAAATACCCATGGCCCTCTCTTTCTCCAGATTTGCCGCAAAACTCATCGCCGGAACCGTCGTCATCGCTTCGATGGCCACCGCCGCCCATGCGGATGCAACGCTCGACCGGATCAAGGGTCGCGGCAAGCTCACCGTCGGCGTGATCCTATCGGGCGCGCCCTTCGGCTTTATCGATCCGAAGACGCAGGAACAGAAGGGCCTCAACATCGATGTGGCCAAGGCGCTGGCCGCCGGCCTCGGTGTCGAGCTGGTCACAGAAACCGTTACCCCGCCCAACCGCGTGCAGTTCCTGCAGCAGGGCAAGGTCGATATTCTGATCGCCAACATGCAATACACGGAAGAGCGCGCCAAAACCCTCGATTATGTGCCCACCCCCTATGACCGCCAGGGCGGCGCAGCCATCGGCCGCAAGGACAGTGGTATCAAGGACTGGCCGGACCTGAAGGGCAAGATCGCCTGCGTTTCGCAAGGGTCGAACTACACCCAGCCGCTGATCGAGGAATATGGCGCACAGGTAAAGGCCCTGCCGAGCCAGCCGGAATCGCTGCTGGCGCTGAAGGGCGGCAATTGCGATGTCTCCGTCCACGTCAACGGCACGCTGAGCCTGATGCTGCAGGACCGCGCCGACGAGTGGAAGGATTATGGCATCCTTATCCCCACCGACCTCATCCCTTCCGATTCCGTGATCTGGCTGCGCAAGGGTGAAAGCGATACCCAGGCCGCACTCGACAAGATCGTCAAGGAACTGCACGCCTCCGGCAAGATGCTCGAATTCGCCAAGGCCAACCGCCTGCCGAGCATCGGCTACATGGAAGAACAGCAGAAGAAGCTCTCTGCCGCCCAATAAGGACAGGAGCAGGGCTTTTCCGCTATCTGCCCGTCCCCATCACAGGTGAGGACGACGGCAAAAGAGCGGAGTGATTTCCCCTGACCATCAGGAACGGCCGGTTTCGCCTGCCGTTCTTTTCTGCTTTATAACAAGGCAGGCCATTCTGGCGCCGCCCGCCGGGCGGCACCCGCAATAACAGCATGGATTTCCGATGCAGGATTCATTTACAGCGCGCTTCATTGAACTCACCGCGCATCTCGGCCTCAACTATGATTTTCTGAACAGCGGCTACGAGGTTCAGATCTGGCTTGACGGCATGAAGATGACGCTCATCCTCGTCGCCGTCACTTTGCCGCTCAGCCTCGTCTTCGGCTTTGTTTTCGCCGCCATGCTGACATCGGGCAAGGTCTGGCTCGCCGGTCCCGTGCGCGCCTATGTGGAGCTGACGCGCAACACGCCGACACTGGTGCAGCTGATGTGCGGTTTCCTCGTGCTCAACATGCTGATTTCCAATGCATTGGGCGGCGCGCAGAACAATCCGCTCACCCCGTTCTTCTGGGTCGTCGCCGTCACCGGCCTGCATATTGCCGCCTTCCACGCGGAAGCGCTGCGCGGCGGCATCGAAGCGGTGCCGGCCACCACCATCGAAGCGGCGCGCGCGATCGGTTTCAGCTCCTTCGAAGTGCTGCGTTACGTCGAATTTCCGCTGGCAATCCGCACTGCCCTGCCCTCGATCATCAACAATCTCGTCAATCTGGTGAAGCTCACCACGGTCGGCTCGGCGATCGCGGTGGGTGAAATCACCTATGCCTCGATCCTGATCTGGACACAGCGCGACAATGTGGTCGAGTTGATGCTCGTTATTCTCATCTTCTTCAGCGTCATCAATTTTATCGTCGCAAGGGCCGGTCTCTGGCTTGAACGGCGTCTTGCGGTTCCGGGGTTCGGCCAATGAGCGCGGTGGTTTCTCCAACACAGGCGGCAAAGAAGCCGCCTTTCGGCACCATTCTGCTGCTCGGCGTTCTGATCGCCGTCGTGCTGTGGCTGATCCTCGATCCGTCGCTCGGACAGGTGCTGCTCGAATGGCTGCCCTATCTCGGCAAGGGTTTCGCCATGAATGTGCTGATCAGCATTCTGGCGATCGCGATTGGCACCTTCATCGGCGTCCTGCTCGGCATCATGGAGCTTGCGCCCTACCGCCTCGTGCGCGCGCCGGCGCTCACCTATGTGCAGATTTTCCGCAACGCCCCGCATCTGGTTCTGATCTTTGCCGCGACCTACATCTTCCCCTTCGAGATCGTCGCCTTTGGCAATTACATCCCCTTCCCGGACTGGATCAAGGCCGTCGTCGGGCTTGCCATTCCCGCCAGCGCCCATATCGCCGAAATCACCCGCGGCGCCATCCAGTCCATTCCGACGGCGCAATGGGAAGCCGCCCAGGGGCTGGGCTTTTCGCGCAATCAGACGCTGCGCTGGATCATCCTGCCGCAATGCGTGAAGCGCTCGCTGCCGCCATGGATGAACCTTTACGCGTCAATCACCATGGGCACGGCGCTCGCCTCGTTGGTCGGCGTGCATGAACTGCTGCATGCCGCGACAGATGCCAGCACCGCCGTGCAGCGCAATGACTTCACCGTCGTGGTCTATCTCACCGTTCTGATGGCGTTCTTCCTGTTCTGCTATCCCGTCTCCCGTTTCACGCAGCGCCTCGAGCGGCGCTTCGCCTCCCGCTGATTGGAACAAGCCATGTCCGCATCCGCACCACAAACCGCCAAAGCGCTTGTCGAACTCGAAGGGATTCATCTCTCCTTCGGCGACAATCAGGTCCTGAAAGGCATAGACCTTACGGTCAACAAGGGCGACGCCGTCTCCATCATCGGCCCTTCCGGCTCCGGCAAATCCACCATCCTGCGCTGCATCAACGGCCTGCTCATCCCGCAATCGGGCAAGATCACCGTTGGTGGCACCCGGGTAGACCAGCTGAAGACCGAGGCCGAGCGCATCGCACTGCGCAAGCGCATCGGCATCGTCTTCCAGCAGTTCAATCTCTTCCCGCATCTGACTGTCATGGAAAACATCACCATCGCGCCGATCAAAATCCTCGGCACACCAAAGGCTGAAGCCGAGCGTCATGCCCGTGAACTGCTGGAAAAGGTCCGCCTTTCCCAGAAGGTCGATGCCTATCCCGGCCAGCTTTCCGGCGGCCAGCAGCAACGCGTGGCGATTGCCCGCGCGCTTGCCATGCGGCCGGAACTGGTGCTGTTCGATGAGGTCACTTCCGCGCTCGACCCGGAAACCGTGGGTGAAGTGCTCGCCGTCATCCGCGATCTCGTCAATGACGGCATGACCAGCATTCTCGTCACCCATGAAATGCGCTTCGCCGAAGAAATCAGCGACAAGATCGTGTTTACCGAAAACGGCCTGATCGTCGATCAGGGCACGCCTGATCATATCTTCTACCGTTCGACAAATCCGCGCATCAACGCCTTCGTCAAGGGTCTGGGAGGACAGGCGGCACGGCTCAATGATGGCGAGGGGATCTGACGCCATGGCCACCGAGGAAAAACTCACCCTTCATCTGGCCGAAGCCATCGCCGCGTCTGATCCTCTAGGCGACGATGAGGCGGTGACGATTGCCCGCACGGCACTGATCGATTTTTTCGCCTGCGTGCTGGGCGGTGCTGCCGACAGAAGCACCCAAATCCTGATCGACAGCTTTACCTCGGGCACCTCAGGCACGGCAGGTATCATCGGCCATGATCTGCGCACCGACGTCTTTACCGCCGCCCTCATCAACGGCCATGCCGGCCATGTGCTTGATTATGACGATGTGCATGGCAGCGTGCGTGGTCACCCCACCGTCGCCATCATTCCCGCGCTTCTGGCCGTTGCGGTGGAGGAAAATTCGACGGCGGACGCCTTCATCGCCGCCTATATTGTCGGGCTGGAGACGATGGCGCGGATTGGCCTGTCGCTCGGCACCAAACATTACGAAAACGGCTTCCACGCCACCGCCACGCTCGGTCCCATCGGCGCTGCCGCTGCCATCGCCCATCTCCTGAAATTCGATCCGCAGACCACAGCCGCCGCACTCGGCCTTGCCGCCACGCAATCGGCCGGGCTTCGCCTGCAATTCGGGTTCGATGCCAAGCCGCTTCATGCCGGGCTTGCCACCCGCGCCGGTCTCACTGCGGCGCGGCTGGCTCGGTCAGGTTTTCAGGGTGCAGCGGATTTTCTGGAAAATCCCATCGGCTTTTATTCGGCCTTCGCCTTCGGCGCCGAGCAACCGAAACGGGTTCTCTCCGGCTGGGGTGCACCCTGGCAGATCGTCTCGCCCGGCCTCACCCTCAAGGCCTTTCCCTGTTGCACCGCCGCCCACCCCGTCGCCGTTGGAGCGCTGGCACTGCGCAACGCGCATGATCTGACGCCGGACGAAATCGAAACTGTTGTCATCACCTTCCCGCCGGGCGGCGATGCCGCCCTTGTCGGCACCGCCACGCCCGCCACCGGCATCGATGCGCGCTTCAGCCCCGAATATGTTTTCGCCGCAGCGCTCGCGGACGGAGCACTCGGCATCGGCCATTTCGACGAGCGCCCGGCACGCGCCGATCTGCTGACACTTTCGGCAAAAGTCTCGCGCCGGCATGACGAAACAGCCCGCCGCCTGTCGCCCGACCCGACCACCCGTTTCGTGGTCATCGATGTGACAAAGAAAGACGGAACATTGCTGTCACGTCGCATCGACGGCCTGCCGGGCATCGACGATCCGACGGAGAAATTCGCCGATGCCACCGGCGGCAATGAGAAATTCGCCGGAATTCCGGCACTGGTGCGGAGCATGAAAACCGCAGCCGATCTCCGGAAGCTCGAGACGCTTCTGGCAACTGAAATATAACCCGACCGACATGAAGGCATGATCCCCATGACCAATACGACCCGCAAAAGACAGATGCATCTCGGCCTTTTCCTGCAGGGCGCCGGGCACCACGTTTCCGGCTGGCGTCACCCCGATGCGGAGGCCGGCAGCGAGAATCTCGATCTGCTCACCCGCGTTACGAAAATGGCCGAAGCGGCGAAGTTCGACATGGTTTTCCTGGCCGACGGCCTGACCAGCGGCGTCGACGCCCATCCGTCGATGATCGCGCGCTTCGAGCCGCTGACCCTGCTCGCAGCGCTTGCCATGGTGACCGACAAGATCGGCCTGGCCGCAACGGCCTCCACAACCTATGGCGAGCCCTATCACACCGCCCGCGCCTTCGCGTCCATCGACCATTTGAGCCATGGCCGCGCGGCCTGGAACATCGTCACCACTTCTTATGCCCGCACGGCGGCGAATTTCTCCAAGGACCACCCCGAGCATGACGAGCGTTATGCGGTGGCCGAAGAATATGTGAACGTCGTTCGCGGCCTTTGGGACAGCTGGGATGACGACGCCTTCATCAAGGACAAGCAGGCGGGCCGCTATGTCGATCCGGCAAAGGTCCACATCCTCAATCACGAAGGCAAATATTTCACGGTCAAGGGGCCGCTCAATATTCCGCGCTCGCCGCAGGGACACCCGGTTCTCATTCAGGCCGGCTCCTCCGGCCCGGGACAGGATCTCGCCGCCCGTACCGCCGATATCGTCTTCACCGCACAGCAGGCGATTTCCGAAGCGCAGGCCTTCTACACCAGTCTCAAGGCGCGGGTGGAAAAGTTCGGCCGCGATCCGGCAAGTGTGGCCGTCATGCCGGGTTTCATGCCGATCATCGGCAGGAGCTTCGAGGAAGCCGGTGAAAAGCTGAAGGAACTGAACCGCTGGACGGATATCAAGAGCGCCATGCCGCTGCTTGAAGAACGCATCGGCCACAGCCTGGCGGATTACGATCTCGACGGCCCGCTGCCGGACCTGCCGATCTCCGATCAGCTGCGCAGCCGCGCCGAACTTCTGACCGAACTGGCGCGCCGTGAAAAGCTGACGATCCGCGAACTGGCGCTGCGCGTCGCCGCCGGACGCGGCCACCATATCGTCATGGGCACGGCCAAGGACGTGGCGGACCGGATGCAGGAATGGTTCGAAAACGGCGCGGCCGACGGCTTCAACGTCATGCCGCCCTTCTTCCCTGGTGGGCTCGAAGAATTCAACCGCGAGGTCGTGCCGCTTCTGCAGGAACGTGGCCTGTTCCGCAAGGAATACGAAGGCTCGACGCTGCGCGACCACCTTGGCATCGACCGTCCGACGTTGCGGGGATAACAGCGTGCGGATACCTGACCACAGGCATCCGCATCACCAAATAGCGTCGATAAGTCGGAGCGGGCAAAGACCCGCCCTGTCACGCTGCGGCGCGTCCCGCCTGCTGGTCGCGCCGGCCGGCGTTTGAAAATTCCGGCCGGGCGGACGCTCCGTCTTCGCGCTGAACCGTGCGGCGGTTCAGTTTGAACAGGCTGACAAGCTGTGCCAGCACATCGGCGCCCTGCGCCAGCGTGGTGCTGATCGCGGTGGTACGGGCGCTCATCGCGGCATTTTCCTGCGTCATCCGGTCGAGCCGGTTGACGGCCTTGTTGATTTCGCTGATGCCGACGGCCTGTTCATCGGCCGCCTTCGAAATCATGTCGACATTGCCGTCAATGTGCCTGACCAGTGCGTCGATCTGTTTCAGCGCCTCGCCGGTCTCGCCAACCAGCCGGACACCTTCAAGAACCTCGCTGCCGGAATTATTGATCAGCACCTTGATTTCCTTGGCGGCGTTGGCGGAGCGTTGCGCCAGTTCGCGTACTTCCTGCGCCACCACGGCAAACCCCTTGCCGGCATCGCCCGCCCGTGCCGCCTCGACACCAGCATTCAACGCCAGAAGGTTGGTCTGGAAGGCAATCTCGTCAATGACACCGATGATCTGGCTGATTTCCCGCGATGCGGTCTCGATGCGCTGCATGGCGTCGACCGTCCGTTCGACCACTTCCGTGGAAGCGACCGTGGATGCCCGCGCGCTCTGCACGAGTTTGCGCGTCTCCTTCATGTTCTCGGTGGATGATTGAACCGTCGCGGTGATCTCTTCCAGCGCCGCCGAGGTTTCCTCCAGCGCCACGGCCTGCTCGCGGGAGCGTTCGGCGAGATTGACGGAGGCCTCGCTGACTTCCTGGCTGCTGCGCGTCAGGTCACCTGTCTGGCCGAGAACATTCTCGAGCGTCTTCTGGAATTCCGCGATCGATTTGTTGAAATCGCGCCGCAGTCCTTCGAACTCGCCAACGAACGGCTTGTCCAGCGTGATGCGGATGTTGCACTGGGAGAGCCTCTCCAGCGCCGCACCGAGTTCTTCCACCGCATGTACCCGGTCCGACACGTCGAAGGCGAATTTGGCAACCTTGAAGACCTGCCCGCGATCATCGAGGATGGGATTATACGATGCCTGGATGAAGACGCGCTTGCCAGCCTTGCCGAGCCGCATGAACTGGCCGGTGGAGAAATGGCCGGTTCGCAGCCCTTCCCAGAAGGTCCGGTATTCCGCTGACCCGACATAGGAGGGATCGCAGAACATCGAGTGGTTCTTGCCGATGATTTCCTGCGCCGAATATCCCATCGCTTCGAGGAAATTCTCGTTAGCGCTCAGGATCGTTCCGTCCGGTGAGAATTCGATCATGGCCTGCGCACGGGAAAGTGCGGAGAGCTTGCCATTGTCCTCGGCGCTCTGGCGCTTGATCACGGTGATGTCCGTGGCGATCTTGACCACCTTGTAGGGTTTGCCGAAGCGGAAAACCGGATTGTAGGACGCTTCGATCCAGATATCGGCGCCGCTTTTGGCGCGCCGGCGGTACTGGCCCTTGTCGTGTTCGCCGCGCGACAGTTTTTCCCAGAAAGCCTTGTATTGCGCAGACGCCGCATCTTCAGTGGAAAGGAACATGCGATGATGGCGGCCGACGATCTCTTCCTGCGTGTAACCGATGGCCTTGCAGAAATTATCGTTCGCTTTGAGAACCTTGCCGGTCAGATCGAATTCGATGATCGCCTGTGAGCGGTTCAGGGCTTCCAGCACCGCAGACGCATCCAACCCAAACCTAGAAAAGTGAGACATGCTTTTTCAACCCCCAACCAAGACAAGTTTGCGGACCTCCTAACCCTGGATAATCCAGAGGCTGAAAACCGGTCAGTCTGCCCGCGCGCAAAACTAGCGGGACAGCGTTAAATAGCGATTAATGATGGTTTATAACTATCGCGCCAAAGGCCTGATCTGGCGGTGAAGACCGGAAGAACGATCGTTACGCCCCAGCCATATATGAACCGCTTATTTGCCACAGTGCTGATATTTCTGCGATCGCGACGCAATGCGGCCTTTCATCGAGGCGCCATTCATTGTTATGGCGGGCTTGAAAGATTTGTGTTGCAGGAGCGCCGATGACCAAAACCCTGAAATGCGACGTGCTGGTGATCGGCACCGGCATTATCGGTTCGATGGCGGCGCTTTATCTGCAGAACGCCGGGCGGGAGGTCGTCCTTCTGGAGCGCGGCGAGATTGCCGGTGGCGCAAGTTCCGGCAATGCCGGTATACTGGCCTTTCCGGAAATCATCCCCATTCCCTCCCCCGGCATCATGAAAAAAGCGCCGCGCTGGCTGTTCGATCCGCTCGGCCCGCTCAGCGTGCCGCCGGCCTATGCCGCAAAGATCGCACCGTGGCTCTGGCGTTTCTGGCGTGCCAGCGCCGAACGCAACTTCCGCCATGGGCTGAGAGTGCTGAGCGATATCAACCGGCTGGCGGCCACGGAAATGGCGCATGTCGCCGCCATGCCGGAACTTTCCGCCCTTGTCTCGAGAACCGGTACGCTTGATCTCTATGACAGCGAGGCAAGCCTGAACGCCGCCGCCAGGGACTGGGATGAAAAGCAGCGCGCGGGCTTCTCCTTTGAGCGTGTCGGCCGTAACCGGATAGACGAATTGCAGCCGGGTCTTGCCCCGCAGTTCCGCCATGCCATGTTCTCGCCGGACGGCATGCAGGTCTCCGATCCTCATGATTTCACCCGTGCGATTTTCGATCTGGTGATTGCCAGGGGTGCGAGCCTGCGCAAGGGCGAGGCGGAACGCATCGATGCTGTCGGTGAAAGCACGATCGTCACCCTGGAGAACGGCGACAAGATCGATGCCGACAGGGTGGTGATCGCATGCGGCGCCTGGTCGAAGAAACTTGCCGCGACGCTTGGCAATATCGTGCCTCTGGAAACGGAGAGGGGCTACAACACCACCCTGCCCGCCGGCGCATTCAACCTGACGCGCCAGCTTTATTTCAACGATCATGGCTTCGTCGTGACGCCGCTTTCCTCCGGCATCCGTGTCGGTGGCGCGGTCGAGCTTGGCGGGCTGGATCTGGAGCCGAATTTCAAGCGGTCGGAAGCGATGCTGAAAAAGGCAGGACGTTTCCTGCCCGGTCTCAAGACGGAGGGCGGACGGCAATGGATGGGGTTTCGCCCGTCAATGCCGGACTGTCTTCCCGTCATCGGCACGGCGCGCACCACGCCTTCCGTCATCTACGCCTTCGGCCACGGCCATCTGGGCCTGACGCAATCGGCGGCGACCGCCCGTCTCGTAACGCAGTTGGCCAATGGCGAGGAGACGGCGATCTCCGTCGATCCGTTCCGGCCGGGGCGTTTTTCCTGACGCAGGCGAGGCCGGCGCAATAGCCGAAACAGGGCAACGTATTCCGCATAAAGCCGAGATACTTCCGGGAATGACGGCTATTTCACCTGCATGGAATCGTCCGGAAACTCCACGGTAGCGAAGGATGGATAGACCTTTCGCAGGATCGTCACCTGCTGCTGGTCACTCACGCGCAGCAGATACCAGTCGGTACCGTCCATCAGCGCCAGCGTGTGGGAATTCGCCTCGATCGTCTGACCGTTGGTTTCCATCACCGTTTTCGTCGGAATAAGCGCATAGGGCGTTCCGTCCGGCGTCTGCTCAAGGCGGATCGCCTGCTTGTCCATGGTAAACTCGGTTATCTTGACCGCAGCGAGCGCCATCTGCATCTGCGTCGTCAGGGCGCTGCGCAATTGCTCGACGGTCACGCCCGCATCGCGTGCGATGGACTCGAAGATTTTCGGCGGCACCGTCTTGCCGACAGTCTCGAAATCCTGCCCGTTCAGGGCGCTGTTGAACCGTTCGATCTGCTGGCGCAAACTGTCCTGCTCAGACGGTGATATATCTCGCGACAGCGCGGGCTGCGCCAGCACCACGAACAGAAACAGACAGGATAACAGACGTTTCATGGCCTGGCCTTTCCGATTGTCCGGCATCTTCCGGGTCCCCGCGCAGGAAATCCTTCGAGACGGCGGATCGTTCAGCGCAGCAGAATGAAGCCCGCAGCCGAAAGCACGAGGAAGACAATGAGGCCGCCAAGGAAGCCCGCAGACGTGAAGAAACCGGCGACCATGGCCAGCAGCAGCACGCACAGGACCATGGTGCCGTATTTCGTCAGAGCCAGAAAGCCGTTATAGGTCTTTTCATGCTCGGCGTAGTTCATCTCGGCGCCAACTTCGACCGGACCCGTGTGGTGTTCGCTCATTCCGCTTCCCCTTTGCTCCATCCGACGCTCCCGCCGCGCAAGACCATTATCCTGCGAACGGTGACGGGCTCATGCCGGATTCTCCGTCAGCAGAGGTAACATGAAGTCGAAGAAAAGCGCAATGCGTTCCGAGCGAAAGAGCAGCCATGCCGCACGCGGCATCCGCCGAACCGGGCAAAGCGTGCGACCGGGCAACATTCTTGCGCAAACGGTTGAAAAGCACGGCCCTTCGCCCCGTCCGGTCGCGGTTTTAGTTGCTTTTCGTACGGCCTGCCCATACACGGGATTCTGTGGGGAGGAACACCGGAACTAGTCTGAGCGGAGACACGTGGAGGCGTGGCCGCCGCGGGAGCTTTCCGGCTTTGCTCTCCGCCATAACCCGCAAAGGGCCCGGTAAGGGAAGAGGGGAAAGTCATGAAATCGCTTTTGAAAATAAGTGCTTTGATAGACCTTGCGAGCGAAGCTCTGGGCAAGGTCGCCGGTTACCTGGTGCTCATCTGCTGCCTCGTCAGCGCCGGCAACGCCATGGTTCGTTATGCCTTCAACTACAGCTCGAACGGCTGGCTGGAGATCCAGTGGTACATGTTCGCCTTCATCGTGCTTATCGGCGCATCCTATACGCTGCGCATGAACGAGCATGTGCGTGTCGATATCATCTATGGCGCGATTTCAGCGCGCAGCCGCATCTGGGTGGACATTGTCGGCATCGTTCTGTTCCTGCTGCCAGGCTGCGTTTATCTGGCCTGGCTGTCCTGGCCCATGTTCACACTGTCCTGGCACCAGAACGAAGTATCCTCGAATGCCGGCGGCCTCATCCGCTGGCCCGTGAAACTCGTCATCTTCGCCGGTTTCGCCCTGCTGGTTCTTCAGGGATTTTCCGAACTCATCAAGCGCATAGGCGCCCTCAACGGGCTTTATGCGCTGGATACGAAGTACGAAAAACCCCTGCAATGATCGCGCCGATCTGAATCTTCAGGATATTTCCCATGTTTGAATATGGTATTCTTCCGCCACTGATGTTCCTCGGCATGATCATCTTCATGCTTTACGGATTTCCAGTCGCCTTCTCGCTTGCCACCGTCGGCCTCGTCTTCGGTGTCATCGGTATCTTCACCGAGCATTTTTCACCGGCCTTTCTTCAGGCTTTGCCGCTGCGCATCTTCGGCATCGTCTCGAACGATCTTCTGCTCGCCATTCCCTTCTTCACCTTCATGGGCGCGATCCTCGAACGATGCGGGCTGGCGGAGGATTTGCTGGAGGGCACGGGCAAACTGTTCGGCGCCATTCCCGGCGGTCTCGCTTATGCCGTCATCATCGTCGGCGCGATCCTCGGCGCCATCACCGGCACGGTTGCCGCCTCCGTCATCACCATGGGCGTGATCTCGCTGCCGATCATGCTGAAATACGGGTATAATCCGCGGCTTGCCACCGGCGTCATCGCCGCATCGGGCACGATCACGCAGGTCATTCCCCCGTCACTCGTGCTGATCGTCCTTGCCGATCAGCTCGGCAAATCCGTGGGCGACATGTATCTCGGTGCGGTCGGCCCGTCGATCCTGCAGGTCGCCATCTTCATGCTCTTCATCCTGTTGATGTCGATCGTGCGGCCGAAGGACCTGCCGGCGCTGCCGCCGGAAGCCCGCGGCGAACTGGACCGCAAGCTGGTATTTCGCGTGCTGGCGGGCATGATCCCCTCCATCGTGCTGATCTTCCTTGTGCTCGGCACCATTTTCCTCGGCCTTGCAACCCCCACGGAAGCCGGGGCGCTCGGCGTCGTTGGTGCCATGGCGCTTGCCGCAGCACATCGCCGCCTTACCTGGGACCTCGTCAAGCAGGGCATGCATTCCACCATGCATATCACCTCCATGGTGGTGTTCATTCTGGTGGGCGCCACCTGCTTTTCCCTCGTCTTTCAGGGCATGGACGGTTCGCTGTGGATCGAGCATATGTTGTCGGGCATTCCGGGCGGCCCCATCGGCTTCCTGATCTTCGTCAACATCTTCATCTTCTTCCTCGCCTTCTTCCTCGATTTCTTCGAGATCGCCTTCATCGTCATTCCGATGCTGGCGCCAATCGCCCAGTCGCTCGGCATCGACCTGATCTGGTTCGGCGTGCTGATCTGCATCAACATGCAGACGAGCTTCATGCATCCGCCCTTCGGTTTTGCGCTGTTCTACCTGCGCTCCATCGCGCCGCGCTCGGTCAAGACATCGGATATCTACATGGGCGCCATCCCGTGGCTCGGCATGCAGCTTATCCTCGTCGCCATCGTGATCTTCTGGCCGGAATCCGTCACCTACTGGCTCGACAAGGCGCCCGAGGTCGATCTGAACTCCATCAAGATCGAGGTGCCCGCCTTCGGCAATCAAGGCGGCAACACCATGCCCAACTTCGGCCAGCCAGGGGGCTTGCCGGGCATGCCTAATCTCGGCGAACCCCCGAAGATCGGACCGTAAGAGCTGTCTTGTAAGGATTGGGCGAAACGCTTATAGTTGCGGAGTGGAAGACAGGGTTCCAGCCCTGCCTTCCGTTAGCTTATCTGCTTAGAAAATTGAACCGGACGGAGATAGACCAGCCCGTCCGGTTTTTCCTAAGCCAAAGCGTAATGCTCAGTGGTTTCCACATCACATCACCTCCACAGTTGAGAGCAAGGCCTTTGCCGAGGTCGGCGTGGCCAATCCCCACCGACACTCCGGCTGGTCGCGGAGCCTGCTGCTTTCGCTCACAACAGGTCCGATCGTAAATCATCCTTTGTTGTCGGATACATGAAGGCTTCCGCACAGCAAAAACCCCGGAGACCGAAATCTCCGAGGCCTTTGCCCGGTCCGCCGCCGTTACCGAATAATCAGAGCTTGCCGTTACGCTGCTGGATCATCATGAACGTATCGAAGGTATATTCCGCAAGCTGCATCCACAGGTAACCTTCACGCTTGAAGGCGACCTGATCCTCGTAGATCTTCTTGAAGTCCGGGTTGGATGCCGAAATATTGGCGTAAACCTCCAGTGCGGACTTGTAGCAGGCTTCCAGAATCTCCTGGCTGAAAGGCCGAAGGACTGCGCCTTCCGAAACCAGCTGCTTGATGGCGATGGGGTTTTTGGCGTCGTATTTCGCCATCATGCTGGTGTTGGCGAAGGCGCAGGCATCCTGAAGGGCGGTCTGATAGCTCTTCGGCAGGCTGTTCCACTTGTCCAGATTGACGAAGGAATGGATGACCGGACCGCCTTCCCAGAAGGCCGGGTAATAATAATATTTCGCCACCTTCTGAAAGCCGAGCTTGTGGTCGTCATAAGGGCCGACCCATTCGGCAGCATCAATGGTACCCTTTTCCAGCGCCGGATAGATGTCGCCGCCGGCGATCTGCTGGGGCACGACGCCGAGTTTTTCCACCACCTTGCCGGCCAGACCGGCGATGCGCATCTTCACGCCCTTGAAATCGTCGACGGTATTGATTTCCTTGCGGAACCAGCCACCCATCTGGGCACCGGTATTGCCTGATATCATGCCATAGAGATTATGCTTGGCGTAAAATTCGTTGAGCAGCTTGTTGCCGTTGCCCTCATAGAACCAGGAATTGGTCAGGCGGGCATTGAGGCCGAAGGGTATCGCCGTGCCGATGGCGAAGGTCGGATCCTTGCCGACGTAATAATACGAGCAGGTATGGCACATTTCCACCGTGCCTGATGACACGGCATCGGCCGCCTGCAGACCGGGCACGATTTCGCCGGCGGCAAAGGGCTGGATGGTGAAATTGCCGTCGGTTGCCGCGGCGACGTGTTTGGCAATGTCCTCGGCGCCGCCATAGATCGTGTCGAGGGATTTTGGAAATGACGACGTCAGGCGCCAGTTGATCTTGGTATTCTGCTGCGCAATGGCGGGCGCGGCCAGAGCCGTCGCAGCTCCCGCAAGCGCACCTTTTTTCATAAAGGAACGGCGATCCATCTATATCCTCCCAGATATGAACGCTGCCCGCAGCTTTGAATTCCCCTTTTGCTGTTCAGGCATCGCAGCAAAGTAAGCACGGTTACCGCCCGACTGACAAGCACCCGCATCAAGAATTAATCGCGGAAAACCGGCCATTTCCGGAAGTCACCTTCGTATTTTATTTGCAACTGAAATATCTTCGCGGCGCCTTATACTTTAGGCGCATCCATTCCCGCCAAAACGCAAAACGCCTGCTTGACTTGGCTCACCGGCAGTCGCACAAATTTCGAAGATTCGCCCCGGAGCAGCCATGCCAAAACCCATTATCGCCGTCCCCGCCGACATCAGGCATTTCGCCGGAGCCGACTGGCACGCCGCGCAAAACCAGTATCTCTCCGCCGCCCTGAAAGTCGCGGGCGTCATGTCCTTCATCGTCCCGGCTTTCGAGGATGGTAACGAGATCGACGCCATTCTGGACCGGGTCGACGGTCTGCTCGTATCCGGCTCGGCAACCAATGTTCACCCTGCCCTTTACGGAAAAGAGGCGCGGGAGAGCGACGGCCCCTTCGATCCCGCCCGCGACGCCACCAGCCTGCCGCTCATTCGCCGCGCCATCGAACGCGCCATTCCGATGCTCGCCATCTGTCGCGGCATTCAGGAATTGAACGTCGCGCTCGGCGGCACGCTTGCTTCGGAAATTCAGGAACAGCCAGGCGTCTGGGATCACCGCAAGCCGGAACATGACGACCGCGACGTGGCCTTCGCCATCCGCCAGCCCGTGCATGTGCGCGAAGGCTCCTGCATTGCGCAGCATCTCGGCATGTCGGGTGAAATCCAGATCAATTCGCTGCACCGGCAGGCGATAGCCGAAACCGCACCACGCCTGCAGGTGGAGGCAACGGCGGCAGACGGCACCATCGAGGCTGTTTCCGTCATCGATGCCAAGGGCTTTGCCGTCGGCGTGCAATGGCATCCGGAATATTGGGCTGAAACGGATGCACCCTCACGTGCCCTGTTCGAGGCATTCGGCAAGGCCGTTCACGATTACCGAAACAGCAAGGCCTGAAATCGGCCAACCGCACCCAGAGCAGAGCGGGCTTCAGCATCAGGACACAAAAAAGGGGCAAGCCTGAAGGCCTGCCCCAAGTTCCGGGAGGAGGAGTGCTTAGCGCTTTGCGCGTTTCTTCTGTCGGTAGACGTCGGCGACGACGGCAGCGACGATGATCAGGCCTTTGACGATCTCCTGGTAATAGGCATCGACCCTGAGGAACGTGAAGCCGGATGTCATGACGCCGAGAATGATGGTGCCGATGACCGTTCCGGTGATGCGTCCAGCGCCGCCCGCAAGCGATGTGCCGCCGATAACGGCTGCGGCAATGGCGTCGAGTTCATACATCACGCCCATGCCGGCCTGCGCCGTCTGTGCACGGGCTGCGGTGACGACACCGGCAAGACCGGCCAGCATGCCGGCAATGGCATAGACCTTGATCAGATGCGCCTCGATATTGATACCGGAAACGCGCGCCGCCTGCTGGTTAGCGCCGATCGCATAGGTGAACTTGCCATAACGCGTGTAACGCAGCGCGATATGGAAGATGATGGCGACGACGAGGAAAACGACGACCGGCCAGATTCCCGTGCCGATGAAGTTGAAACCGTCGGTCAGGCCGGAGATCGGCTGGCCCTTCGTGTACCACTTGGAAAGACCGCGCGCCGTCACCATCATGCCGAGCGTGGCGATGAAGGGCGGAATTTTCGTGCGCGCAATCAGTTGTCCGTTGATGAAACCGGCCAGCATACCCGCCAGAATGCCGACAGCCAGCGGGATGAAGAACGGCAGGTCGGTGAGGCCCGGATAAAGCGCCCGCGGCCAGGTGGAGGATTGCGCCACGCTGGCGGACAACATTGCCGTCAGGCCGACGACGGAGCCTGAGGAAAGGTCGATACCGCCGGTGATGATGACCTGCGTCACGCCAACGGCGATGATGCCGATTACCGACACCTGCAGGATCATGATCGTCAGGCGCTGCTGGTTCATAAGGAAGCTCTGGCCGATGAAAATCCAGCCAAGAATTTCATAAACCAGCGCGATGCCGATCAGCACGAAAAAGATATTGGCTTCCGGCGGTATGCGCCTGTGCGGCTTGCGTCCGGATTTTGCGTCCAACTCTGCGTTGGCGGCGGCGTTCGTATTCATAATCATTCCTCCTCGAGAAATCCCGGCGCGCCTCACCGCGATGCGAGATCCATCACCTTCACCTGTGTGGCTTCACTTCTGTCAAGGAAACCCGTCACCCGACCTTCATGCATGACCATGACACGGTCGCTCATACCCAGAACCTCCGGCATTTCGGAGGAAATCATGATGACGGCGACGCCCTGGCGCGCCATCTCGCAAACCAGCTTGTGAATTTCCGCCTTGGCCCCGACATCGATGCCCCGCGTCGGCTCATCCAGAATGAGGATGCGCGGCTTGGTCAGCATCCAGCGACCGATCAGCACCTTCTGCTGGTTGCCGCCCGACAGGTTTTCGATACGCTCATAAAGATGCGGCGTCTTGACCCGCAGCTTACGGCACATCTCCTCGCAGGCATCCGAAAGGGCGTTTTCCTGCACGAAGCCATTGGCGACATATTTGTCCTGCAGGACGGCGATCTGCATGTTCTCCAGAATATTGAGGATCAGCAGACATCCCGTATCCTTGCGGTCCTCGGTCAGGAACGCCATGCGGTGGCGAATTGCCTCGGTCGGACTGTCAATCGCAACCTGTTTACCGTCGATTGCAACACTACCCGAGGAGGCCGGTGTAACACCGAACACCGTCTCGGCAACATTGGAGCGTCCCGAGCCGACAAGACCCGCAACGCCTAAAATTTCGCCGGCGCGAACATCGAACGACACGTCATGGAACACGCCATCGAGCGTCAGGTTCTTGACCGACAGCACCACATCGCCGATCGGAACCTCTTCCTTCGGGAACATCTGCGTGATTTCGCGGCCCACCATCATGCGGATGATGTCATCGCGCGTCACATCGGTGGAAGCATGGGTGCCGATATATTTGCCGTCGCGGAAGACGGAGAACTCGTCGGCGATCTCGAACAGCTCGTTCATCTTGTGGGTGATGTAGACAATGCCGATGCCACGTTCCCTGAGGTCGCGGATAATGCGGAAGAGATGTTCCACCTCGCGCTCGGTCAGTGCCGATGTCGGTTCGTCCATGATCAGAACGTCGGAATCGTAAGAAACCGCCTTGGCGATCTCGACCATCTGACGGCTCGCGACCGACAGCTCGCCGACGCGGGTTTCCGGGTCGAGGTCGATACCGAGCCTTTCCAGCAGCGTCTCCGTGCGGCGATACATCTCACCATGGTCGATGAAACCAAACCGGTTTTTTGGCTCGCGGCGAATCCAGATGTTTTCGGCCACCGTCATATAGGCCATCAGGTTGAGTTCCTGATGGATCATGGCAATGCCGTTTTCGAGCGCGTCGAGTGGGGAATCGAGGCGTATCGGAGCACCTTTCAGGCGGATTTCACCAATGTCCGGCTGGTAGATACCAGCGAGAATCTTCATCAGCGTCGATTTGCCGGCGCCGTTCTCGCCCATCAGCGCATGCACGGTGCCGCGCTTGAGGTGGAACGACACATCATCAAGCGCCACGACGCCGGGAAATTCCTTGCGTATGCCGTCCGCTGCCAGAAGAAATTCTGCATTCGGCACGGCGCCACTGGCGCGCACGGCAGCCATTGTCGATGGACTGACGACCATCTCACCCTCCACAATAGACAAAAATGACCGGAAATATGGCCCGCGAAATCGCGCCCTTCCTTCCGGGGAGGCTTACAGCGCCATGTCTCTCAAGACAGGTGACGGCGCTGTAACACTTTGAATTCACTGAAATTCTATTATCTACATCAGCCCGCAGGCCTGGCCTTGGGTTGCCGTCCGGATCCGGCATCTGGCTGCGATGATCACGTCGATCGGGCGCAGATGCCGGAACGGGATCGTCAGTTCTTGGCCACGTAGTCCTTGACGTTTTCCGGCGTGACGAGCTGGAAGGGAATGTAGACCTTCTTCTCGACCTTGTCGCCCTTGACGAGCTTCAGAGCCGCATCGAGAGCGCCCTTGCCCTGGCCGGCAGCATCCTGGAAAACCGTCACGTCGAGATCGCCCGCCTGCATGGCGGCAAGGGCGTCCTGCGTGGCGTCCACACCGGCAACGACATAGTCCTTCATGTCCTTGCCAGCGGCTTTCAGCGCCTGAACGGCACCGATCGCCATTTCATCATTGTTGGCGATGACGGCGTTGAATTCGATACCGCTGGAGAGCCAGTTGGTAACAAGGTCGGAACCCTGCGTACGCTGCCAGTTGGCGGTCTGCTCTTCAACAACCGAAATGCCCTTGCATTCGTCGGTCTGCAAAACGTCCTTGGCAGACTGCGTGCGCATGCGGGCCGCCTGGTTCGAAAGCTCGCCCATCATGATGACGGCCTTGCCCTTGCCACCGAGAAGGCGGCAAACTTCTTTCGCTTCAAGCGTGCCGGCCACCGTTTCATCGGAGGCGACGAATGCCTGTCCGTCCGGCAGCGTATCCACGTTCACCGGCTGGCGGTTGACGTAAACCAGCGGAATTTTCGCGTCCGCTGCAAGCTTCGACATGGCCGCCGTCGCATCCGTATCAACCGGATTGACGATGATCGCATCGACCTTGGAAGCGATGAAATTCTGGATCTGGCTCTGCTGCTTGGCGACGTCGTTCTGCGCGTCTTCAACCTGCAGGGTAACGCCCTTCAGTTCCTTGGAATAATCCTGCATGCCGTTGCGCAGCACGGTCAGGAAGTTGTCGTCGAACAGTGCCATCGAAACGCCGACGGTTTCGGCATGTGCCGCCGTGCCCAAAAGCACAGACATGGCAGCACTGATGATAAGTTTCTTCATTGTTTTTCTCCTCCTCGGTGTCCGGCGCCACCTCTCCCAGCCGGAAGCGGACCGGAAAGCCCGCCGCTACCTCCTCATCCAGAAAACGGAATAATGAAACCGATTTTCTGTTGTTCGATATATTTATTCCATTTTTGGTTCGAACGTCAATGTTTTCTTCGCGGCCTGACGGCGAAGCGACACACAAGGCGGTGATGAAGGGAGATTGAAAGGGATGGAGCTTAGGGTCGGATTGCCGACAGGCGTGCCAACCCATTCTTTTCATATCCTCCCCGCCCTTACGGTGAGGAGACATAAGCCATTGAAATTACGGATCCCCGGGGCAAGCCCGAGGATGACGTCAAGTAGGATTGCAGGTCGAATCCAATCTCAAGCCCGCATATCGGCCATCGAGACGGATGCTGGAACAGTACGTTCTATCGATGCGAACTGGGCATGACATCTGCGGGAATCGGGCAGACGTAATCGCTGCCTTCGGTCTTTTCCTGCCATTCCCTTTTCGCACTGGCGAGCAGTTCCGGTGAGGTCATCAGCGCAAGACCGGTCGAGGCAAGCGTTTTGGCGGCATGCGCCATGGCCTTGTGGGCGGCCGGGCTTTTGCCCTGCGCCACCACCTGCCAGGTATGCGGATTGGTCCCGATCGCCCAGGCCGGCGTCCAGCACTGTGCGGTTGGCGTGATCCAGCTGACGTCGCCGACATCGGTGGAACCCGCCCGGAAATGCGACTGGCCCTCGAAATCACGAAGGCCGAGATGCAGCGGTGTCGAACCATCGATCTTCCGGTTGAAGAAAACATCGCCCTTTATCTGGTAGAGCCGGATGCTGCTCTTGATCGCCTCGTCTGTAAAGGTGTCCTGAATACGTTTGGCGAAGGCGATATCCGCCTCGTCGAAGGCGATAGGGCCGAGCGCCACCATGTTTTCATGCATCGCCGTTTCCAGCGTGAGGTTGGGCAGAAGGTTGGTGGAGGCGGTATCGAAGACGATCTCCACCTCGGTTTCAGTCATCATCGCCGCGCCTCGCGCCACCTTGTCCACCCGTGCGGCAAGATCGAGCGCCTGGCGCATTTCCGGGGCGCGGATCAGGTAAAGCACTTCTGCCTTCGCCTGCACCACATTCGCCGCCTTGCCGCCGGTATCGGTGATCGCATAATGCACCCGGCAATCCTGCGGCATGTGTTCGCGCAGGAAATTGACGCCGACATTCATGAGTTCGACGGCATCGAGCGCCGAGCGGCCGAGATGGGCGGCGTTGGAAGCATGGGCCGCAACACCCTTGAAACGGTAGAAATATTCCAGCACGGCAAGATTATTAGTGGAACGCACGCCGTTGAAGGGTGCCGGATGCCAGGTCAGCGCCGCGTCGACATCATCAAACAGGCCAGCGCGCACCATGAAGGTCTTGCCGGAACCGCCCTCCTCACCGGGGCAACCGTAATAACGCACGGTGCCGGGCAGATTATTGGCTTTCAGATGCCGGGCGAGCGCGATTGCCCCCATCAGCGAGCCGACGCCGAGCAGGTTGTGACCGCAGCCGTGGCCGGTGGCGCCCGCCTCGCGCGGCTGCACCTGCGCCACATCGGCCACCTGGCTCATGCCGGCCAGCGCATCGAATTCGCCGAGGAAGGCGATGACCGGCTTGCCGCTGCCGAATTCGCCAATGAACGCCGTTTCCATGCCTGCCACGCCGCGGCGAACCGCAAAGCCGTTTTCCTCAAGCGCGGTGGCCAGAACGCCAGCGGATTGCCGTTCTTCGAATTTAAGCTCGGCAAAATCCCAGATACTGTCGCTTAGGGTGGTGAAGTCGGGCTTCATGGCCTCGACTTCGGCGGCAATCGACATCACGGCATCACGGTTCATGGCTTGTCCTCGCATTTCCGCCCTTTGCGGGCACGCGCAAGCGCTTCGGCGGATGCACCGCCAAATCCTTGCACCCTATGATGGAAAGCCCGCGCCGGGGTCCGCCTCCGGCGCGGGCAACAGTGGATCAGTTGTCGACCGAGACTTCCCAGAGGCGGGCGTTCGACTGCCAGACCGGCTGGCCCTTGAGTTTCTTCGTGGCGCCCCAGACATCGACCATGTCGTAGAGGAAGATGCCCGGCATTTCCTTCAGCATCAGTTCATGGAACTCATCGAAAATCTTCTGGCGTTTCGTCTGATCAGCCTCGACATAGGCGGCCTTCATCAGCTCGATCGCCTTCGGATCATCCCACATCAGCGAGGCGTTCTTGTCCTTGTTGCCGACATAGAAGGCATACATCAGCGCCGGGTCGAGACGCGGGGCAACCGACTGCGAGATCACCTGATAATTGCCGGAGCGGCGGCGGTCGACCTGCGTGGCATAATCCAGCACCTCGATCTGCACGTTGAGACCCGCCTGCTGCATCATGGCCTGAGCCATGACGGCGGCCGGGAAGCTCGGCACGTTGCCACGCTTGTTGGCGATGATGGAGATCGGCTCGCCCTTGTAACCGGCGGCCTCCAGTTCCTTCTTCGCGGCCTCAATGTCATAGGCCGGACGCTTCTTCTGGGTCTCGTCGAAATAGACCGAGTCCTGCGAGACCATCGAACCGTTTGCTTCACCCGTGCCGTTCGATGCGGCGGCAACCAGTTCATCGAGATCGAGCGCCATCGCCATGGCGCGGCGCACACCGGGATTGCTCAGAACCTTGTCGCGGGTCTGAATGTAGAACAGGTTCTTGCCGTTGTTACGGGCAACGATCAGCTGCATCTTGTCATTGGTCTTGAACTCCGGAATGAGATCGGGAGAAATCTCGGCCGTGTCGAGCACACCGGATTCAAGGCCCGCCTTCACGGTCGAGGCATCCGGAATGACCATGAACTTGATACCATCGGCCAGCGGCCGCTTGGAGCCGACCATGCCATCAGGCTTGCCGTCATTTGCCGGCGAAACATAATCGGCAAATTTAGCGAGGCGGATATATTCGCCTTTCTTCCACTCGTCCCACTGGAACGGACCGGTGCCGATCGGCTTGACGAAGCTGCCATCGGCAGCAACCGATTCCGGCGAGATCATGCCGGTATAACCGCACTCCGGCCGCGACATCAGGCCGAGGAAAACGGCGGAGGGTTTTTCAAGCGAGATCTCGACCGTGGATGCATCCGTGGCCTTGACGCCGGTGACGTGCGCTGCCCCGCCTTCCGCGAAATCGTTGAGGCAGGTCCATTTGGTTTCCGGCTTCAGATAACGTGTCCAGTTCCAGACGACATCCTCTGCGGTGAGCGGCTTGCCATTGTGGAATTTCACGTCCTTGCGCAGCTTGAACGTATAGGTCAGGCCGTCAGGCGCAACCTCGACGCTTTCGGCCAGAAGCGGCTTCACCTCGCCGGCATTGTTATAACCGACAAGGCCTTCGACGATGTGCAGGATAACCCCGTCCGTATTGCCGTCGCGGTTCACGCCGGGATTGTTGCTGCGCAGATCCGAGCTTTGCGCAATGGTGATGTCGCGGGCCGCCGCGATATTGGCCGTTACCAGCAGGGCAACGCCTGCGAGAAGAAGTTTTTTCACTGTTCTACCCTCTTTGTTGTCGTTGATTGTGACTAGAGCACGTCCGTTTAAATTGAAGTTTTAGACGTGCTCTATCTCTTTGTTTTTACGCATTTTCCGGACGTAAAACCGCTACGCACTTTTACTGGAAATGCTCGATTAAAACCCGTCCCAGCAGGCCTGTGCCAGCCGGCCGATCGTCTCGAGCGCGATGGTGTATCCCGGCGTACCGTCAGGCATGGTTTGCGGCACCTCATCTGTGTAGGTGGTGATGATGAAGGACGGTGCGCCGTTTCTGTAGACGATGCCGGCATCCATGCGCCCGCGCTTGCCGCGACCGCTCTTGCTGGCCACCACGGCCTCGAAAGGCAGGCGGGAGCGAATTCCATAACGCAAAATCTGGTTCTTCAGCGTCTGCATCGCCCACTCGCACAATTGCGGGCTGCAACCGAGCTTTGCCTGCGCTTCGGGCGAGGACTGGGCATCCAGAATGGTCTGCAGCAGAAGCACCTGATCCGCCGCCGAGGTGGTCGTAACTGTCTTCAACGGATGGTCAGCCGCCAGCGCCAGCGGCGGGATGAGGAAACGGTGGTGGGTATTGGCCATGCCGAGCGATTTGCAATAGCCGTCCACCTCTTCCAACGTCAGCCTCTCCAGCACCATCTTGGTGCAGACATTGTCGCTCAGCACCATCATGCCGGCGACGGCATCGCGTAGTGAGATGACGATGCCCGGCGTCATATAACGGAACATGCCGCTCGCGACCTCTTCCGCCAGCCGCTTTTCATAGGTGACGGGCTGGTCGAGATCGATCCGCCCTTCGCTGGCGGCTTTCAGCACAGCCATCATGATCGACGTCTTGCGGGTGCTGCCCGATGGCGTCTCCTCGTTTTCTCCCCGGCCGATCTCTTCACCGGTCAGGAGATTGCGCACCATGAAGCGCGTCACGAAAGGCTGTGCATCACAGATCGCATTTAATTGGGCAGCCACAGTCATTGTCATCTTCCTGTTAAACTTCATCTTCCAGACGCCATTTCAGTGTCACGCCGCCCTTTTCATTCTGGTCGAGGGCGGGAATGGCCGAGAGCAGCCGGCGCGTATAGGCCTCTCTCGGACTGTCGAAAATCGTGTCGCGGTCACCCTCTTCGATGATGCGGCCGTCCTGCATGACGACGACACGGTCGGCCACCTGCTCCACCACGCCGAGATCGTGGCTGATGAACAGGCAGGAAAAACCGTAACGTTTCTGCAGATCGGAAAAGAGATCGAGCACCTGCGCCCGCACTGTCACGTCGAGCGCCGAGACCGGTTCGTCGGCAATCAGGAACCGCGGACGGCGGGCAATGGCGCGGGCAATCGCCACGCGCTGGCGCTGGCCACCGGAAAGCTCGTGCGGGTAGCGGGCGGCAAAATCGGCGCCGAGCCCCACTTCCTCCAGCGTTTCCAGCGCCCGCTTGCGCTTGGCGGCCTGATCGAGGTCAGGCACGAGGCGCAACGCCTCCTCCACCAGCGCCTGAATGGTCATGCGCGGATCGAGCGAGGAATAGGGATCCTGAAACACCATCTGGCAATTCAGGCGATAATCCTTCCAGTCCTCGTTGCGCTCGCGGCCCTGAAAGCGGATATGCCCTTCGCTCTCCTGCACAAGCCCGGCAATGGTTCGGCCAAGCGTCGTCTTGCCGGAACCGGAACCGCCGACGAGCGCCACGACTTCGCCCTCATGAATATCGATGCTGACGCCATGCAGCGCCCGCTTCGGTTTGGCTTTCTTCAGCAGCGATTTGCGGCCGGCATAATCCACAACGATATCGCGGGCCGAAACCATTGGCGCCTTGGAGGTGTCGATACTGCGCGGCTCACCACGAAACGGCAGGGAGGAAAGAAGTTTCTTCGTATAGGGGTGCTGCGGCGCGTCCAGCAGGTCCTCGGTGCGGCCCTGTTCGACGATCGTGCCTTTTTCCATCACCACGATGCGGCTGGTATAACGTGCCACCATCGGCAGATCGTGACTGATGAGGAGAACGGCAGTGCCTTCCGCCCGCGTCAGCTCCACCATCAGTTCCATGACATCGCGCTGGATGACCGCGTCGAGCGCCGTCGTCGGCTCATCGGCGATCAGCAAAGCCGGTTTCAGCAGCATGACCGAGGCCAGCATGATGCGCTGGCGCATGCCGCCGGAAAACTCGTGCGGATAGGCCGTCAGCGCACCTTCGGGATCGCGGATGCCGACCCGGCGCAGCATGTCGAGAATTTTCTCGCGGCGCTCTTCAGGCGACAACTTCGTGTGAAGGATCAGCCCCTCTTCCAGCTGCCGGCCAATCGTCATCGATGGGTTGAGGGAGGTCATCGGCTCCTGAAACACCACGCCGATCTCCGCGCCGCGCAGACGCCGAAGATCCTTCACCGGCAGGGACATGACATCCTGCCCCTTGTAGATGATCGATCCGCCGGTGACGGCGATGGCCGGTGGCAGAAGCGAGATGAGCGCGCGGGTCGCGAGCGTCTTGCCCGAGCCGCTTTCGCCGACGATGCCGAAGATTTCGCCCGCAGCAATATCGAAGGAGACATCCTTGACCACCCGATGGCCGGTTCTGGCAACTTCGAGCGAAAGGCCGCGAACAGTGAGAAGTGTATTAACAGTCATTTGAGACCTCTCATGCGCGGGTCAAGCCTGTCGCGAAGGGCATCGCCCAGAAGATTGATGCCAAGCAGCGTCAGCGCGATGCAGAGACCGGGGAAAAGCCCGAGCCAGACAGCCTGCTGGATGAAGGGCCGGCCGGCGGCCAGCATGTTGCCCCAGGTGGGGGCCGGCGGCGGCACGCCGAGGCCGAGGAAGGAGAGCGCGCTTTCCGACAGGATGGCCCAGCCGAACATGGAGGTGGCAAGAACCGTGATCGGCGCGATGCAATTGGGCAGGATGTGGCGGAACATGGTGTAGATCTCGCCATTGCCCATCACCAGCGACGCCTCGATGAATTCCCGCTCACGCAGAGAAAGCACGGCACCGCGCACCACGCGGGCCATGGATGGCGTATAGGCGATGCCGAGTGCGAAGATGATGCCATACTGGTTTGCGCCAAAAACCGCGAGCAGGCCGAGCGCCAGCAGAATGCCCGGAAAAGCGAGAAGCGCATTGTTGATGGCCATGATGACGCCATCCACCCAGCCCCGCGCATAACCGCTGACAAGGCCGATCAGCGTGCCGAAGATCGTCGCGAAAGCGACCGTCAGGAAGCCGATCCAGACGCTGGCGCGCGCGCCGACCATCAGGCGGCTCAAAACATCGCGCCCGAATTCGTCGGTACCGAGAAGATGGCTGGCGCTTGGACCGGCCAGACGCGAGGCGAAGCCGAGCTTCATCGGGTCATAGGGGGTCCAGAACAGACCGGTTGCGGCGGTGATGAGCAGGAGGGCGATGAGAAAGCCGCCGATAAGCCCGTTAAGTGTGAACTTTTTCATTCGGCAACCACACGCGGATCGAAGAGGGGATAAAGAAGGTCGACGAACAGGTTGACCAGCACATAAGACAGCGAGACGAACAGCAGGCAGCCCTGTATGACCGGATAGTCACGGGCAAAAATACTGTCGACCATCAACCGTCCGAGGCCGGGAATGGTGAACACCGTTTCGATGACGGCGATGCCGCCGAGGAGATTGCCGAGGATGAGGCCGATCATCGTCCAGGTCGGGCCGAAGGCGTTCTTGAAGGCGTGCCGCCAGAGCACGGCGCTTTCCGAAAGACCCTTGGCACGGGCATGGGTAATGTAATCCAGCCGCAGAACCTCCAGTGTCGAGGCGCGCGCCATGCGGATCAGAACGCCCATTTCGTGGATCACCAGCGTCATGACGGGCAGGACGAGATAAAGCATGCCACCAACAAGATTATCGCTGATCGACACATATCCCAGCACCGGCAGCCAGCCGAGCTTGAGGCCGAAAAACAGAAGAAGCAGCAGGCCCAGCCAGAATGTCGGGATGGAGAGGAGCAGGGTTGCCGTTCCCACCAGCGCAAGATCGGTCAGGCTGTTCTGTTTCCAGGCGGCGATCACACCTGCCGGAACCGCAATCAGGCTGGCGAGCAACACGGCGACCACGACGATCTCGGCGCTGACGAGGAAGCGCGACACGACCAGCGGCAACACCGCTTCGTCGTTGACGATGGAGCGGCCGAAATCACCCTGCACCACATTGCCGGCCCAGATGACGAATTGTTGCGGCATGGACTTGTCGAGGCCGAGTTCGGTCCTCATGGCTTCGATCTGTTCCGGTTGCGCCATGTCGCCCAGCATCAGGGCAGCCGGATCGCCCGGAATGAAGCGGATGAGCGCAAAGACCGTGATCGACACGAATGCGATCGTCGGCAGCGCCATCAAAAGACGGCTCAGTATGAATCTTATCATCGGTTCCCCACGATTGATGGCCGGGAACGTGTTCCCGCCTCTATCGGTTTCGTTGCTGGCGACTATGACGGATTGAGAAATATCACGCAATATTATGCGTAAATGTCATATGTCTATGCAGAATGGCGGCGCGTTTTATCCTGATGAGGACAATGAGATTTTCCGCCCAAAATCCCGTTTTCAGTCGATTTTCTGCGAAAGCTGGATTTCCCGCTTCAGGGCATCGCTTAGTGCCTGCGCCGCGATGGACAAGGGTGCACCGGAAGCGCGGGCAAGACCGAATTCCTGTGTGGCCTGCGGGACGAATGGTCGGGCGACAACGGGAAGGTGCCGGTAGAGGTTGGCATAAAAACTGCTGATGACCGTTACCCCCAACCCGTGCGCCACATAGGCGCAGGCGGAACTGTTGGTATGGGTCTCGATCTTCACCATCGGCTTGACGCCGGCCTTCTTGAACACCTGATCGAGCGCCATGCGGTTCGGCCGCTGCCGGCCGATCAGGATGAGCGGAACATTGCGCAGATCCTTGACGGTGATTTCGGTGAGTTCAGCCAGCGGATGATCCTCCCGGACCACGCAGACGCTTTTGCCGGTCGCAACACGTTCGACATCAATGCCCGGTCCGATCTCGCCTTCCATCCGCAGGAAACCCAGATCGATCACCCGCTCACCCACCAGCTTGTTGATGGCGGTGGTTGTCTCGAAGAAGGTTTCGATACGCACGCCGGGAAAATCCCTGACATAGTCGATCAGCATGGCGGGCGCGAAATTTTCCCACATGCTGCTCGGCAGGCCGATGCGGACGATTTCCGGGCCGGCGGCACCATTGCGCAAATCCTCGGCGTGGCCGGACATCCGATCGACGGCGAGCAGCACGTTTTCGGCATCACGGGCAAGAAGTGCGGCCTCCGGCGTCGGAATGAGCCGCCCCTTGTCGCGGGCAAACAGTGTCAGTGACAGATCCGATTCGAGCTGCGCCAGAAGCCGGCTGACACCGGACTGGCTGAGACCCATCGCTTTTGCCGTGGCAATGGTCGAGCCGGTGGAAAGAAGCGTGCGCAGGACTTCGAGCTGCTTGATGTTCATGAGGCCAGCACCATGGATGAAAAACGAGCCGGTAACGGTTCAAACCTTTTGCCGCCGATAGCGCTTCCTGTCACCGGTTTTTTATCCTACCCGCGACAGCGACCTACAATTTCACCTCGTAGACCTTGTCATGGGTGGCCACGCGTGCCTCTCCCGATGGCGTCACCCAGCCACGGAACATGCCAGGCGTGTTATAGGGTGCGGCAATACCGCCTTCGGCATCGATCGCCACTAGCCCGGCACCGATATCGTAGGGGGCCAGATCCTTGTGCACGAGATCGCCGGCGGCAGTCTCCAGATCCTGCCCGAGATAGGCAACGCGGGACGCGATCTCGTGGCCGACGACATAACGGATGAAAAACTCGCCCTTGCCGGTCCCGGAGACCGCACAGGCGCCATCCCGCGCATAGGTGCCGGCGCCGATTACCGGGCTGTCTCCCACCCGGCCGTCCGGCTTGTTGGTGTAACCGCCGGTCGAGGTGGCCGCAGCAAGATGCCCCGCCGCATCGAGCGCCACTGCGCCGACGGTCCCGTGCTTTTCGTTTTCAGTCGCTTCCGTGCCTGTGGCGGCGTGGCGCTTCATCGCCGCCAGTGCCTCCACGCGCTTTTGTGTGGTGAAGTAGGATTGAGGCTCGGTGGCTAGCCCCTTTTCCCTGGCGAAGCGGTCCGCCGCCTCACCCGTCAGATAGACGGCACGCTCATCCGCCATCAGCGCGCGCGCCGCCTTCACCGGGTTGCGGATGGCGCGGGACGCGCTGATCGCGCCCGCCGCCAGTGTGGCACCATCCATAATGGATGCATCGAGTTCGTGAATGCCGTTTTCGTTGAGTGCGGCACCATGCCCGGCATTAAAATGCGGGCTGTCCTCCATGACGACGACCGCCGCCTCGACCGCCTCAAGCGCGGTTCCGCCAGCCTTCAGCACGCCATAACCGGCACGCAGCGCCGCTGCCAGATCGTCGCGCGCAGCAGCCCATTCCTCAGACGTCATGCTATCTTCCGGCATCACGCCGCAACCACCATGGATGGCCAGTGCGATCTTCGTCATGTGCTCACTCCCTCGTCGCCCCACTCCGGCAGGGCCTCTTACCATCAATGAAAGGCGATATCGCCGATGACCCGTACGCGCACTCTGCGAGCGCCGCCCGGCAGATAGGCGATCGGAATATCCTCCACCTCAAGCGTCTTGAGGCTCGCCCGCTCCGCGCCAGACGCAACGGCTGCGTTCTGCGCCTCGGTCTCGGCTTTCGCAAGGGCTTCGTCCCGGCTCAGGCCGGAAAAGACCTGGTCGATCTCACCGGAAACCTGCGCCATCGCCGCGCCCAGCGCATTGGCAACGCCGGCATTTTCCACACGCAGCACTTCCGACGCACCCGGAACCGTCTCCGGGATCAGGAACGCCCCACCGCCGACAGCGACCAGCGGCACGTCTTCGGCCGAGGTCTTCATCTGGTCGAAACTGTCGGCCACCATGTCACGGATGCGTTGAAGCGTGGCCTGCACGAAAGCCGGATCGAGGCCTTTCACACGGTCGCGGTCACCCATCTCGATCAGGCCGGCGGCCACCGCAATATCCGACGTCGTTAACGTCTCGCCGCCGAAAACACGGGCTTCCGTCAGGATGCGGTAACCGACCGAGCGCGGACCGACCTTGCCTGTCTCAGGGTCAACGATGGTGCCGCCGCCGAGCGCAATCGGCAGAAGATCGGGCATACGGAAAAGCGTGCGCACCCCGCCAATATGGACGATATTGTTCGCCTCGCGCGGAAAGCCGCCGACAAGGCAGCCGATATCGGAGGTGGTGCCGCCAACATCCACCACCATGGCGTCGGAAAGCCCGGTGAGGAAGGCCGCGCCGCGCATCGAATTGGTCGGGCCGGAAGCGAAACTGTGCACGGGGTTGGCGGCGGCCACATCCGCGAGCGCCACGGTGCCGTCATTCTGGGTCAGATAGAACGGTGCCCTTACGCCCGCTTCGCGCAGCGCATCCGAAAATGCCTGAACCGTGGTCTTGCCGAGCGTTTGCAGCGCTGCATTCAGAAGAGCGACATTTTCTCGTTCCAGAAGCCCGATGCGGCCAAGCGTATGGGAGAGCGTGATGCGTGCATCGGGAATGACCGAACGGACGATTTCCGCCGCCCTCACCTCGCATTCCGTCGTCAGCGGTGAGAAGGTCGCAGAAATGGCGATGGAAGTGATACCCGCATCGCGGATTTTCATCGCCGCTTCACGGATTTCATCGGGAACCATCGGCACCAGCGGACTGCCGTCATATTCATGGCCGCCGTGGACCATGAAGATCAACGGATCCACGGCCTCGCGAAGATCCTTCGGCCAGTCGCACATCGGCGGCAGTGAAGAACCTGTTGGCAATGCGATGCGGATCGCCGCGACCCGTTCCAGCCGGGCGCGCTCCACCACCGCATTGGTAAAGTGCGTGGTGCCGATCATCACCGCATCAATCGGCCGGTCAGCCGTGCCGACATGGCCCGCCACATGGGCAAGCGCCGCCTTTACGCCGGACAGGACATCCTGCGTGGTCGGGACCTTTATGGAAGCGACGATGGTGTCTCCATCGATCAGAACGGCATCCGTATTGGTGCCGCCAACGTCAATACCGATGCGTTTCATGGGAATACCGATCTGAAGTCAATGTCATAACCGAAGGCGCGCGGACCGACGGCGGCGATGCCGGCAGGTGTCGTCAAAAGCTCCGGCGCCGGCAGGGCGACAACCGTGACACGCTGGCCGTAACGCACCGATTCCGTGCCGATGGCGCCGCCCGAGACAGTGTCGAGAAGGCAAAGCAGGTCCGGCGTCATGGCGACAGGCTGGCCATCGCGGAAGGCGACCGCCCATTCGTTCTGGAAGGCCAGTTCCATGCGCGAACCACGGTCGGCATCGATGCCTTCAATGGTCGTGCTGCCGCGCAGGAAACCACCGGTGGTCTCACGCGCCACATCCACCACCTTGCCACGGAACAGTTGCTTGCCGTCCTCGTGGTTAAGAACCGCCTGAACCGGATCGTCATGGCGCGCACGCGCCTCCATCACCGCGCGCCCGAGTTCGGTCGCCTTGGTGACGGTGTAATGAATGCCCCATTCCTTCACTTCCCTGCCGGTGCGCGGCGCCTTGCAGGTGGCGGCGGTGGAGCCGACTTCGGTACAGACCTTGCGCGAGATGCGCTCCATCCATTTCCACGAGGCGGCCCGCGTCACGATCACCTCATTGTCGCGCACATCGACCAGCGACAGCGGAAACATCGGCAGGTTGCCGATGGCGAAGGATGTCATCTGCGCTTCCGGATAGGCGCGTCCCATGGCATCGGCATTCACGACCGGCCGGTCGAGCACAGCGGCGGCGAGGAAGGACGACAGCGCATTGGAACCGCCGATTTCAACGCTCATGATCGCCCGGAACGGCTTGCCGAGATAATCCTCCATCACCTCGACGGCACGGGCGAGATGCACGGGATCCCCCAACCGCTCCTGACCGACAAGAGGTGCACCCATCTTGGAGACGACGGCAACCATGTCGTCATCGGCGAGCGCCATGGGATCCATGACCTTCACCCGCCTGCCCTCGGCATAAAGACGGCGCAGGTTGAGCGTCGAGATATAGGGATTGCCGCCGCCGCCCGTTCCCAGAATCCAGGCACCGGTGGCCAGAGGTTCGATATCGTCTTCGGAAAATTCCTGGATCATGCGTCATCCTCGGGCATGCCGCAGCCTTTCCGGCCGCAAGCGATGCTCCTTCCCTTTGAAGTTCCAAGTCTGGCCAACCCCGCCATTTGTGGCGGGGCCGGTTTTCATGAGGCGAAGATCACTCCGCCTTGCAGTCCCAATGGAAGTTGGAGAAGTTCAGGTCCCAGCTCTGCATGGGAATGAACTCGTAACCCTGAAGGCACTTGTTCGCCGCATAACGGCGGTTCGGCGCAACGGCCCAGACGTCAGGCTGAAGATCGGCGATCTTCGTCTGCAGTTCCTTGTAGGTGGCGTTCTGCTCGTTCACATCGGTGGTGGCGCGGACCTTGTCGATCAGGCCGTCGATCTCGGCATTCTGCAACCATTCCATCGACATCCAGGTGCCGGAAGCCTTGGAATGATACTGGTTGTAGAACATCGCGTCCGGCGACGGATAGGTCGGAGAGATGTTCACCTGCGTCGATGCCGGGGTGGTTTCGGGCTTGGAGGACAGCTCGACGATACGGTTCCACGGCTCCGGCTTGATATCGAGCGTGATGCCGATCTGCTCGAGGCTCGATTGCAATAGCAGCGCCACTTCGGCCTCGAAGGCCAGCGACGCGACATAGCTGTTGACCAGCGTGATCTTCTGGCCGGCATATTTCGACTTCGCCAGTTCTTCCTTGGCTTTTTCCAGATCGTAAACGCCCGGCTGGATATCGCCGTTATGCGCATCCTTGAACGCGTCGGAGAGCGGTCCGCGCATGTCGAAGCCCGGATAGATCACTTCCTGGATCGTCTTGTAATCCGTCGCATAGGCGATGGCGCGGCGCACATGGACGTCATCGGTCGGATAGACCTTGGTGTTGAGCTTGATGACGAAACCGCCGGCGGTGCGGGTCTGGATCAGCTTGTAACCCTTCATGCGGCCGATGGATTCATAGGTGTCGTTGCCAAGCCCGTGCGAGGAAAGGCCGAGTTCACCCTTTTCCGCCAGCGCCTTGACGGTGGCGTCGTCGCTGGTCTGCACGAAGCGCACTTCGTCGATGGGCTTGCCCTTCGTCCAGCCGAGGAAATAATCGGCATTGCGGGCAATGACCATATCGGCGGAACGGTTGTAGCTGACGAGCTTGTAGGGGCCGGAACCGGCGGAATGTTCGCCGACATAGGCCTCGCCCCACTTGTCTTCCGGCTTGGCATTGGCTTCGATCAGCGTCTTGTTCATCGCCATCATCAAGGGCGTCGCCGCCATGAAGGGCGAAAACTGGCGCTCGATCTTCATGACCAGCGTCGCATCGTCAGGCGCGGTGACGTTTTCGGGCTTCAGCACGCCGACGATGAGGTTCGACGGACCCTTGTTGATGCCGAGCAGGCGCTGGATCGACCAGGCAAGATCGGCAGCCTTCACCGCCGTGCCATCCTGGAATTTCGCATCGTCCCGCAGGTGGAAGGTATAGGTCAGACCATCTTGCGAAATATCCCAGGATTTCGCCAGATGCGGCACGATCTCGCCCTTGGCGTTCACCGTGGTCAGACCGTCATACATGTTCACGATGGCCATGTAGCCGGTGTAATCAGTCACCTTCGCCGGGTCGAGCGAGCTGAATATCTGCATGGTGTTGACCGCGACCGACACCTTGTCTTCCGCAAGGGCTGCGGAAGAAACAAACGGCAGCACGAGCGCCGTGCCGAGCGCCAGCGCGGCGAGACGGGAAGAAAGTACAGGCATTTTCATTATCGTTCTCCTCTTTATTGCAGGTCATTGGCCCCGCTTATGGTTAGGCAGCCTTGCTGACCGGAACGGGCAGCGGTGAGAAAGGAATATCCGGGTAACCGAATGCCGCCGGCCCGACGACCTCAAGCGCGCGGGCGCTGCGCAGCAGGTCATGGCAGGGGATGGCGATGACGGCCACACGCTGGCCGTAGCGCAGCACTTCGGTGGTGATCGGATAACCGGTGTCGACATCGAGCAGGACGATCAGGTCGGGCACCGTCACTTCCACCTTGCCGTCTCGGGAGAACAGCAGGAATTCGTTCTGGATGGCAACGCCCGCCGTCTGGCCGGCGCAATCGTCGAAGCCGGACAGCGTGAGATCGCCAACCGCGAAACCGCCGCGCAGATGGCGCTTCAGATCGGTGATCTTGCCGTTGAAGATGCGCCGCCCGCCTTCCAGTGCGCAGACTGCGGCAATCGGGTCTTCCTGCTGTTTGCGGGCGCGGATCACCGCCTCACCGATGGCGATCGCCTTGGTGTAGGTTTTCGGAATGCCATACTGGTGCACGTAATGCGCCTGCATCGGCGCGGTCGCCAGCATCGCGCCGCCGCCCTGCGAGACGACGCAGGCGCGCGCCATACGCTCGTGCCAGACTTCGGAAACGGCATGGCTGAAGATAACGGCATTGCCGTGCAGATCGCACATCACCGATGGCGTGGAACTATGGCCGTAGATGGAGAAGGTGGTCATTTGCATTTCCGGGAAGGCCCGGCCCATGCCGTCGCAATCGAGGATCGGCAGACCGCCCAGCGCCGCAGTCACCAGCGGGTTCATGGAATTGGAACCGCCAATTTCCTCGCAGACAATGGCGTCTACGGGCGTGCGGATCAGCTCTTCCATCGCCCGCAGGCAACGCAGGCCTTCGCGGCCTTCGCGAATGCGCTCGACGCCGACGACAGGCGCGCCGATGCCGCCGATGGACATGCAGAGCGCATCCGGCTCGATGGCGTCGGTTGCGAGGATCTTCATCTCGTAACCGGCCTTCATGGCCTCCAGCGCCAGCAGCTTGCCGAGATAGGGATTGCCGCCGCCGCCCGTGCCGAGAATGCCGGCGCCGATTTCCAGCGCGTCGAGGTCTTCACGGGTCAGCGTCCGCAATGCCGCTTCGTCATATTTCAGCTTGCGTGTCTCAGCCATGATTGGCTCCCATTTCTCCAACAACTTTCACATGAATGCGGGTAGCGTTGCCGGGCAGGTATGCAAGCGGCATATCCTCGCGCTCGATGACATCAAGCGTTTCGGCAATCGCGCCGGCGGCAATCGCCTTTTCGCGGGCCTCCGCTTCCGCCTCGGCCAGCGCGCTCTCGCGCGTGCGTCCGTCGATCAGCGAGAAGACCCGGTCGGTCTCGCCGCTGATCTGCGCAATGGCCGCACCAACGGCATTGGCCACCGCGAAATTCTCCGGCCGTATGACTTCGAGGTCACCGATACGATCCGGCATCAGGATGGAGCCGCCGCCAACGGCGATCACCGGCACCGGTGACGACGAGATGCGGCTGCGCTCCACGCAGGCTTCAAGCATGTCGTTGATCTTGCCGACCGCCGCATCCACGAGCTTTTTGTCGAGGCTGGCGACCAGCACCTTCTCGCCCACATCGGCCTTGCCGGAGGCAACGGCGATATCGGTCGCCGTCAGGGTCGAGCCGCCGAAGCAGAGTGCATCGCGGCGAACCCGGTAACCGACGGATTTTGGTCCTACGGTCACGCCGTGATCGCCATTGACCACCAGCGAACCACCGCCAAGACCGATGGAGAAGACATCGGGCATGCGGAAATTGGTGCGCACACCGCCAATATCCACCGTGGTCGAGGCCTGACGCGGGAAGCCGTGCGACAGCGAGCCGACATCGGAGGTGGTGCCGCCGACATCCACCACCACGGCATCCTTGAGACCGGTGAGGAAAGCCGCACCGCGCATGGAATTCGTCGGGCCGGACGCGAAGGTGAGCACGGGGAAACCGCGCACCACATCCGCCGCCATCAGCGTGCCGTCGTTCTGGGTGATATAGAACGGGCAGGTGATGCCTGCAGCCTTCAGCGCCTCGCCGAAAGCCGCAACGGTGCGGTCGGCAAGCGACAGCAGGCTGGCATTCATGATCGCCGCACTTTCACGCGCAAGCAGACCGTGACGGCCAATATCCTTGGACATGACCACCGGCAGGCCGGGGCAGCGTTCCTGCAGGATTTCCTTCGCCCGCAGCTCCATCACATCATTGATGCCGCTGAAGACACAGGTGACGGCGGCGGCCTTCAGGCCCTTGGCGCGGATATCGGCGGCGATGCGGACGATTTCGTCCTCATCGAGCGGCGAGATTTCGCGGCCGTCGAATTCATAACCGCCGCGCACCTGATAACCGTGGTTGCCGACGATTTCCTTGAGATCATCCGGCCAATCGACCATGGGCGGCAGGCCGGCGCCGGAAGGCAGGCCGAGACGGATGGCGGCCACCTCGTCCATATGCCGACGCTCGATCACCGCATTGGTGAAATGCGTGGTGCCGATCATCACGGCGCCAATGCGTGCCCTGTCAATGTCCGATGCCTCGATGACCTTTTCAAGGGCTTCGATGACACCTGACGTCACATCCTCTGTCGTGGAGGCCTTCACCCCCGCCAGAACGGTTTTATCCTGCAACACAACGGCATCGGTATTCGTGCCGCCGACGTCAATTCCAACGCGATACACGTCAGGCTCCTCTTTCATCAATCGGTCGTTTTTACGAGGAAGCGCATGCGCTCTTCCTCGGTCACGGTGGGTTTGAGACGTTCTTCCTCGTCGGTGACGACGGGGATGGCCGCGATCAGGGCGCGGGTATAGGGATGGGCAGGCTCGGCGAAGACCGCCGATGTCACACCCTCCTCGACAATCTCGCCGCGCAGCATGATGGCGATGCGCGAGCAGAAATTGCGCATCAGCGACAGGTCGTGCGAGATCATCAGATAGGTGAGGCCAAGCTCCTCGCGCAGTTGCAGCAGAAGGTCGATCACCGTCTTTTGCACGGAGACATCGAGTGCGGCCGTCGGCTCGTCGAGGATGAGGATTTTCGGCTCGGCCGCCAGCGCGCGGGCAATCGCCACGCGCTGCTTCTGACCGCCGGAAAGCTCGTGCGGATATTTGCCGAGATAGGATTGCGGCAGTCGCACCAGCCCCATCAGTTCCTGCATCCGGCTTTCCCGCGCCTGGCCATCCATGCCGATGGATTTCAGCGGCAGGGAAAGCGTCTGCCTGACGGTACGCTTCGGATTGAGCGAAGTACCCGGATTTTGATAGACGATCTGCGTCAGCCGCTTGCCGCGCTCAGGCACCGGGGCGTCGATGACGAGATTACCGGAGGTGGGACGCGAAAGGCCCATGATCATGCGGGCAACCGAGGTCTTGCCGGAACCGGATTCGCCGGCAAGGCCAAAAACCTCGCCCTGCTTCAGCGTCAGGTTCACGTCGCGCACGGCATGGTAGCCATTGCGCCTGCCGTAAATCTTGTTCAGACCTTCGATTGTGATGATCGGCTGCCGCGTGCTTTGCGCCAGATCGGTAACGCGCGGGCCATAAAGCGGCGGCACGGCATCCAGCAGTGAACGCGTATAGTCCTTGGCGGGACTATGCAGGATTTGCGTGCAAGGGCCGGTCTCGACGATATCGCCGTGGTGCATGACAACCACGCGGTCCGCCACCTTGCGCACGACGCCGAGATTGTGGGTAATCATCAGCAGCGCCATGTTTTCTTCGGCAACCAGCTGGTTGATGAGATTGAGGATTTCATCCTGCGTCGTCACATCGAGCGCCGTGCCCGGCTCATCGGCGATCAGGAGCTTCGGCTGGTGCAGCAGGGCAAGGCCGATCAGCACGCGCTGGCGCATACCGCCCGACAGCTCGGACGGATAGGCGTTCATCACCCGCTCGGTATCGGCAAGCTGTACCCGGCGCAAAACGGCTGCGATGCGGTTGCGGCGCTCCGCCTTGGACGAATTGATACCATCGCGTTTGTCGGCAAAGCGCATGACATCATCAAGATGCGTGCCGATCTTGAAGACCGGATTGAAGGACGATAGCGGGTCCTGCATGATCAGTGAAAACGCCGTTCCCTTCAGCGCCTCACGTTCTCTGCGCGGCAGGGCAAGCACATCGCGGCCATCGATGACGATGGTGCCGGAGGTGATCGCGGCATTCTTCGGCAAAGTGCCGATGATCGTCTTGGCGGTGACCGATTTGCCCGATCCGGTTTCGCCGATCAGCGCCACACGCTCGCCAGCGGCAACGGTGAAGGCGACATCGCGCAGCACCTGCCGGGTGCGGCCATAATTGGTGAAGGTAACGTTGAGATTTTCGACCTTGAGAAGCGGTTCAGTCATGGCCTTAGCTTTCCACGTCGAACATGTCGCGCAGGCCGTCGCCCAGCAGGTTGAAACCCAGCGTCACGTAAAGCACGGCCGCACCGGGGCAGAGCACTTCCCACCAGAAATCCGGCATGAACTGGCGCCCGTCGGCAACCATCGATCCAAGGTCGGGGGTCGGCGGCTTGACGCCGAAACCGAGGAAGCTGAGCGTCGCGCCGAACAGGATGACGAAGGCGGCATCAAGCGTCGTCTTGACCGATATGACCGAGACGCAATTGGGCAGGATTTCGCGAAAGAGAATGTGCAGGGGGCCGGCACCGGCAAGACGCGCCGCCTCGATGTAGTCTTCGGACGCAATGGACTTCGACACCGAATAGATCAGCCGCGCGTGCCAGGTCCACCACAGCAGCGTAATCGCGATCATGGCGTTCGTCAGCGTCGGTTCCAGGAGGTTGGAGACCGCCAGCGCCATGACGAGCGGCGGCATGGCCAGCATCACATTCGTCAGGCCGCTGATGAGTTTCTCGGTCCAGCCGCCGAAATAACCGGCGATGAGGCCGAGCACCGTGCCGACGGGAACCGAAATACCGAGCACGCCGACGACGAGAAGGAGCGAGACCCGCAGCCCGAAGATGGTACGGGAAAAGATATCGCGCCCGGCCTTGTCGGTGCCGAACCAGTGCTCCAGATCCGGCGGCATATGGCGGGCGCGGAAATCGACGACCGCGCCGATATGTTTCGGATAGGGCGTGAGCCATGGCGCGAAGACCGCCAGCACCAGCACCGACAGAAGGATCAGCGAACCGATAACCGCCGCCGGATTGCGGCTGAAGCGATACCACATCATGTAACCGGCGCTTAAACCGCGATCGGTGGGTTCGAGCATTTTCATATCAGCCATCAGCGAGCCTCCTTGCGGCGCAGGCGCGGGTCGATGATCGAGATCAGGACATCCACGATCAGGTTCGCAACGATGAAGAACAGGCCGGCCACCAGCACCACGGCAGTGACGGCATTGAGGTCTTTCTGCAGGATGGCGTTCAACCCGTAGGAAGCGAACCCGCCCCAGGCGAAGACCATCTCGATCACGAAGGCATTGCCGATCAACGACGCAAATTCGAGGCCCATGATCGTCAGCGGCGCAATGGAAGAGAGCTTCAGCAGGTAACGGAAGATGATCACCCGCTCCGGCACGCCGAAGCTCTGCAGGGTCAGCACATGGTCCTTGCGCTGGTTTTCAATCATCGAGGAGCGGGTAATGCGGGTGATCTGGCCGATGCCGGCCATGGAAAGCGCAAAAGCCGGCAGCGCAAGGTGTTTCAGCGCATCCAGCACCACATCGAACCGTCCGGCCAGCATGCCGTCGATCAGGATGAAGCCCGTCGGGCCGCCCTGCCAGCCGAGCGAGTGATCGAGCCTGCCGATGATCGGCCAGCCGGAGAGAAACCGGGCGGCCAGCAATTGCAGCGTGATGGCGAAAAGAAAGCTCGGGATCGTCACCCCGGTGAGCGACAGGATACGGCCGATATGGTCCAGCGGCCGGTCGCGGTAATGTGCGGTGATGACGCCCAGCGGAATGGCGACGGCAAACATGAAGATGACAGAGACCAGCACCAGTTCGACGGTTGCCGGAACGGTCTGCGCCAGATCGGTGGTGACGGGGCGCTGCGACACCAGCGAAAAACCGAGATCGCCGTGCAGGGCATTGCCGATGTAATCGAGATATTGGATGGCAAGCGGCTTATCGAGGCCCATCTCGCCGCGCAGCGCATCCACCTGCTCCTGCGTTGCCGCAGGACCCAACGCCATGCGGGCAGGATCGCCGGGGACCACACGGGCGAGCCCGAAAATCATGATGGACAGGGCGATCATGACCAGCACGAAGGTGCCGAGCCTGTTCAAAATCGCGACCAGCGGATGTTGCTGCATCGGTGGAACGTTCCTTGTGCATCGGTTGCCGGAGCACAAGTTTTCACCAGATGGCGGTTTGAACAATTGCCGAAAGGTATAGTTTTTTGAAGAATGAGTATAGGTTTTTATATCTGGATGCCCTATCCCTTTCCCGATGACACTCCTGCCCCGTCCCCGCCTCTGCCACCGCATCGCCAGCGAAACCGCGGGCGTGGTATTTCTGCGCGCGCCGGCGGGGGCCGGAAAAAGCGTGTTGCTGGAGATGCTCGCAGAAGAACTGGGAACGCAGATATGCCGCACGCACCAGCCGCAAGGCGACGACGCGGCAAATGGCTGCCTGCTGTGGGACGTTCCGGTCTTTGCACGGGCGGTACGCATGCCCGCCCCTATCCTGGAGTCCGTGCGTTTCGTCGTCATCGCCTGCCGGCCGGACCAGCGGATCAGTGGCATGGCGCGGCACATCCTGCATCGCGGCTCGCTCACCATAGGATCGGACGAACTGGCCTTCAGGCAGGACGAGGCCGAAAGCCTTCCGCCTGAGCAGAAGCATCTGGCACTCGAGGATTATGCGGGGTGGCCGGCCTTCCTGTCGCTGGCGCGCCTGCCGGACGAAACGTTATGTGCCGACTATTTGCGGGAAAGCTATCTGCCGCATCTTTCCCCTGCCCAAACGGTCGAACTGTCCTTCTGGCTCGAAAATCCCTCCGCAGATCCAGATGCGGACTGGAGCAAGCTTCTGCCGCCCTTTCTGACGGGAAAGCCCGACAATCACCGCACGCTGATACGGCTTCTGACGGTTGCGGCAAAAGAACGCCTCGCCACATTGCAGGCCGGCAGCGCCGTGGTGGAGGTCGCCTCGGCGTTCGAAAAGGCTGGGCGTTCGCTGGCCGCCATGGCCATGCTGCTGGACCGCGGTTACGAGACCCATGCCGCACAAATCCTTGAGCGCGCCGACGGCCGTGAGCTGATCTACAGAAGCAGCGTCGACCGGTTTCGCGAAATCATCATGCGGTTTTCACAGGATATGATCGCGGCCAATGAAACCGTGCTCTTTGCCGTCACCCGCGCGCTGCTGAAACAGGGTGAATTGCAACGCGTGCGCCATCTGCTCGGCAAGAGTCTCGGTTCGGATTATCTTGATCCGCTGAAGGTGCTTGCCCGTGGCTCGCGGTTTTCCTTCGCCGCCCGCACCTTCCGGCTAAACCTGATGATCGCCGAGGACCTGACGCCCAATGACGCTGTCATAACGCGGCTCGGCGAGTTCATGGCCGATTATCCGATGGATGATCACGGTAAATGGGCGGCCTATTACAATGCGCTGCTGGAATTTGAAATCCGCCGCCGCAATTTCCGTGAGGCGGAGGCGGCTGCCGCCCGCGCGCTTATCTATCTGCGCAAGATGGGCGGGCAGCCCCTGCTGGAATTCTTCATCCACCTGCATCAGATCGTACTGCGGCTGATGAGCGGCGATGTGCTTCTGGCCCGCCGGGCGGCGCAGGAGGCGCGCGCACGGTTGGAACAGGTGCCGCATGATGCCGCGCAGGAGTTCCGGATGTTGCGGCTGGCGGAAGCCTGCCTTGCCTATGAAGCGGGAAAGCCACGCGACCTCCTACATTTCGTCGAGCACGAATTCGATCACTTCGCCGCTGCCGAAATCTGGCCGAGCCTGATGCAATTTGCCCTGTTTTACGCCTCGCAGGTGTTGATCGACCATTTTCCGATGACCGTTCGTCCGGGCTTTCTCGATGGCCTGTGGATTCACCTTTCGGAAGGGCTGCAATTCCATGCGATGATGGAGATCAGGACGGCCCTCGCCTATCAGAACGCCAACCGGTGGGCGGATGCCGCCGCGACGCTTTCGGCAATCCGCATGCCGATGGGCCGCAACTGGGTGGAAAGCGCCCATGAAGACCTTTCCCGCCTGACGCGGCGGGACGAAATCGCCTATGTGATGGCATGGCTGCGCGATGCGGTGCATCTTTTCACACCGCGCGCCTATCTCTCCCGCCAGATCGACGCGATGATCGCCAATCCAAAGGTCACCAATCGTGAAAAGGTCGCGCTAAGAATCTGGCAGAGCTATGCCGCGCAGCAGCGCCGCGACAATGCCACCGCCCGCGCCCATATCCTCACCGCTCTTGAATCGGCAACCCGCCTTGGCTGCAACGGCGTGCTGTCGGAAGAGCGCGTCTTTCTGTCACCGCTTCTCAACAATCGCCGCATCCGCAGTTTCATCGAAACCTCTTCCGATGTGCGCACCGCGCTGTCGATTTTTGCCGCCTCGGTCAACTCACCGCAGGCACGCGCGCTGCATGGCGGGCTTTCGCAGCGGGAAGCGCAGATGCTGCAATTGCTGGCCAGCGGCATGTCGAACAAGAAGATCGCCCAGACACTCAACATCTCGGAAGTGACGGTGAAATTTCACCTCGGCAACCTGTTCCGTAAGCTGGATTGCAAACGCCGCGCGGAGGCGATCCGCGCGGCGAAAGCACTGGGCTGGCTGTAAGGCTCAGCGGTTGTTCTTCTTGCGCCATTCGGCAAAAGCCGTCTGGTGTTCTTCCTTGGTGCAGGGGTAAAGCCCGATGATCGTCTGGCCGGCCTTGACCTGCTCCACCACGAAATCCTCATAAGCCGTCATTTCCACCGCCTCGGTCGCTACCTCGTCGGCAATGCCCGCCGGGATGACGATGACGCAATCAGCGTCGCCGACGATGATGTCACCCGGAAAGACCGGAGCATCGCCGCAGCCGATCGGGCCGTTGATCTCGATAGCCTCGTGTTTGGTGAGGTTGGTGGGACTCGATGGGCGGGTGTGGTAAGCAGGAATATCCAGCTCGGCAATGGTGGCCGCATCACGGAAACCGCCATCCGAAACGATGCCCGCACCGCCGCGAACCATCAGGCGCGTAACGAGGATATCGCCGGCCGAAGCGGCACTCGCGTCCTTGCGGCTGTCCATCACAAGCACATGGCCCGGCGGGCAGGTCTCGATGGCGACGCGCTGCGGATGGGCGGGATTGCGAAATTCGACAAGCTGGTTGCGGTCCTCACGGGCCGGCATGTAACGCAGGGTGAAGGCCGGGCCCACCATGTTCGTGCCCTTGTAGCCCAGCGGGCGCACGCCCTGGATGACCTGGTTGCGCAGGCCGCGCTTGTAAAGCGCCGTCGCCAGCGTGGCGACGGAAATCGTCATCAGTTTTTCGCGCGTTTCATTGTTCATCTCTGTCTCCTCGCAGTGGGCGGATGGATGTGTTTCAAGTTCTGTGAATGGGCTCGTCTGTGAAGATGCCGCCCTGATATTTCGCTATCGCGGCCCCCGGGTCGGGGCGCGGTACGTCGCGTTCGATTTCCGCCCGGTAATGTGCAGCATTGTCGCGCCGCTGCCAGCCGAGAAAATCGACATGGGAATTGTCCCACCAGCTGTCGTCATTGGCCGAAACGCCCCAGATGACCGGGCAGCCGAGTTTCGGCACACGGAAGGTGGCCTCGATCAGCGAGACGAAGTCGCCATAGCTCAGCCAGGTCGACAGCATCCGCCAATTGGTGGGCTTTTCTTCGCATGACCCGATGCGGACGATGGCCGTCTCCTGGCCGAATTTGGAATGATAGAGGCTTGCCATCGCCTCACCGAAAATCTTCGAGACGCCATAAAGGCCGTCCGGCAGAAAGGGTGTTTCCGGCTCAAGCTGCCGCCCCTGCGGATAATAACCGATCGTATGGTTGCTGGAGGCGAACAGAATCCGCGGCAGATCGTTTTGTCTCGCCGCGTCATAAAGATTGTAGACGCCGCGAAGATTGGCGGCCTCGATGGGATCAAAAGCCTTTTCCACCGAAATACCGCCGAGATGGACGATGCCGTCACAGCCCTTTACCAGTTCATGAACCGCCGCCTCGTCTTCGAGCCGGCAGCGAACAAGCTCCTCATGGGGGGCTGCCTCACCGAGATCGACGACGTCGGAAAGACGGATCGTTTCGGCGACATGGCCAAGCCGCCCGCGCAGCATGCTGCCCAGCTTGCCGCCGGCACCGGTGATGAGCAATCGCTTCAACATGTCGCGTCCTTAGAAAATATCGGGCTCGCCGGCGGTGCGGCCGAAATCCGTCTGCAGGAAGTCGAAGTCACAGCCTTGATCGGCCTGGGTGACATGCTTGGAGAAAAGATAGCCATAACCGCGTTCATAACGCGGTGCCGGCGCCTGCCAGGCGGCGCGGCGGCTGGCGATTTCCTCTTCGCTGACCAGCATGTTGAGACGGCGTTGCGGCAGATCGAGGCGGACGATATCGCCGGTCTTCAGGAGCGCCAGCGGGCCACCGACAAAGCTTTCCGGCGCGACATGCAGCACGCAGGCGCCATAGGACGTGCCGGACATGCGGGCATCGGAAATACGCACCATGTCGCGGTGCCCCTTCTTGATCAGCGCCTTGGGGATCGGCAGCATGCCCCATTCCGGAAATCCGGGACCGCCGAGCGGACCGGCATTGCGCAGCACCAGAACATGATCCGGCGTGACATCGAGATTCTCGTCATCAATCGCCTTCTTCATCTCGGGATAGCTGTCGAAGACCAGCGCGGGGCCTTCATGGATATGGTATTTCGGATCGCAGGCGGCGGGCTTTATGACGGCGCCATCAGGGCAAAGATTGCCGCGCAGCACCGCAAGCGAGCCTTCCGCATAGACAGGGTTATCGAGCGAGCGGATGACGTCGTCATTATAGACCTTCGCACCTTCGAGGTTCTCACCCATGCTGCGGCCGGTCACGGTCAGCGCCGAACAGTCGAGACGGCTTTCCAACTGCTTCATCAGTGCGCGCAGACCGCCGGCATAGTAGAAATCCTCCATCAAATAGTCTTTGCCGGACGGGCGGACGTTGGCGATCAGCGGCGTGACCCGGCCAAGTTCGTCCAGCTCATCGAGCGTCATCGGCACGCCGGCGCGCCGCGCCATGGCGATAAGATGCACGACGGCATTGGTGGAGCAGCCCGTCGCCATGGCGACGATGGCGGCGTTGCGAAATGCGGTCGCGGTCAGGATACGGTCCGGCGTCAGATCCTCGGCCACCATCTCCACGATACGCCGGCCGCAACCTGCCGACATGCGCTGATGTTCGGCATCCACCGCCGGAATAGAGGAAGCTCCCGGCAGGGTGAGGCCAAGGGCATCGGTGATGGCGGTCATGGTCGAGGCGGTGCCCATGGTCATGCAGACACCGGCAGAACGGGCGATGCCGCCCTGCACGCCGCGCCATTCCTCGTCCGTGACGTTGCCGGCACGGCGCTCGTCCCAATATTTCCAGGCGTCCGAACCCGAACCCAGCACCTTGCCGGCATAATTGCCGCGCAGCATCGGGCCGGCCGGCAGATAGATCATCGGCACGCCGGCGGAGATCGCCCCCATGACGAGGCCTGGCGTCGTCTTGTCGCAACCGCCCATCAGCACCACACCGTCAAGCGGATGCGAGCGGATCATCTCCTCCGTCTCCATGGCCAGCATGTTGCGGTAAAGCATCGATGTCGGCTTGGTGAAGCTTTCGTCCACCGAGAGCGACGGCATTTCGACGGGGAAACCACCCGCCTGCAGCACGCCGCGTTTCACATCCTTCACCCTCTCAGGGAAATGCGAATGACAGGTGTTCAGCTCCGACCAGGTATTGAGGATACCGATGACGGGTTTGCCGACAAAATCCTCCTCCGCATAACCAAGCTGCATCATGCGCGAACGGTGGCCGAAGCTACGCAGGTCATCGGGTGCGAACCAGCGGTCGGAGCGGAGTTTTTTATCGGTCATGTCAATGATCCTGCGTTGCGGGTTGCGCTTAAGGCTGTCAGTCCTGCCGGAGCGTCAGCCCGCTCGTCGTGTCGAAAAGATGGATATGTTCCAGCGGCGCCGACAAACGGATGACTTCGTCCGCCGATGTCGAGGTTTGGCCGGAAAGATGCAGCGTCACCCGGGTGCCATCGCCGAGCGTGCCGTAAAGATAGGATTCGCCGCCCAGCTGCTCGGCCGTTCGCACCGACATGGTCAGCGCGCCTTCGCCACCCGCCTGCACATGGTTCGGGCGGATGCCGAGCGTCACCTTCTGGCCGGGCCTGTAGGCAAAACCGGTCTGCGGCAGAGGGATCAGCTCGCCTGTGGCGATCTTGAGCGACGGCGCTGCGTCCGAAGTTACTTCGCCGGCAAAGAAATTCATCTTCGGCGAGCCGATGAAGCCCGCCACGAAAAGATTGGCCGGGCGGTTATAAAGATCGAGCGGCACGCCGAACTGTTCGAGCTTGCCGGCGCGCAGAACGGCGATCTTGTCGGCCATGGTCATGGCCTCCACCTGATCGTGCGTCACATAGATCATGGTATTGCCGAGCCGCCGGTGCAGGCTGGAAATTTCGCCGCGCATATCGACGCGCAATTCCGCATCGAGGTTGGAAAGCGGCTCGTCGAAAAGGAACACGCGCGGCTCGCGCACCACCGCGCGGCCGATGGCGACGCGCTGGCGCTGGCCGCCGGACAGATCCTTCGGGCGACGCTCCAGCAGCTGGTCGATTTGCAGCATCTTGGCGACCTGGGCGATCTTTTCGGCGATGTCCTTCTTGGGTGTGCCGATATTTTCAAGCCCGAAAGAGAGGTTTTCGCGCACGGTCATATGCGGATAAAGGGCATAGGACTGGAACACCATGGCAAGGCCACGATCCGCCGCCGGCACCGTGTTGACCACGTCGCCGCCGATGACGATATCGCCGCCGCTCAGTTCCTCGAGACCGGAGATCATGCGCAGCAGGGTCGACTTGCCGCAGCCGGAAGGGCCGACGAAAACGCAGAATTCACCGTGTTTGATATCGAGATCCACACCCTTGATCACATCGAGGGCACCATATGTCTTTTTGACCTGACGAAGCTCTATACTTGCCATTGTCGTGTTTCCTCCCTGAGGATTATTTGCCGCCCGTCGATGCAATGCCGGTGGCGATGTATTTTTGCAGGAACATGAAGACCAGCGCGATCGGGGCGAGTGTCAGCACCGTCATGGCCAGAAGATTGCTCCATTCCGTCGTCATCTCCCCCTGGAAGGAGTTGAGCGCCAGCTGCAGGGTGAAGTTGTCGTTGCGGGTCAGCACGATCAGCGGCCAGAGGAAGTCGTTCCAGCGCCACATGATCGCAAGGATCGCCAGAACCGCAAGCGCCGGGGCCGAAAGCGGCAGGATGATGCGCCAGTAGATTTTCCACTCGCTGGCCTTGTCCATGCGCGCCGCATCGAGGATTTCATCCGGGATCGTCAGCATGTATTGCCGCAGCAGGAAGACGCCGGTCGGTGTCGCCGCCCCCGGAATGATGACGCCCCAGAGACTGTTGATCATGCCGAGCTGGCTGGTAATGAGAAACAGCGGCACCAGCACGACGGTCTGCGGGATCATCAGCGTGCCGACAACCAGCGCCAGCACCACGCCCCTGCCCTTGAACTGGTATTTCGAGAGCGCGAAGGCCGCCATGGAATTGACGATCAGCATGATGAGCGTGGAGGTCACCGTGATGAAGGTCGAGTTCCAGAAATAAAGCGGGAAATTGAAGCGCTGGAAAAGCTCGGTGTAGTTTTCCGTCGCCATCGCCACCTTTTCGGCAGGCTTCAGCTCGTTGAACTGCATCTTCAGGACTTCGGCTGGCTTGGCCGGGTCGACCACCTGGGCAACGAGACCGATGCGGCGCACCATGCCGAACTTGCGGCCATCCTTGTCGACATAGGCCGGCAGCGGCGCTGCCTGCCCATCCACCACCACGGTTTCCTGCGTATAGGGCAGAAGACGCGGTGGAAAGCGCTGCAGATCGGCCTCCGTCTTGAACGAGGAGAGCACCAGCCAGACGACAGGACCGAACATCATCAGCACCGCCACGCCGAGATAGGCGTAGGACAGCCAGTCGGTCCAGTGCAGCTTGCCGTTGCGGCCGCGGGTACGGGTCAGAAATGCGCCAATCCTAGCCATCGACCTTGCTCCTGTTTGCCCGGAATTGCAGGGCGGTCAGCACCACGAGCACCACGGCGAGCAGCAGTGAAGCGGCAGCCGCAAGGCCGAAATTGCGGGGCGTCCCGGCAAAGCCGGTCTGATAGATGAACTGAATGATGAAGGTGGTCGCCGAACCGGGGCCGCCACCCGTGAAGGCAAAGACTTCATCGAAGGTCTGCACGCCCTTGATGAGCGACAGGACGAGAACGACGAGCATGGTGGGCGCAAGCAGCGGCAACGTGATACGCCGGAAGATGCGCCACGGGCTTGCCTTGTCAAGCTGGGCCGCCTCATAGACATCGCGCGGGATCGCCTGCAGGCCGGCCAGAAGAATGAGCGTGTAGAAACCCATATGCGCCCAGACCGACAGGAAGACCGACCAGCCGAAGGCAAGGTTGGCTTCAAGCAACCAGTCGACCGAACCGAGGCCCAGACCCTCCATCGCTGCGTTGAGAACGCCGAAACGCTGGAGAATCCACTTCCAGATCAGCGCGACAACAACGGGCGACAGCAGCACGGGGAAGAAGAAGACGGCACGGAAGAAACCCCGTGCCCGGATATCGCGGTTAAGCACGATGGCCGTGATCAGCGAAAAGCCGACCATGAAACCGACCTGCAGCACCACGAAGAAAACCGTGTTCCAGACCGAGCGCCAGAACAGGTCGCGCTGACAGGAATTGGGGTCGAGATAGTTCTGACAGGAAAGAAGGACCGAAAAGTTTTCGCCGCCCACCGAAGGGCGTTCGGAAAGCAATATGTGTTCGCTGCCAGTCACGGAATAGGCCATGTTCAGCACGATCGGCAGAAAGGCGAAGACCGCAAACAGGATCAGGTTGGGTGTAAGAAATACCCAGGCGATCCGCCGGTGGCCGAGAACCTTCTGCAGGAAGGCGAAGGGCAATTCGACGATGCCCATCACGGGCGCAAGAAATTTATACATGAGGGTCCTCCTTCGATCCGGCGCGGCGCGGCATGCGCCGCGCCGGAAGGCGATGGATCACTTCGCCTGTTTCAACGCTTCCTCGAGGTCCGTCTTCGCACGAGCCATGGCCTCATCGACGGTGCTTTCACCGACGATGGCCTGCGTGATGCGCTGGACGGAGATGTTGAACATGGCGCGATTGTTCTTGTAACCCTGATAGGTGTAGGCAATCGGGCTGAGGCCGGGGATCTGGTCCAGCCAGGCATTCATGGCCTTCTGCGTCGCGGGCGTCGCACCGGTATAGGTCACGCCCTTGTCGGCCACGGCCTTGTGGGCCGGAACGTTGCGGGTGCGCACGGTGAAGTCGAGATAATTCTCGTCCTGCGCCAAGAAGTTCAGGATGTCTGCAACGATCTTCGGGTTCTTGGTCTGCTTGAAGCCGACGATGCCGGTTCCACCGGGCATGCCGGTGCAGGCTGCGCCACCGCAGGGCTGCGGCACGACTTCCCAGTCGAACGCGTCGCCCACCTGGCTGTCGAAGCGCGCGGTCTGCCAGCTGCCGGAATAATAATAGACGAGCTGGCCGTTGATGAATTCCTGCGCGGCGTCGCGATAGGTATTGCCGCCCTGCCCGGCCCAGACGTCACGCGCCATGGTGCCGTCCTTGTTCCATTCGACGAATTTCTTCACGAAGGTCGTGAAGCCTTCATCGACCAGAATTGGCTTACCATCAGCATCGAAAATCTTCGCGCCGTAGGAAATGGCCGGGCCGGCAATGCGGTGGCCGGAACGGTCGATGGCCATCGGGTAAGGCGTGCCGGTTGCCTTGGCGACGGCATTTGCAGCCTTCGCCCAGTCGTCCAGCGTCGCATCCTTGCCGGGAACGGCGACGTTTGCCTGATCGAACAAAGTGCGGTTGATGAAGGCGCCGGTAATGGTGAGCTGCGTATGCATGCCATAGATACCCTTGTCGTCAGGGCCGCTGCGGTACCATTTCAGCACGTTCGAGAAATTGTCTTCCCAATATTTCGCGTCCACATAGGGCGTGAGATCGAGATAATAGCGGTTGAGGCCGCCAAGGTCGGTCACGGTTGCGAAATCCGGGCCGCTGCCGCCGGCGAGCTGCACGGGCAGACCTTCCAGCAGCGCCTTGTAGGGCACGACGTCCGTGACGATCTTCACGTCCGGGTGCTGCTTTTCGTAGCGCGCCAGAATATCTTTCAGAATTTCGCAGCCGTTGCCATCATAAGCGCAGGTGAAGCGCACTTCCTCAGCCGCCTGTGCGGCGCCTGCAAAGGACGCCGCGCCAATGGCGAGCGCCAATGCCATGCTGTATTTACCGATCATCTCTTTTCCTCCCTTAGATGATTATGCGTTGGCGGATGTGCGCGGAGCCCACCCCTTGATCCACTCGCCTTCGGCGGCGTCAGACAGGCGAACCGGTTTTCCTTCCCGCACCGAGCGATAGATGGCGGTGACGAGTTCGATGGACTGCAAGCCATCGTTGACGGTCACTTCCTTGCCGCCGCGTCCTTCCATTGCGTCGGCAATGGCTTCGACAAAACCGGCAAAACCGTTTTCGCCATCGGCCACCGTCGCCAGAACGGCGTCGATCTGGTCCTGCGTGGTCGGTGCACGGGCGATGAAACGCCATGTGTCTTCGGCCGGACGATAGGGCAGCGTGCCGCTTTCGGCGGTGAAGCCCTCGAAGCAGAAACGCAGGCGGGACGTATCTTCGGCGGCGCCGAGCGTCACCGAGCTTGTCGCCAGCGCACCGCTTTTCATACGGAGGCTGAGTGCCGCGCAGTCTTCGGTTTCGATCTTGTTGACGCGCGTATCGGCCATGGCGAACACTTCGTCGACGGGACCGAGAACGTGGCAGAGAAGATCATGGGCGTGAATGGCATGACCGAGGATCGCGCCACCGCATTCGCCCTTCCACGTACCGCGCCAGGGAATGTCGTAATAGCTGGCGCCACGGTTCCAGTGAACTTCCGAGCTCGCGACAAAGGCCTTGCCCGCAAGGCCGGCATCGATGAGCGCACGCAGCTGCCGCATCGCATGTCCGAAACGGTACTGGAAGACGGGAAACACGCCACGGCCGGTCTTCTTGACGGAGTCGATCAGCGCATTTGCCTCTTCAAGCGAGCGAACAAGCGGCTTTTCGCAGACCACGTCCTTGCCCGCCGCATGCGCCTTCAGCGTTACGGGGAAATGCAGGTGCGGCGGCAGGCAGACGTCGATGAGCTGGATGCTCTCATCCGCCAGAACCTCGTCGAGATCGGTCGTCAGACGAATGGACGTATCCTCACCCACGACGGAACGGGCGCGCTCCAGATCGAGGTCGCAGATCGCCTTGACGACGAAGCGCTTCGGCAGGGCCCGATAGCCGCTCAGATGCTGGGCGCCGATGCCGGCGCCAATGATGGCAACACCGATCATTTCGAAGCTCCTTCGGCCTTGGCCTGCGCCTGCAGCGACAGGTCGCATACCTTGAACACATGCTCCTGCGTCATCGCCGTTTCCGTGCGGTTGCGGATGTCGTCGCACAGGCGGCCGAAATAGGGCAGGCCGGCACCGGAGGCGTCGATATATTCGCAGCGGTCGCCATTCACGAGAACGAGGCGGTCGGTGCCTTCCTTGTTGCCGACATCGACATATTTACGCAGTTCGATGTAGCCCTCGGTGCCGAGGATGGTGAGGCGGCCGTCACCCCAGGTCGGCAGCGCATCGGGCGTGTACCAGTCGACGCGGATATAGCCGTGGCCCTTGTCGCCGCGCAGCACCACTTCACCGAAATCCTGCAGCCCCGGATCATCAGGGTTGGCATAGTTGGCAACGGTGGCAGCCACGATCTCCACTTCGGTCGAGCCGGTGAAGAACATGAACTGGTCGATCTGGTGGCTGGCGATATCGGTGATGATGCCGCCGTAAGCTTCCCGTTCGAAGAACCACTTCGGGCGGATCTGGCGGTTCAGACGATGCGGGCCGAGGCCGACGGTCTGAATGACGCGGCCGATGGCGCCCTGCGCAACGAGTTCGGCTGCCTTGGTCACGCTCGGAACTTCAAAACGCTCGGAGAAATCGACGGTCCAGATACGCTTGGTCTTAGCCACGGTCTGGCGAAGGCGATCGAGCTGTTCGAAAGTGGTGCAGCCGGGCTTGTCGGACATGACGTCCTTGCCCGCTTCCATGGCGGCGATCGCCAGATCGGCGCGCTTGGAAGGAATATCAGCGATCACCACGAGATCGACGGTGCCATCGGCAAGCAGAGCCTCTTTCGATGCCGCGCGCGGCACGGTCGGGAAGCGCTTGACGAAGCCTTCCACCACGTCGGGTTCGCCTTCGGTCCACCAGCCAGCGAATTCCGCGCCGGCGTCCAGCAGGTTCTGGGCCATGCCGAAAATGTGCCGGTGCTCTATGCCGAGAGCGACGAACTTGATTGCTTTAGTCATCCTGCAGTTCCACTTCCTTGCCGGTATCGGCCGAGTTGATGATCGCGTCGATCAATCTGTGAGACAAAAGAGCCGCTTCACCGGTGACGACCGGCGCGCGCCCTGAGGAGATGGCGTCTGCGAAATCCTCGAAGACGCCCTGATGCCATTCATGCGTGAAAGCCATGGGGTCGGCGCCACCACCCGTGCCGGATGCCGCGCCGCCAAAGGTCTCCTGCCGGCCATCGCGCCAGTCGACATGCAGGAGGCCCGAGGCGAGCCGCAGGCTGGCATTGTCGAAATGCAGGACAATCGATTCCGGAGCACCGGGGAAACTTGCGGTGCTTGCCACCAGCGAGCCAACGGCACCATTTTTGAAGCGCAGGCCGGCCGCGACGTAATCCTCGGTTTCCATGCGATGAAACCGCGTCGTCGCCGCCATGGCCTGAACGCGCGAGACCGGCCCGGCGAGGCTCAGCGCCAGATCGATGGTATGAATTGCCTGGGAGATCAGGACACCGCCGCCGTCGCGGGCCAGTGTGCCGCGGCCGGGTTCATCATAATAGGATTGCCCGCGCCACCACGGCACGGAAATTTCGCAGAGACCCAGAGCTCCGAGCGTCCCGCCATCCACAAGCTCACGAGCTTTTTGCGATGCAGCCCGCATACGGTGCTGGAAGATAATGCCGAGCGTGACGCCGGCGTCACGACAGAGGGCGACAAGGCCGCCGGCCTCCTGCGTGTTCCGGGCGACGGGCTTTTCCATCAGAATGTGTTTGCCCGCCTTTGCGAGCTGTCCGACGATATCGATGCGGGCATTCGGCGGCGTTGCGACGATGGCAAAATCGACATCCGCATCGCGTGCGGCTTCCTCCACCGAGGAATAAACGACGACCTCATATCCGGCGTGTTTCGACGCTTCGGCGGCCAGCGCCCTGGCGCGACCGGAGCCACCATCGACCAAGCCCTTCAGGCGAATTTTTTCCGGACTTGCCGCACAGGCGAGCACATGCGTCTTCGCCACCATTCCGGCGCCAACAATGACGCAGGTCTTGATATTTTGCATTTCGGGAGCCTCCTTCCCAATAAGCGATCATTTGCATACCGGTATGCCGGTTGTCAACAGACTTGTGTTCCGGTATACCGGTTATGAAAACGCTGGAGGGTATATGCCGAAAATTCCCGTAACAGGTGGCACCGTGCCGACGATGGAGCGACTGGACCTTAACCGTCCGGTCGTGGACCAGATCTATTCCGCGCTGAAATCGGCCATCCTGTCCCGGGAGCTTTTTCCCGGCCAGGCGGTTTCGGAAAACGAGATCGGACAGTTGTTCAATTCCAGTCGAACGCCGGTGCGCGAAGCGCTGAGCCGCCTGCGGGATGACGGCCTGATCGTTACCCTGCCGAGCCGCGGCACCTATGTCTCCAGATTATCGGAAAAGCACATTCGCAGCGCGCAATTCATCCGCGAGGCGCTGGAGGTCGCTGCCGTTTGCAGGCTGTGCCAGATCGGCATAACGGCGGAGGCCGAGCAGGAGATCGAACACGCCCTCACCGGCCAGCGCGCAGCCATGCACCGCGGAGACAGAAAGGCTTTCCGTGTGCATGACGACCAGTTCCATAGCGCGCTTGCCGCCGCGACGGGGCTTGAGAGGCTGGAGACGCTGTTGATCCGCGAGAAGGCGGGGCTGGACCGCCTGCGCGCGCTCGCCATCACCGACGAGGCGCATATGGCGCGGCTGCTCTCCGAACACGAGGCGGTTTACGATGCGATCAAGGCCGGCGACGAAGCCCGTGCGACCGAGGGTTTGCGCAAGCACCTGAGACGCGTTCTCGGCATTCTTTCGCAGGTTTTCGAGAACCACCAGGACTATTTCGAATAATTCTGCGCCATCATCTTCAACGGTTCGAGCATCATGAATACGGCAAATCCCGAAAAAGCGCTTGCCATGTCGCAGGCGAAACTTCTGTGCGACACGATGAGCACACTTGCGGAATCCCCTGTCTGGGACGAGCGGCGACAGGTGCTTTTCTGGTGCGATATACTCGGCAGGACGGTGCGGTCCGCAGCGATCGAGCCCGGCCTCTATCGCGAATGGGCGTTTCCCCATACGGTCTCAAGTCTCGGTCTCTGCCGGAACGGCGATCTCATCGTCGCCTGCGGCATGGATATTGTCATCCTCGATCCGGACAGCGGCGAAACACGCCTTCTCCATTCCCTCCCGTCACCGGACGGCATTCCTTGCCGGCTGAACGACGGACGGATCGGCCCCGACGGCGCCTTCTGGGTGGGAACCATGCATAATGTGCCACTCTCGGACATGGAACCTCATGGTGAACTTTGGCGGATCACCGAAAAGAGCGCCGAGCGCAGGCAGACCGGCCTGACATGCCCGAACGGCCTCGCCTTTTCCCCGGACGGCTCCATCATGTGGCAGAGCGATTCCGTCCAGAAATGGATACGCCGGCGCAAATTCGATAAGAGAAACGGCACATTCGATGAGGGCGTGCTGGTGGCCCGGATGACGGAAGAGACGGGAAGACCCGATGGCGGCTGTCTCGACAGCAGCGGCACCTATTACAGCGCAGGCGTTTCCGCTGGCCTGTTGAACGTTTTCACGCCCGACGGCGACCATACGGACGTGATCGCGACCCCTGTGCCGCACCCCACCATGCCGTGCTTCGGAGGACCTGATTTCAGCATCCTTTTCCTGACGTCACACCGCCACAACATGTCCGAAGACCGGCTGAAGCAATCGCCATTTTCGGGCGGCGTCTGGGCAATCCCGACACAGAGAAAGGGCTTTGCCGCCTTCCGTTTTGGCGAGGGTGGATAAAGCCCGCAAGCCGGGCCCAGATTCCTACTCTTCCCGGAAGGCGCGGCTGATCTGGTCCGTCAACGGCTTGGCGATATAGGACAGCGCCGTCCTTTCACTGGTCTGGATGAACGCCTCGGCCGGCATACCCGGCACCAGCGGCGCATTGTTCAGCTTCTGCCTTTCGGAAACCGGCACGGAAATCCGCGCCAGATAATAGGAGAGACCGCTGCGCTGATCGGTGGTGATATCCGCCGCGATACGACTGACATGGCCTTCCAGTTCCGGCGTGACCCGCTGGTTGAAGGCGGTCATGCGCAGCATGGCCTTTTGCCCCAGCTGAAGCTGGTCGATATCCTTCGGCACGATCTGCACTTCCAGCGCCAGCTCGTCTCCATCAGGCACGATGAGCATGATCGGATCCGCCGGCGTCACCACGCCGCCCACGGTATGCACGGCCATTTCATGCACCATGCCGGATTGCGGCGCGACGATATCGATGCGCTTCAGCTGGTCTTCGGCGGCAACCTTGCGCTCGACGAATTCACCCATCTGGGCCTGTATCTCGCGCAGTTCCCGCCCGACCTCGGTGCGCAATTCCTGATCGATCTGCAGGATTTGCAGCCTGGTTTCGGTGATGCGCCCTGCCGCCTGCGCCTGATAGGCGATTTTTTCGCCGCGCTCACCGCCGAATGTCGCGGCCTGCGTCTGCAGGCTGTTCAGCCTCTGCACCGAAACGACACCCTGTTCGCGCAGGGATTTCTGTGAGGTGATTTCAGCCTCCAGCACGGCAAGGCCGTTATCATAAGCAACTTCCTGCGCCTTCAGCCCCTCAATCTCATGTTCGAACTGGGTGATGCGTTCGGAAAGCTGCGCTTTGCGCCCTTCCCGATAGGATCTGCGGAATTCGAACAGCTTGGTCTCGCTGCGCATGGCGGAGGCGACATCGGGATCGTCCTTGCGTGCAATGAGAGTCTGCGGAAAAACGAGTTCCGGCAGATCGTCGCGCTCAGCCTCCAGCCTTGCCATGCGCGCATTCAGCTCATCCAGACGCTTGGTGACGATGGCGAGATTGGCGCGCGTCTGGGTCGCGTCGAGGCGCATGACCACATCGCCGGCCTTCACCCTGTCGCCCTCATTCACCAGAATTTCGCCGACGACACCGCCGCTCGGGTGCTGCACCTTCTTGCTGTAGGAATCCACCACCAGATGACCGGAGGCGACAACCGCGCCGGCAAGATTGGTCGTCGCAGCCCATCCGCCGACGCCGGCCAGCAGCGCTACACCCGCAGCAAGGCCGGCAACAAGATGTTTGCGGATGGAGCGGGACACATGGCTGTGCTGATCAATGTTTGACATCCGCATCTCCTTCCTGGCTATTCTCTTCACGGACGTCTTCCAGCACCAACGCCTGAGGCTGGGTATTGGCAACGACACGCAGCGGCGAGACCGTCTGGGCGGATGCAGCAAATCCCTTGACCGCCTGCCCCTGCGGAACGCGCAGCACCTTCGACAGCACTTCGTCACGCGGGCCGAAGGCCTTCATCCTCCCCTCTTCCATCATCAGAATGAAATCGACGGCACCGATGGCGCTCGGCCGGTGGGCGACGACGACGGCAATGCCGCCACGCGCCTTGACCGAGGAAATCGCCTTGACCACGGCGGCTTCGCCTTCCGCATCGAGATTGGCGTTGGGTTCGTCCAGCACCACGATGAAGGGATCGCCATATAGCGCGCGGGCAAGGCCGATGCGCTGGCGCTGCCCGGCGGAAAGTGCCGAACCCGCCTCGCCGATATCGCTGTCATAACCCTTTTCGAAACGCAGGATCAGTTCATGCGCACCCGCAGCCCTGGCCGCCGCGATGATGGCGTCAGGATCGGGATTATCCTCGAAACGGGAGATATTTTCACCGATCGTGCCGTCGAACAGCTCCACGCCCTGCGGCAGATAGCCTATGTGGCGGCCCAGCGCCTCACGGTCCCATTGCTCGAAACTTGCACCGTCCAGCCGCACCTTGCCGGCCGCCGGCATCCACGCGCCGGTGAGAATGCGCGCGAGCGTGGATTTACCCGAGCCGGAGGGGCCGATGACGCCGAGCGCGTTTCCAGCAGTCACGATGAAGCCAAGGCCGGTGACGGTCGGCTTTCTTTCTCCCGGCGGAACGATGGTGACGTTTTCGACCCGCAATTCCTTTTCAGGCTTCGGCAGGGCCATGGCGGCGGCATTGGCCGGCATCTGGGCAAAAAGCTCCCTCAGCCGCGCCCAGCTCTGCCGGGCGGCCACGAAGGACTTCCAGTTGGAAATGGCGAGATCGACGGGCGCCAGAGCCCGGCCCATCATGATCGAACTGGCGATCATCACGCCACCGGAGGCCTCCTGATTGATGACGAGCCAAGCGCCGACCGCCAGAATGGCCGATTGCAGCACGACCCGCAGGGATTTCGCAATATTGCCGAGACCGCCGGCCACGTCGCCCGCCTTGCGATTGGCGGCAAGATAGGCCTCGTTGGAATTCTGCCAGCGTTTTCCGAGCCGGCCGCCAAGCCCCATGGCCTGCACGACTTCGGCATTGCGGCGCGAGGCCTCCAGTTGCCGGTTGCGGGCCATATTCTCGACCATGGTGTCGCGGATCGGCTTCTGCGAGAAGATATTGGTGAGGATCGTCAGGGATACCAGTAGCACCGCACCGGCAAGCGCCGTCACGCCGATCCAGAAGTGAAACAGAAAACATATGCCGAGATAAAGCGGCATCCACGGCAGATCGAAAAAGGCGGTCGGCCCCGTGCCGGAGAGAAAACCGCGCACATTATCGAGATCGCGCAGCGGCTGCAGCCCGTCGCCCGGCATGCGGTTGACGAGCGGCAGGCGCACCACGGCATCATGCACCCTGCCGGAGTGCCGCATGTCGAAATCTTCGCCGATGCGGATCAGAACGCGAGCGCGGATGATATCGAGCAGGCACTGGAAGCCGTAAAGGCCAAGCGCGAGAATGGCGAGCCCGACCAGCGTCGGCAGGCTGCCGCTTGCCAGAACCCGGTCATAAACCTGCAACATGAAGAGCGGCGACGTGAGCGCGAGTATATTGACCACGCCGCTGACGAGCGCAACGCCGAGAAATGTGCTTTTAAGGGGCGAAACAACCGCCGCAGTGAGGGACTGCGGCGGCGTCTGCTGGTGGTTTTGAAAGCCCACAGCCTGTTTTTCCTTTACGCGGCAAGCGCCGATGCGTTGGCGAAAATGAAGTCCGATGCATCGAGCACATTTGCATCAACGCCATTGAGCGTGATGGAGACGGATGTGTCTGTTGCCGAAAGGATAACGGCATTTCCGCTATCATTATACCACAACAAATCGTCCACCGAAGTTGCGCCCCAGGCGGAAACGTCGAGCGTATCCGTGCCGTCCTGGTAGCCGTAGGTGCCGGTCGGGCCAGCCGCCACAACGTCGTTGCCGCCGGAGAATACGAAGGTGTCCGCGCCGGCAAAACCGGTCAGGGTATTGGAGGCCGCCGTATCCTCGATGACGGTGCCGGTGGCCGCGAAGTAATCATAAAAACCGGCAAGCGAACCGAAGCGGGCGAGCTGATAAACGGCAAGATCGAGAAGATCGCGAGCGCCGGCGAGCGAGTAGGCGCTGTCGGGATCGATCAGCAGTTCCTGCTGGCTGACCGCGATACCGCTGGTGGACTGGCTGTAGCCGGTGCCCAGAACGATGCTGTCGACCGAACCCGTCAGGTTGCCCTGGGAGTACTGCAGAGCGCCGCTCATGACGATGCCCTTGCCGCCGGTGCTGCCATCGCCCCACGCCTCATAGGTCGTGTTCGGATCGATGGTGGTGGTGGCAAGAGAGCTCGTCTGAGCGTCGTAGAACGCACCATAGGTCGAACCGAAACCGCTCGTCCAACCGTTGAGGTAGCCGATCAGATCGGAGGAAGACTGCGTCAGTTGAATTGTGGTAGCCATAGGTGTACTCCTTTGCTGGCCAATATCGATACCTTCGTTCTGTGACGAAGGCGTTTCATCTCCGGGACGGGCTGCAACCCAGCCCGGAGAATTTCTTCCACGGTTCAGAACTTCACGTTCATCGTCGCGATAAAGGTGCGGCCCGGGGCCGTATAGGCGCTGGCGGCCGGGATATATTTGCGATCCGTCAGGTTGTTGACAGCGAAGCGAAGCGTTGCCTTCTCGTTGAAAGCGTAAGATCCGTAGAGGTCCACCGTCGTGTAAGGGTCGGTCACCTCACGCAGATTGCCCTCCGTATCGAGCGTCCGCGACTGGGTCGGGGTGACATGGTTAAGCCTTGCGCCCAGCGAGAATTTTTCATCGAAGAACCGCATGCCGCCATCCAGCGTCAGCTTCACCTTCGGCGCGACATCGCCCGGCCAGGCGACGATCTCGCCCGTTGTCGTGGTCGTGCCGTTGGAAAAAACCTGTGTCTTCTCAGGCCATTCGGTCTTCAGGAGCGTCGCCGATCCGCCGATCCAGAAACTGCGGGCATCGTAATTGCCCTCGAATTCAAGCCCGCGCATATAGGTCGTGCCATCCAGATTGACGAAGCTGGTATAGGTGCGGTCGGGAACCTGATCCGTGACGAGATGACCGAGCGCGATGTAGTCCTTCACCTCGCGACGAAAGGCGGCCATCTTGATGCGGATGGAATCGTTGTCCAGCAGCACGCCGTCGAAGCTCATATTCGCGCCGATTTCGTAGGTCGTGGCTTTTTCCGCACGCAGAGATTGGTTCGGAGCATATTCATATCCGGGGCTATCGCCCGGACGCGCACCGGCAAAAAATGCCTCGAGGATTGTCGGCGGACGCAGGCTCTGGGAGTAGCTTACGTAGGGACGGAACCAGTCGACGGGTTTCAGCTCGATGGTGGCGGAGGGCAGCCAGGCGCTGTAGGTGCGATCGATGTCAACTTCATGCGAGGGATATTCGATGACGGATGTATTGGTGGTTATCCCCGTACCCGGCATGCAGTTGGCCGATGCGCGCGGCCAGACGCTGGCGAGAAAGACGTTATAACGCGACGCCCATACGGGCGGATTTACGGGCAGGAAGACCTGATTGAAATACTCCAAAGGCGTATAACGATTACTCACCAGTTCACAGGGCACACTTGTCGTTACCGTTGTGTCCTTGACGCTATAATAGGTCGCCGATCCCTTCAGGCGTGACCAGTCGTAACGCACGCCCCCACTCAGCGTGATCCATTCGGCCGGCTCCAGTTCGCCATTCAAAAACAGGCTGGCGACATCTCGTCGCCCGGCAGGGCTGAAAGACGTATAGCTGCTGGCAAAGGACGGATTTTCCGTGATTTTGGCACTTGTCGCGACGGACGTCGCTATGTCGCGAAAGGCTTCGGCCCCATAATTCAGGCTGAGTGCACCGACACTGGTGTCGAAGCGGCTGGTATTCTCCAAGCTGCCGCCGAAACTGCGCAGGCCCATGTCAAGATTCGTCTCGACCGCATAAGTACGCGCCGCACGCAGTTCATGCGTCATATTATCGTTGAGCCACAGCGACGATTTGAAGTCGATCAGTTCGCTCTCGGGGTCCCAGTCCAGCTTCGCGACGACGCTGTCATTGCGCACGCTCTCCCGGTCGATCACCTCGGACGCGCCCTGAACGAAATCATTCTCCTGATGCATCCACGACAGCGAGGCCTGCACATCACCAAAATCGCCTTCGCCCTTGAAAAAGCTCGACCAGCCATCGCGGCCAAGCAGATCCTTCATCGTCGTGGCGGTGCTTCTGGCCTCTCCCCTGGTCCCGATTTCGTATTCATCCATGATCGTGCGGCTGTAACCCGCAACGAAGGAGAACGGGCCCTCAGGCGAGCGAACGGCGCCAAGAACCGAACCCTGAAAATCGTAGCCATTGGTACCGCGGGACACATTCACTTCCCCGCCCCTGTTTTCACCCGCAGCAATCAGGTCATCGGCGCTGACGGTACGGAATTCCACCCTGCCGCCCAGAGAGCCGGCGTTACCCGACCGCGCATTGGTTATTTTATCGATCTCGACGGCACGGATGAAAGCGACATCCACGTAACCCTGCCCGGCACTTGCGGTGTAACTCGTGGCTCCGCCGAAGGCCGCGCCACGCTGCGCATTCTGCCGTGCACCGTCGATGGAGACGACCACGCGGCCGCTTTCCTGCAAACCGCGCACATTCGGCGAAACGGTCGGGAAGCTGCCATTGCCCTCGCCGGCATAAACGCCGGAAACCCGGTTGAAAACATCGCGCGTGTTGCGCACGCCGGCGGACTGGATCGCCTCGCGGCTGACGACACTCACACTGGCGGGGGTTTCGTAAACCCAGTCCGGCGTTCCCTGATACCCGGTACCGGCAACGGAATTGCGCCCGGTCTTGCCCGTCACGGTGATTTCCTCGAGAACGGTCGTGCCTTCCGCCCCGGAGAGATCAGCCGCCGCCTGCCCCGTGCCGATGATGACGGTTCTGCCATTTCCGGCGATGCGGAAATTGACGCCGGTACCGGCCAGAAGCCGTGACAGGGCTTCCCGCACCGTAAAACTGCCGGTGACGGCATTGGTGCGCACATTGCCGGCCGATGGTGTGGCAAGCGTGACCTGAAGACCGGATTGCCGCCCGAAAGCGCCGACGACGGATGACAGCGACTGGGCGGGAATATTGAACGGCCGCGTCGCACCCTGCTCGCCACCGGCACGCTGGCCATTTGCGGCATTGGGTCCTGTCTGCGCAAAAACCGTCGTCGAGATTGAAACGACGAGCGCAGTCGTCGCCAGCAACACAGCCCTGCGCGTCTGCTTTCCCGCTTTTTTCCCCTGGCCCGTCATACATTTGTGGAGGCGCATATTGCTTTTGTCTTCCTGTCTTTCGCTCCGGACATATCTTGACCGTATTACTCAACAAAAAGACGATTGCCTCGGCGTTTTTTTTCAGGCTTTTGGAGAAAATTTTATAAATTACTGAAAAATAAATATTATTTTTGTTTCGAAAGGTTTCAGAAGCGGGTGATGATGCGAGCGCTGCTGCCAATCGCATGCACCTTGCCCCTATAGGGTTCCACCAGTGCTTCCAGTGCACGATCCGGATCGCGCAAATCATAAAAACCCGTCACCCGCTGCTCTGCGAGCCGTTTGTCGGCCATGGTCAGCCAGGCCGGATGGTAGCGCTGGATCTGCTCCACGACGGAGCCTATCGTCGCATCCACCACGTAAAGCTCGCCATTGCGCCAGCCACCAATATCCTCGACCGGAACATTCTCTTTGCGGATCGCGCCGGAAGCGTCGACAATCAGCATTTCACCCGGCACGAGCCGGGTTGGTGGCGCGTTGCGGAAGGAGGCTTCCACGGAACCATGGGCAAGCGCAACCTGGGTCACCCCATCCGTCAGGTCGACATCGAAAGCCGTGCCCAGCACCTGAACGGTGACGTTCTTCGCTTCCACGACAAAGGGACGTGTTGTGTCCGGCACCACGTCAAAAAAAGCTTCCCCCTTCAGCACCTTCACAGTGCGGCGGCCATCGGTAAAATCCGCCGAAAGCGCGCTCGCTGCGGCAAGCTGCACCCTGCTGCCATCTTCCAGCACGATCGTGCGGCTTTCAGCGGTGCTGGTCTGGTAATCAGCCTTGATATGGACGAAAAATACGGGGGCGAACAGCACCGCAAGACAGAGGGCCGCAGCAGCCATCGCCGCTCCGGCATAGTGCCGCACGGACCAGCGCCGCCACAAAGATATGTGTCTTGCAGCCTTTTCCGGCAGGTGCGGCGCGTCTTCCCAGAGATTTCTGAAGGCCGGCTCGACCAGACCGAGGTTTCGCCAGGTCCTGCACGTCCGGTCCCACGCAAGACGGTTCGCCGGGGACGATGCCAGCCATCGATCGAATTCAGCCTTCAGCCGCGGCTCCACTGAACCTGCCTGCAGACGCAGCAGCCAATCGGCCGCCTCTTCCGCTTTCCCGTTCGGCAATTCTATTTTCTTGTCTGGATCAATGGTCATTGAACCCGGCCAGTTCCTTTGGCTAGGCGGAGGAGCCGCCTCGTCTTCCGCGTTTCTATAAAGACGTTTGAGAGAGAGATTTTTTTCACGGGATGCGGCAATCAGGACAACTTTACTTCATTTCCTTGGTAATTGCGGCAATGCCGCCCTTGATCATCCGATGGGCGCTGGCCACGGACACGCCGAGGTGACGCGCGATTTCCTCCATATTGTAACCACCGAATCTATGCATTTCCAATGCCACGCGCGCCTGAACCGGCAAGGTCGCCAAAATAGTCTGCATCTGCCGGACTTCATCACAGAACAGGGCATGTTCCTCCGGCGTGCCATTATCCTGCGGCACGCCCCAGAACGGGGTATCGTCCGGCCGCTCACGGAGGTCCTGCCGGCTGCGCCGGCGATTGTCGAGGGCGAGATTGCGAACGATGCGGAAGAGATAGGATTTGAGATTGGAAGGGTTGCCGGAAGCTTCCGGAACGAATTTCAGGAACGCTTCCTGAACAACGTCCTCCGCATCCGCCCGCGATCCCAAAATGAGGGTGGCGTATTTGATCAGGTCGACCCTATGCGCGACGTAAGCGTTATAACGCTTGTCATCTTCCCGTATGCCCATGTCTCAACCGAGAGAAATTTCAAGGATCAGCGAAACTGCAGGCCGCCCGCATGGCGTCGCGGTTTTCCACCCGATCTCTAACATTCAAACCGCCGGTCGAACAGATATTTCATGACTATTATCATCAAGAATTTGTGCGGCCGCAGGCGGATGCGGCCGGATCCGGCGGCTGTCAGATAGCCCCGTCGACGATGACCATGGGCCTGCCCTGCGAACAGGGTTCGATGCGCGCATCGATACGATAGATATCGCGCAGCATATCGGAGGTTATTACCGTTTCCGTGCTGCCGCTCACCACCATTTCACCACGCGCGATCACCATGGTGTTCTCGCAATAACGCAGCGCATGATTGAGGTCATGCAGGGCGATCAGCACGATCATGCCTGTTTTCTGGGCCAGTTCGGTGACGAAACCTAAAACCTCGATCTGCCGGTGAAGGTCGAGCGCCGATGTCAGCTCGTCCATCAGCAGCACTTCCGGCTTGCGTGCCAGCGCCTGCGCCAGCGACACCAGCTGCCGCTGGCCGCCGGACAGTTCACCGAGACCGCGGAAGGCAAGGTCCTGGATTTTCAGCGCCTTGAGAATGGCATCGATCTCGAACAGCTCATGGTCCTGAACACGCCAGCCACCGCCCTGCTTGGCGGAAAGCAGCACGGATTCATAAACCGTCAGGACGGCATTGGCGCCGGTATCCTGCGGCATGTAGCAGATGGCGCGATTGCCGCGTGCCGTATCGGAGAGTTCCACCAGTCCGGGGCCGGAAATGAGGCTGGCGATGCGCTTGAAAAGCGTGGATTTGCCGGCGGCATTCGGGCCGATAACCGCCGTCACGCTGCCGCTTTCGAGCGTATCGATACCGACCTTGGAGAGAACCGTGGTGCGCCCATAGGCAGCGCCGACATCCTTCAGTGCGAGCGCTACCATGCGCGTCTCCTGTTGCCGAAAATAAGCGCGAAAAAGAACGGTACGCCAACCAGCGCCGTGATGACCCCGATCGGCAGAACAGCGCCGGGAATGAGGATCTTGCTGATGACCGAGGTTGCCGACAGAAGCAGCGCGCCGCAGATCACAGAACCCGGCAGGAAGAAACGCTGGTCCTCACCCACCACCATGCGGGCGATATGCGGACCGACCAGCCCGACAAAGCCGATGGTGCCGACGAAGGAAACCGGAATGGCCGCCAGAAGGCTGACCGTCAGCATGGTCGTCAACCGCAGCCGCCGGACATTGATGCCCATGCTGGCCGCCTTGTCGTCACCCAGCCGCAGCGCCGTCAGCGCCCAGGCATTGCGCATGAATATCGGCACGGTAACGAGAAGGATGGCGGCAGTGATATAAACCTTGTCCCACGTCGCCTTCGTCAGGCTGCCCATGGTCCAGAAAACCACGGCGGCAAGCGCCTGTTCGGAAGCGAGATATTCAAGCAGCGACAGGGCCGCATTGAAGGTGAAGACCAGCGCGATGCCGAGGAGCACGATGGTTTCGACCGTCACACCCCGCAGCGTCGAGGCAAAATGGATGAACAGCGCCGCAACCATGGCCATGATGAAGGCATTGATCGGCACCATATAATGCACGGCACCCGGAAAGATCGCCACGCCGCCGACGAGCGCCAGCGCCGCGCCAAAACTTGCAGCGGCGGAAATGCCGAGCGTGAAGGGGCTGGCGAGCGGATTGGACAGGATGGTCTGCATCTGCGCGCCCGCAACCGACAGCGATGCGCCAACGGTGACCGCCATCAGCGCAATCGGCATACGGATATCCCAGATCACCACCCGCAGCTGGTTTGCAGCAGCGGCCGGATCGGCAATGGTCGCCAGAACTTCGGAAATTGTGTAGCGCGCCGGGCCGAGCGCCATATCCGCGGCCATGCTGAAACACAGGGCGATGAAAAGCCCGACAAGAATAACGATCCTGCGCGCGGCAAGGGCGCGATATTGATCGCGCCCACTGACGCCAACGGCGCTTTCATTCAGCGAACTCATTGGTTCAAACCTTTTTCGAGCGAGGCGAAATAGCCCGGCTTGTAGGTAACGGGGAGGAACTTCCGGTAAAATTCCTCAGCGTTTTTTTCCGGGTCGAGATCAGCGAAGAGGTCCGGATGGAACCACTTGGCAAATTGCTGGATCGGCAAAAACTCGTAAGGAGCGCCATAAAACTGGTGCCAGACGGCATGGACATTGCCCTGCTTGACCGCCTTCAGTTCCGGAAACGGCGTACGTGTCATCAGATTGGCCAGCCGCTCGCGCGAAAGCGCCGTGTCTGCGCCAAGTCCAAGGGGAACGAACTGGTTGATGTCGGATTCCGCCGCCCAGTTCGAGCCGGTGACGATGACATGGTCAGGATCAGCGACGACCAGCTGTTCAGGATTGAGATCGCCGAAGGTCGTCTTGATGATGCCGTCGGCAATATTGTGACCACCGGCCAGATCGACCATCGCGCCGAAATTGGCGGACCCAAAGGTGCGGCAGCAATTGTTCTCGCCGGAAATGCCGGGCGAACGCTCGATAAAGACATTCGGGCGCTTCAGGTCCTTGACGCTGGCGAGCCGGTCGGTCACGCGGGCGATTTCAGCCCGGCGATAGGCGATGAATTCCTGGGCGCGCTCTTCCGCACCGAACAGTTTTCCAAGAATTTCGATCGAGGCTTCGCTGTTCTTATCGGGATCGATGCGGAAATCGAGATAAACGATCTTGATGCCGGCAGCGGCAGCCTTCTCTTCGAAACCACTTTCCTTGGCGGTTTTTTCCGTTTCCAGATTGAGGGTGATCACATCAGGAGAAAGGGTGATCGCCGTTTCCAGGCTGAAGTCACCCTGCGGCAGATATCCGAAACGCGGCAGTTTCTCGATCTGCGGAAAACGCTCGACATAGGCCGTGTAACTGTCGGGGTCTTTCTTGAGCAGATCGTCACGCCAGCCGACGATGTTTTCAAAGGTCTTGTCGCCCTTCAGCGCCGCGATGACATGGATCTGGCGAGCCTCGCCAACGATGACACGCTTGGCCGGCAGGTCCAGTTCGACCTTGCGGCCGGTAACATCGGTGATCTCGCCTGCCTGGGCTGTCATGGCGAGAAGAGAGAAGGCCAGCACCGCAAGATGCCTCAGAGCATTGAGCCGCATGAGAAGTCCTCATTGAGTTCCAAAAGAAATGATGAAACCGCATCACTGCGGTCTCATCCATCGAACGGACGGCGCTCCTCTTCACCGTCCCTGTCTTATTTCGCGTCCTTCAGCGACACGAAGTAGCCGGGCTTGTAGTCAAGCGGCAGGAAGCGGGCATGCAGTTCCTTGAAGGTCGCCTCGGGATCGAGATCCCCAAAGAGATCCGGATGCAGCCACTTGGCGATTTCCTGAATGGCCACGAACTGGTACGGGTTGTTGTAGAACTGGTGCCAGATGGCGTGGACATTGCCATCCTTCACCGCCTGCACGCCGGTAAAGGCCGGACGCTTGGTCAGGTTTTCCAGCTTGCGATGGGCTTCCTTCACATCCGCGCCATAACCGACGCCGACCCAGTTGCCGCCGGGAACGTAACCGTTCCAGTTGCCGCCGGTGATGATGATCTGTTCCGGGTTGGAAGCGATGATCTGTTCCGGATTGACGGTGCCAAAGGTGCCGGGAATGATGTCTTTCGCCATGTTGATGCCGCCGGCAAGTTCAACCATCTTGCCGAAGTTTTCATCGCCGAAGGACATGCAGCAATCGTCGGAGTAACCGCCCGCGCGCTCAACGAAGACGACGGGCTTCTTCGGATTGGCCTTTTCAAGCGTATCGGTAACCTTGGCGATGGAGTCAGCACGGAACTTGATGAAGTCCTCGGCGATCTTTTCCTTGCCGGTCAGCTTGCCCATCAGGCGCATGCTCGGCTCGGTATTTTCCATCGGCTTTTCGCGGAAATCGACATAGACCAACGGAATGCCGACCTTGGCGAGCTTTTCGATGTAGCCGGCCTCTTCGGTCGCCGTCTTGGCGTCGATATTCATCAGGATCACGTCCGGCTTCAGCGCAACGGCCTGCTCGACGTCGAAAGTGCCGTCCTTCATGCCGCCAAAGGTCGGCAGCTTGGCAATCTCAGGGTATTTGGCCAGATAGGCGTCATAGGTTTCCGGATCGGCCTTCGCCAGATCGTCGCGCCAGCCGACCACGTGCTGGAAAGGGTTTTCCTTGTCGAGCGCCGCGAGGAAATAAATCTGCCGGCCTTCGCCCAAAATGATGTGCGAAACGGGAACATTGACTTCCACATCCCTGCCCGTCACATCCTTGACGGTGACCTTTTCGGCCAGTGCCGGCCAGGCGGCGGATACGAGAAGGCCAAGGGCAAGTGCCGCAGATTTGGCTGAGATGCGCATCGGATATTGCTCTCCAGTGTTGACTGGCGGGGCTGTATTATTTTCTGACTGTACTAGTCAACATTTATGTTTTAGAGCCATTCTCAACTGACCGGTGCATGAGCTGAAGACCAATGATCGACACTATTCAATATGGTAAAAACGACAGCCTGAGAGACGAAATCAAAGCCTATTGGTCGGGCCGCGCCGCGACCTTCGACCTTTCTCCCGGGCACGAAATTTTTTCGGAAGAGGAACGCGACGCCTGGCACGCGCTTATCCTGAAGCATCTGGGTGCCGGGGAGGGCCGCAAGGCGCTCGATCTCGCCAGCGGGACCGGTGTCATCTCGCATCTGATGGACGATCTCGGCTTTCAGGTCACGGGCATGGACTGGTCTGAGACCATGCTGGCGCTCGCCCGGGAGAAAGCGAAAAGCCGTGGGCGCACCATCCGCTTTTTTGTCGGCGACGCTGAAAACACCATGGAGCCGGATGAAAGCGCCGATGTCATCATCACCCGCCATCTCGTCTGGACACTGGTGGACCCGCAGGCAAGCTTTGCCGAATGGTTCCGCGTGCTGAAACCGGGCGGGCGGCTGCTGATCGTCGACGGCGATTTCGTCAATGTCGGCTGGCGCGAAAAACTCGTCAAGAAACTGGCTGCGGGCCTCGAACGCGCCGGCCTCGTGAAACCGGACCAGCCGCACAAGCCGGCGGATCCGGGCAATACCTTCAACAGCATTCTTTCACGGGTCTATTTTTCCGGCGGAGCGCGGGCGGATGATGTCGCGGCGTTGCTCCGCGCAACGGGCTTCGAACCCGTCGCGGTTGATCAGGAACTTCAGGCCATCCATCGCGCCCAATCGAAAAATTTCAGCCTGCTAAAGGGCATCCTGCGCGGCCTGCAGCACCGTTATGCGGTCTGCGCCGTGAAACCGGATATGTCCGCGAAAGGCTGAGGGCAGTCTAAGAACTACAATTTCTGGCCAAGTCCTTGGAAGTGATGGGTTTGGTAAATCCATATCATCCGCACGCCGTCGCCCCGGACCTGATCCGGGGTCTAGTGTGATCAAGTCCTTGATCGCGAAAGACTCTTTCCCGGCGCAGACGCGCCGGGGCTGGATGCCGGATCTAGTCCGGCATGACGGATGAGGGAAACTCGGCGCAGAAGCCTCATTTTTCCGCTTGCTCGAAGAGATCGTCCAGCCGGGGCTTCGCTCGACCGGGCACGTCGACCGTCCTGTAGCTCTGCGGCAGGGTCGCCTCACCCACCTTGATCAGCATGACCATGCCCATGCCGTAATGCGGCGAGCATTTGATACCGTAAAAGCCTGGCTTGTCGAAAGCAGTCTCGAATTCGTCGTTGATCCGGCTTTTGAACCCTTCGGCACCTTCGGGAACCATGCCGTCGATGGTCGCGGCATTGTGGCTCTTGTGGGTCGGCACGAAACGCACACGGTCGCCGGGGGCGATTTCCAGAAAATCGGGTTCGAACACCATCGGACCTTTTTCGCCCCGGTTCAGCATTTTCACCTCGAAGGTTTCGGCCATGGCATGCAAAGGAAAGCCCGTGGCCAGCGCCAATGCAATTCCAGCCAGAGCAATACGCGGCTGCACGCCAAGGCGAAGCTTTTTCAATCTCATCATCGTACCAGTACTTTCTGTGTCTGAGCGGCTATTCCATGGGCCGGCAGAAAACGAATATGGGAAAAGCCGCCCTCATCCGTGGTGACGACGGACTGCACCCCGAAAACATCGGCGATCGTCGCCGATGTGAGGACCTCGCGCGGTGGGCCGGCCGCAATCATCTGCCCCTGATGCATGATGGCGACGCGGTCGCAGAACATGGCGGCGTGATTGAGATCATGCAGTGCCGCAACGACCGTCAGCCCCTGCCGGCGCACCAGATCGAGCAGACCGATCTGGTGGCCGATGTCGAGATGGTTGGTCGGTTCGTCCAGCAGCAGAATGTGCGGCTCCTGCGCCAGCGCGCGGGCGATATGCAGGCGCTGGCGTTCTCCGCCGGAAAGATGGTGCCAGCTTCGTTCCGCCTTGTCCGCCATATCGACATTGTCGAGCGCGGCGTCGACGATGGCGTCATCATTGGCCGACCAGGCGGAGAGCGGACCGAGATAGGGCGTGCGACCAAGCTCCACCGCCTGTCGCGCCGTAATTCGCTCGGTGGTTTCTGCCTGCTGCTCCACAAAGGCCAATCGACGGGCAAGATCACGCCGTCCGAAGGAGGCAAGCGCATCGTCACCAAGCGTGACGTGGCCACGGCGCGGCTTGCGGATGCCGGCCAGCATGGAAAGCAGCGTGCTTTTGCCGGAACCATTTGGGCCGATAATGCCCAGAAACTCTCCGGAACCGACATCGAGAGAGACGCCACGGACAATATCGACATTGCCGGCATGGAAATGCAGGTCGTGGGCGGATAATTTCATGACCGTCCCCTCTTCTGCCCGAGAATGAAGGCGAAGGCGGGCGCACCGACGAGCGCGGTGATGACCCCGATCGGCAGCACCTGACCGGGAATGACGATGCGCGAGAGAATATCGGCAACGATCATGAAAACAGCACCGGTCAGCGCCGTTACCGGCAGCAATAACCCGTGGCGAACGCCGACGAAGATGCGCGCCGCATGCGGAATGACGAGACCGACAAAACCGATGGAGCCAACCAGCGACACCATCACCGCCGTCATGATCGCCGAAACCGAGATCAGTACCGCATAGGTCCGGCGCACCGGAATACCGAGGGACGCGGCGGCCTGACCGCCGAAGGCGAAGGCATCCAGCGCCCGGGAATACCAGAGGCACATCGCGAGACCGGCAATGCTGACCGGCAAAGCCAGCCAGACATCGGGCCAGCGCACGCCGGAAAGATTGCCGAGAAGCCAGAACATAATGCCGCGCGCCTGTTCGGCATTGGCGGATTTGGTGACGATGAACGAGGTCATGGCATTGAACAGCTGCGAGCCGGCCACCCCGGCCAGAATGATGGCGCTATTGCCGTGACCAGCCCGCACCGCCAGAAGGCTGACCAGCGAGAATGCAACGAAAGCGCCGATCAGCGCCCCCGCCGGCATGGTCAGAAACCCTGCCCCGAAACCCAGAAGCGCGACCGCCACCGCCCCGGTGGAGGCACCTGCGGAAATGCCGAGAATATAGGGATCGGCCAGCGGGTTGCGCAAAAGCGATTGCAGCACCGCGCCGGCAAGCGCCAGCGAAGCACCACAGCAGGCGGCGACAACGGCGCGGCTGAGGCGGTAGCTCCAGACGATACCCTCATCCAGCGGCTCCAGCGGATAACCCGCGTGGAAGACACGGTTGGCGATGGTTTTCGCCACCACATCGAAGGGAATGGCAGTCTCGCCGATGGCCGCTCCGGCCATCAGCGCGACGAGCAGCAGGGCGAGCGCGGCAAAAGCCAGACCCGCCCTGCCGAGATGGACGGAAAAACCGTTCACTTGGCGAGGCCGGCAGCCGAAATCGCCTCGGCCAGCGTTTCAATACCTTCGATCGTGCGGATGGTCGGGTTCATCGCCTGCGCATCCATATCGAATACATGACCTTGCTTGACGGCGGGCATGATGCTGGCGACGGGGTCGGTCGCGAGGAACTTGTGCTTGACCGCAACATCATCGGCCGGGAAACGGCGGCGGTCCATCTTGCCGGCGACGATGACGGTCGGATTGGCCTTGGCGATGGTTTCCCAGCCAACGGTCGGCCATTCCTCATCGCTTTCGATGATATTCGTCAGCCCCAGCGCCGACATGATGTAGCCGGGCGCGCCATGGCGGCCCGCCACATAAGGGTCGATATCCAGTTCGGCGCTGGAGAACCAAAAGACGGCGGAAATCTTGCCATTCGCCGAAGCGATCTTGGCGCGGGCGGCTTCTTCACGCTTCTTCAGGTCGGCGACAACCTCTTCACCGCGGTCCTGCACGTTGAAGATTTTGGCGAGATCGCGGATTTCCTGATAGATCAGCTCCATGGTGAAGCCGGTCTTGCGCACGCCGTCGCCGCCGCCGGAATTATCCTTGCCGACGCAATCGGCCGGCGAGGTGTAAACGGGAATACCGAGTTCGGCAAATTGCGCCGGCGTGCCGACAACACCTTCCGGGCCGATCTGCCACTGGAACTGCGTCGTTACCAGGTCCGGCCTCTTGCCGACGACGGCCTCGAAACTCGGATCATTGTCGGCCAGACGCTCCACCTTGTCGTTGGCTTCCTCGTAACCCTTCAGAACCGGGCCGATCCACAGCGCCGTGCCCACCACCCTGTCGGCAACGCCGAGGAGATAAAGAACCTCGGTCGTGCTCTGGCCGACGGATACCGTGCGCGCCGGTGCCTGTTTGAAGGTGATGTCCTGACCGCAGCTGTTGATCGTCAGGGGATAGACCGTTTCGGCAGCATGGGCGGAAGCGGCGGGCAAAACCGTAAACGCAGCGGCCAGAAGGCCGGCATAGGCCGGCAGGCGTCCAGGATTAAACATGTGTTCTCCAGTCGAAATTAAATCGCTTGTTCCAGAGCCGCAGGCGTTAGAACGCACAGCAACAGCGGAACGTCTTGTACGGAGAACAACGACGGGACGCAAACCAAATGTTATGAAATAACATTACAATTTCCTCCTCCGGGCTTCCCCGCCCGTAACGATGGTTCATATTTTGACGGCAGGTCTCCTGGCTCACGGATTTGCGCCGTTCATCTGCCTTCCCGCATTCCGCAGAATGCAGTGGCATGACGCCTTGAGGCGTCACGGGGATGAGCGGCAATCCGCTTACAGTTGCGGGGGCAGCCACGGCATTGGGCGATCATCATCACCCGCACCATGTTCCCTATTAATCCCTTCGCCTTTCGGCTGCAGGAACCGTCGCTTTCTCACATAAGGGGCAAGAGCCGGAGCGTCAATCGCCAAAGCATGTCTCACAAGGGTATGGAAACGTTTCTGCGACAAAGACACGCACACAGCAGGAACCCAAAGTGAGTAACATGAAGTCGATGGGAAATGAGGTGCTTCAGCACAGGGATGGGCCTGCCAGAGCAAAAATCCCAGCCGAGCCGGAACCTGCCGGCTGCGGCGCATTTTTTGACATGGTCGTCAGTGTTTCAATCACCACCAGCCCGGATTGCGCCAGAAAATCGGTGAGAACACCGTCATCACGCACGGCATCGAGCCGGACAAGCTGCCCGTCGAGATCGGCAAAATGCCGCCTGACCAGCGCGACTGCCTCCGCTTCCCCCTCCGCAACCACCGGTCCGATGATGTGGCCCCGCCCTGCCGCCCGCCGCAGCGCGAAGGCGGCCAGACGATCCGCCTCGAACAGGCCATAGCCGGTGTTTTCCCGCAGGAGACGCTGCAACACGCCCCGGCGTGAAACGCCGAAAGCCGCCCGGTCCAGATCTTCCACGGCTGGGAGATGGTGCTCCGAAACTGGCTCGATCCTCTGTTTCTTGCCAAGCTGCGGCACCTCCGTGGAACAACGGGCCTTGCCGCGCAGAAGATGCACCCGTTCCGTATCCCCGGCAAAACCGAGCCCGGCAAATAGCCGCCGGGACACCTCCGTTGCATTCAGCCGCAAAGCGGCGGCAGGATATCTCGCCACAAGCTGCCGGACCAGCCAGGGTGCTACGCCCTGCCCCTGCAGGCGTGGGGAGACAATGACCATGCCTAGCGTCGCAAAAGCCTGATCGTAGGGAAAAAGCATGGCGGTTGCGACAACCCGGTCAATCTCGTCCAGCGCCGCAAGGCCCACACCGCACTGGCGCAGGAAACACCATTCATTGGCATGATACCGCCATCCGACAGCCATGGAGAGGACATGCAGATGATCGGCCTCCACCTCGGCGATATCCACGGTTCGCAACTCGAAACTATCGACCTTGAGCAGCTCCATAGCAAACGGCTCTCATTCCCTCCGGCGCGGAACCTTAAGGTCCCCGCAGCCCAGCCCACGAGATTCGAAGATAACCGGCCCTGCCCGCAGGAATTTTCTGAAAGCACTGGAAGGACACAACAATCTACCGAAATCATCGGCATTTCAGCAGATAAACGCCGCCGGCCACTCTAAGCTTCTGCGGTGAATAATCCGGCCAGCGGCCAATGGGAACGACCAGCGGGGACGACCATGAACGCAATCGAAATCCTTGAGCGTCTCGTCGCCTTCCCGTCCATTGTCGGCACCGCCAATGGCGATATTGCCGGATGGATTGCCGATTATCTGGAAAGCCTGGGCGCGAAAGTCTCGCTGTTGCCCGGACCGGAAGGCGACCGCGCCAATCTCTTCGCCACGTTCGGCCCGGCCGATCGGGCCGGTTATATCCTGTCCGGTCACATGGATGTAGTGCCGGCCGGAGAGCCGGAGTGGTCTTCCGACCCTTTCACGCTGAGAACCGAAAACGACCGGCTCTACGGGCGCGGAACCACCGACATGAAAGGGTTTCTCGCCACTGTGCTCGCCGCAGCGCCGGCATTTTCGAGCATGATGCTTGAACGGCCGATACACATCGCCTTTTCCTATGACGAGGAGGCGGGCTGCCGTGGCGTTCCCCATCTAATCGCCAGACTGCCGGAACTGTGTGCCCCGCCGGCGGGCGCCATCATCGGCGAACCCAGCAATATGCGCGCCGTTCGCGCCCACAAGGGCAAGGCCGCAGCGCGCATCACCCTGCACGGCCGCTCCGGCCATTCCTCACGGCCGGATCAGGGGATAAACGCCATTCATCTGATGACCGGCATCATGGCAAAAGCAGTCGAAACCGCCGATACGCTGACGCGGGGACCGTTCGAAGCAACCTTCGAGCCGCCCTACTCCTCCTTGCAGATCGGCACGGTCAAAGGCGGGCAGGCGATCAATATCATCCCCGATCATTGTGCAATCGAACTGGAAGCACGGGCAATTTCGGGCGTCTTACCGCTCGCCCTGCTGGAGCCGGTAAAAAGCGCTGTCGAAGCGCTTGCCGCAACGGGCGTCGATATCGAATGGACACCGATGAGCGCTTATCCGGCCCTATCGCTTCCAGCCGATGCGCCGCTTGCTTTGCTTCTGGAGGAACTGACCGGCACCGCCAACCTCGCAGCCGTAAGCTACGGAACGGAGGCCGGGCTTTTCCAGGCGGCGGGCATAGATGCCATCATTTGCGGCCCGGGCGATATCGGCCGCGCCCACAAGCCGGACGAATTCATAACCGCGGGCGAACTTGCCGCCTGCCAGTCGATGCTGGAAACACTCGGCCGCCGCTGCGCCGCTTAATCGAATGACGGGTATTAGATGACGTTTCTCTTCAATTCCGACGCAAAGCGCGGCAAAATCTTCCGGCAGGCTCTCGCCACCGAACTGCCGGACCTACCATTTTCAATGGATGCCGCAACTGTCGATCCCGATGCGGTGCGTTACCTCATTACATGGACGGTGCCAGGGGATATCGCGCGTTACCGCAATCTCGAAATCCTGTTTTCGATCGGTGCGGGTGTTGACCAGTTTCACATCGATGCAATCCCGGAAACGGTAAAGGTCGTGCGCATGGTGGATGAAGGCATCATCCGCATGATGCAGGAATATGTCTGCCTCGGCGTGCTTGCCCTTCACCGCAACCTGCCGGCCTATCTGGAACAGCAACGCCAAAACCTATGGAAAGCCCTGCCGGGCCAGCGGCAGGCGGAAGAATGCCGCGTCGGTATTCTCGGCCTTGGCATGCTGGGTGTTGCGGCACTGGAACGGCTGAAACCTTTCGGTTTTCCGCTTGCCGGCTGGAGCCGTTCTCCGCGCCAGATCGATGGCGTCACCTGCCACCATGGCGATGAAGGGCTGAAAGCCATTCTTTCCACCAGCAATATCCTCGTCTGCCTGTTGCCGCTGACGGACGAGACCACCGGGCTTTTGAATGCCGGGCGCCTCGGCCTGCTGCCGGATGGCGCGGCTCTCGTCCATGCCGGGCGCGGCAGGCAGCTCGATCATGACGCACTCCTAGATGCACTCGACAGCGGCAGGCTTTCCGGCGCGGTGATCGACGTCACCGATCCCGAGCCACTGTCTGAGGGCCATCGTTTCTGGACTCATCCGAAAATTCTGCTGACGCCGCATATCGCCAGCGTCACCCAGCCCCACTCCGCCGCCCGCACCGTCGTCGACAATATCAAACGATACGAATCCGGCCTCGAGCCGCTCGGCCTCGTTGACCGCAGCCGCGGATATTGATCATCCGTCCATCTCAGAAAGGAAAATCCATGCCGCTTCTCAAGCCTATCGACACCAATCCCGATTTCGAGCCGAAGGCCTCCAAGGCGTTGCCGGAACGCCTGATTGCCGGCGACCCTTCATTCAAGACCTGGGCGCTGGACGAAGCCCGCGATGGAACCGTAAAGACCGGCATCTGGGAAGCGACCCCGGGCGAAAGCCGCTCCATCAAGGGCGAGACCTTCGAATTTTGCCATATTCTGGCCGGCGTCATCGAAATCACCCCTGATGGCGGTGAACCGCAGCGTTATACGACTGGCGACAGCTTCGTCATGAAGCCCGGTTTCGTTGGCGTCTGGAAGACCATAGAAACAGTGCGCAAGATCTACGTCACCGTGAATGGATGAGTTAAAACCCGCGGTTTTTCGAGATCGCTCTCGGTAGCGGCCAGAAACACATGACAGGCAGCGCGCCGCAAAAGATTGCGCTGTCTGTCGGCAACAAAACGGGATTTTCATTCATCGCCCGCGCCACAGTCGGTCGATTTCGCTTGGCGGCAGGGATTAGCTTTAAGGGCATATCCACAGAGGATTTCCCATGACGCTCAGCTTCGATCCAGACAGCCTGTCTTTGCCAATTGGCCATTTCATCGGCGACCGGCTGATCCCGGCTAAAGACGGCATCGACATGCATCGACCATCGGACGGCATGGGATATGCCGGCTGCCCGAAGGCGGATGCGACGCTGGTAGACGAGGCGGTGCAAACCGCCAAGGCGGCGCTGAAGAACAGCAACTGGGGCGGCGTTCGCCCGCGCGAGCGCACCAAGGTTTTGCAGCGCTGGGCCGACCTCATCGAAGCGGAAGCCGAGACCCTGGCGAAAATCGAGGCACTGTCCTCGACACGGCCGGTGGGCCAGCTGATTGCCGGCGACATCGCCGTCACCGCCGAGCAGATCCGTTTCTTCGCCGAATTCGCCGACAAGGAAGGCGGCGATCTGGTGCCGACCGACGACACCAGCCTCGGCATGATCATGACCGAGCCCTATGGCGTTGTTGGCGCGATCACGCCCTGGAATTTTCCCGTGTCCATGGCCGGCTGGAAGCTCGGCCCGGCCTTGGCGGCCGGTAATGCCGTGGTGCTGAAACCCTCGGAAATGACGCCCTTCTCCAGCATTTTCATGGCGCAGCTGGCGATCAAGGCAGGGCTGCCCGCCGGCCTCATCAATATCGTGCTGGGTGACGGGCCGGTGACCGGCAATGCCATCACCGGGCACCCTGATATCTCCAAGGTCAGTTTCACCGGCTCCACCGCTGCGGGCGCCGCCATCATGGCCAATATCGCCCACACCGGCATCAAACCCATGACGCTGGAACTCGGCGGTAAGAGCCCACAAATAGTCTTCGCCGATGCCGATATCGAAAAGGCCGCGGCAGCGATTGCCGGCAATATTCTTTCCAATGCCGGGCAGGCCTGTGTTGCCGGCTCACGCATCATCGTCGAGGAAGCGGCGGCAGATGCCCTTTCAGCCGCCATCATCGCCCGCATGAAGGTGGTAAAGCCCGGCCCGACATGGGACGAGACGACACAATATTCGCCAATCATCTCCGAGGTTCAGCGCAAGCGTATTGATGGCATCGTGCAGGCAGCTGTCGCCCATGGTGGCGAGTGCCTGACGGGTGGCGCGATCATGGACGGCCCCGGTTATTTCTACCAGCCGACGCTGATCGCCAATGTCGACCAGACCTCGCCCGCCGTCACCGAGGAAATCTTCGGGCCGGTGCTGACGTTGCAAACCTTCCGCACGGAAGAAGAGGCCCTGGCGCTTTCCGATCATCCGACCTACGGTCTGGCGGCGGGTCTTTTCAGCCGGGATATTTCGCGCGTCATGCGCCTGTCGCGCGCCATTCAGGCGGGAACGATCTGGGTCAACCGTTATGGCCGTTCACGCGACCACATATTGCCGACCGGCGGTTACAAACGCTCCGGCATCGGCAAGGACCTCGGGCGGGAGGCCTATCTCGCCAACCGCAAGAGCAAAAGCGTCCTGATTGGACTGTAACAGGGGAAATCTTTTGAAAACGCATCGCATCGCACTCATTCCCGGAGACGGCATCGGCAAAAACGTGACGGACGCCGCGTGGCAGGTGCTCAACGCCGCCGCCAAAACCTCCGGTTTTGCGCTTGAAGGCACGGAGTTCCCCTGGTCCTGTGCCTTCTACAAGGAAACCGGAGCGATGATGCCCAAGGACGGCATCGAGACCCTGCGCGGTTTCGACGCCATTCTGCTCGGCGCGGTCGGCTGGCCGGCGCAGGTGCCGGACGCAGTGTCGCTGCACGGCCTGCTGCTGCCTATCCGCAAGGCCTTCGTGCAATATGCCAATATCCGCCCGCACCGGCTTCTGCCCGGCGTGCAGGGACCCTTGAGGGCTGACGGCTTCGATATTCTCTGCATCCGCGAAAATACCGAGGGTGAGTACTCCGGTGCCGGCGGTCGCGTGCATCAGGGCACCGACGACGAGGTGGCCGTCGAAACCTCGATCTTCACCCGCAAGGGCGTGGAGCGCATTTTGCGCTTCGGCTTCGAACAGGCGCAAAAGCGGCGTGGCAAGCTTGCCTCCGTCACCAAGTCGAACGCCCAGAAATATTCGATGGTGTTCTGGGACGAGGTGACCCACAAGCTTGCGGCAGAATATCCTGACGTCGAGGTTTCGAGCTATCACATCGACGCCATGGCGGCCCGCATGGTGATGGCTCCGGAAAGCCTCGATGTCGTGGTCGCCTCCAATCTCTTCGGCGACATTCTGACCGATCTGGGTGCCGCGATTCAGGGCGGCCTCGGTTTTGCCGCCTCCGCCAATATCAACCCTGATCGTAACGCGCCGTCCATGTTCGAGCCGGTGCACGGTTCGGCTCCTGACATAGCTCATCTCGGCATTGCCAATCCCATCGCCGCCATCTGGTCCGGTGCGATGATGCTGGAGCATCTCGGCGAAAAGGATGCGGCGGCGAAGATCATGACGGCGCTGGAAACGGCGACCGGCCGGGGCGTCGGCACCGTGCCGGGCAAGGACAAGACGGACGCCATAACGGCTGCGGTTCTCGCGGCACTCGACTGATTTCGGAGACAGATGATGCAGGGATTGAAGGACAAGGACCTCTTCCGCCAGACAGGTTTGATCGGCGACGCATGGAAGGCTGCGGCATCGGGCAAGGTGGTCGACGTGATTGATCCCGCCACACAGGCGGTGATCGGCACCGTGCCTGACATGGGCGGGACCGAAACTCGCGCGGCGATCGAAGCCGCCAATACCGCCTTCGGGCCATGGAAAAAGAAAACCCATGCGGAGCGGGCCGCCCTTCTCGAAAAATGGTTCGCGCTGATGATCGAGCATATCGACGATCTCGGTCTGATCCTCACCACCGAACAGGGCAAGCCTCTTGAAGAGGCGAAGGGAGAGATCCGTTACGGCGCCTCCTTCGTCAAATGGTTTGCGGAAGAAGCCCGGCGCATCAGCGGCGGCACAATCCCCTCGCCGACGCCGGATCGGCGCATCGTGGTGCTGAAAGAACCGGTCGGTGTCTGCGGCATCATCACGCCGTGGAATTTCCCGAATGCGATGATCACCCGCAAGGTTGCGCCGGCCCTTGCCGCCGGCTGCACCGTGGTCATCAAGCCATCGGAATTCACGCCCTATTCGGCGCTGGCGCTTGGCGTTCTTGCCGAGCGGGCCGGCATTCCCGCAGGCGTCATCAACATCGTCACCGGCATGCCGACTGATATCGGCAACGAGATCATGGCCAACGAGACGGTGCGGAAAATTTCCTTCACCGGCTCCACCCGCGTCGGTTCCCTTTTGATGCGCGGCGCGGCCGACAGCATTAAGCGGCTGTCGCTGGAACTTGGCGGCAACGCGCCCTTCATCGTGTTCGACGATGCCGATCTCGATCTCGCCATCGAAGGTGCACTCATCTCGAAATTTCGCAATGGCGGCCAGACCTGTGTCTGCGCCAACCGCATTCTGGTTCAGTCGGGCGTCTACGATGCTTTTGCGAAAAAACTGGCTGACCGTGTCGATGCCATGCGCGTCGGCCCCGGCACCGAGCCGGGTGTTGCCATCGGCCCGATGATCAACGAACCGGCCATCGCCAAGATCCGCGCCCATGTCGATGACGCCATCTCCAAGGGTGCGACGATCATCACCAAACCGCATGATCTGCCGGATGGTCCGCAATATACCGCTCCGGTGGTGCTGACCGGCGCGACCACCGCCATGCGGCTGGCAAGCGAAGAGACCTTCGGTCCGGTCGCCCCGCTTTTCCGTTTCGAGACGGAAGAGGAAGCGCTCGCCATCGCCAACGGTACGCCCTTCGGCCTTGCCGCCTATTTCTACACCGAAAGCCTCAAACGCGCCTGGCGCGTGGGCGAAGCGCTGGAATTCGGCATGGTCGGCCTCAACACCGGCGCGATCTCCACCGAAGTCGCCCCCTTCGGCGGCGTCAAACAATCCGGCCTTGGCCGCGAAGGCGCTCAGGTCGGTATCGAGGAATATCTGGAAATCAAGACGTTCCACATCGGCGGGCTCGCCTGAGCCTTGGGCTTTCTCCCCGCCTCAAGGGCCGCTTTGCGGCCCTTCTTTTTGTGCGCGTGGAACTGAAAAAGCCGCAGCATTTACACTCCGTCACCCCGGACTTGATCCGGGGTCCAGTGCGATCAAGTCCTTGATCGCAGGAGACTCTTTCACCGCGCAGACGCGCGGTGGCTGGATGCCGGATCAAGTCCGGCATGACGGAAGAACAAACAGCCCTGTTACTGAAACTTGTCCAGCATCTTATAATAATAGCCCACCAGCGGCAGGAACCACGGCTTGCCGAAATGGCCCGGCACCGCCGGCCAGTCCAGCCCCTTCAGCGGGTTGTTGTCCGGCCGACCCAGAATGGCGTCGGCCATGATCACGCCAAGATGGGTGGAGAGTTGCGCGCCGTGGCCGGAATAGCCCATGGCGTACCAGACGCCGTCATGAAAACCGGCGCGCGGATAACGGTCCTTGGTCATATCCACCAGACCGCCCCAGCAATAATCGATCGGCACATGCGAAAGCTGCGGGAAGATGCGGTGCAGGGCTTCCGTCAGGATCGCGCCGCTCTTGGCATCCGAACGCTGGTCGGATGTGGCGGAAAAGCGTGCACGACCACCGAAGATCAGCCGATTATCCGGGGCAAGCCGGAAATAATTGCCGATATTCATGGAGTTGACATAGGTGCGGTTGCCCGGAACCGAGGCCTGAACCTCGGCATCCGTCAGCGGCCGTGTGGCGATGATGAAACTGCCGACAGCGATGATGCGACGACGGAAATAACCGAAGTTGGCGGGCGTGTAAGCGCCGGTCGCCACCAGAACATTATCGGCCGTCACCTTGCCGCGTGTGGTTTCCAGCGTGTGGCTTTTGCCGTTCTGCGCGTGCTTCGTCACCGCCGCATTTTCGAAGATCACCGCGCCATGACGGCTGGCGGCCTCGGCAAGGCCGGCCACATAGCGCCCCATATGCATCATGGCACTCTTTTTCGACAGCATGCCGCCATAAAAGGGTGAGCCGATTTCCGCCTTGAGATCGGCGACGGACAGAAGTGCCGTGTCGGGATCGACCTCGGCATGCAATGCCTCGAAATTCTTCGCCAGACCTTCGAAATGCTGCGGCTTCGAGGCAAGTTTCAGCTTGCCCGAACGGCGAAAATTACAGTCGATCCCCTCTTCGGCAATCAGTGCCTCCAGCGTATCGACTGAATCATCCAGCGCCTTGTAAAGGGCGATGGCGCGCTCCTTGCCAAGTTCCGCCTTGGCGGAGAGATAGGAATGGGCAAGACCATTGTTGAGGTGCCCGCCATTGCGGCCGGAGGCACCCCAGCCGACACGTTCGCCCTCCAGAACCACCACGCGCGCGCCCGCCCTGGCAAGCTGACGCGCGGCACCGAGACCGGTGAAACCGCCGCCGATGACGGCGACATCATAATGGCCTTCGACGGGACCTTGCGCCGCCCCCGCAAATAGGAGCGCCGTGTCGTGCCAATAGGAAACGAACTTCATGGTCCCGACCTTTCCTTACAATCCAACCACGCCTGCCAGGCCGGAAATATCCGATATCTCGACATAACCGTAATAGGGGTTGGCCGGCTCGTGACCGCGGTTGACCCAGACCTTGTTCTTGATGCCGAGATCATGGGCCGACATCAGGTCGTAACGGAAGGAGGAGGAGACATGCAGCATGTCTTCGGGGCCGCAGCCGAGCATGTCGAACATATATTCAAAGGGCCTGAAGCGCGGCTTGTAGGCCTGCGCCTGCTCGGCGGTATAGACCGCATGGAAGGGCGCGCCAAGCTTTTCGACATTCGACATGATCTGCGAATTCATGGCGTTGGACAGGATGACAAGCGGAATCTCTTTCGCCACCTTTGCAAGACCGGCCGGCACATCGGCATGCGGACCCCAGGTCGGAACACGCTCGTAAACGAAGGTCGCGTCCTCATCCTTGAAAGCAACGCCATTGCGCTTGCAGGTGCGAGAGAGCGAATTATGAACCACCTGGGCATAGGGCTTCCAGTCACCCATGATCTCATCCAGACGATAAGCCGAAAAATTCTTGATGAACTGCTGCATCTGCGCTTCGTCCAGACGATCGCCATAGAGATCGCGGGCAGCCTCGGCCATCTGGAAATTGATCAGCGTGCCGTAGCAATCGAAGGAAATGTATTTCGGGCGGAAGATGGTCATGTCGTCGTCATCCTTGCTTGGGGATCGGGCGTGGCCGGAATAATGAGATCATAGAAAGCCTTTGTCCGGTCGGCGCACCGCAATTGCCGGTCGCGAAAGCAGATTGTTGCGTATGCAGCCGCCAGTTTGGCAGAGAGTTGCGTATGGAGAAACCGAAAGCCGCCGCCCATGCCCGGTTTGAGTCCGGATGTGGACAACAGGCGGCATAAGATGCGGCGGCGGATAAAAGCAACAGCGAAACATATCGAACCTTCCCATTTGTCGGGACAATCTTCTTCAGACGTCAGTCTATCAATGAATAACAAGAGCAAACGGAGTTCCGGCATGCAGGCCAGCCCCATCGCAATCCAGTCTTTTCAACCCGAGCATCTCGATGCCGCCGTCGAATTGTCACGTCAGGCAGGATGGCCGCACCGCAGGGAAGACTGGGCGCTCGTCCTTTCGCTGAGCAAGGGTTTCGTCGCGCTGGAAAACGGTCGCGTCGTGGGAACCGCGATGGCGACACTTCTTGGAGATGGCTGCGCCACCGTCAATATGGTGATCGTGGATGAGACGATGCGCGGCCGCGGTCTCGGGCGCCAGCTGATGCGGGCGGCAATGGATGCAGCGGAAAATCGCGAGTGCCGTCTGGTCGCAACGGCTGACGGCCTGCCGCTTTACGAAAAGCTGGGCTTTGCCGCTTTCGGCGAGGTGCTTCAGCATCAGGGCACTCCGGCCGCAACGGAAAGGCCGGCCGATGTGGCATGGGCAGAAACCGTCGCTCCGGCCACGCTTGCAGCACTTGATGCGCAGGCTTTCGGCGCGGATCGCACGGCGCTTTTTGCAGCCCTTGCGGAGAGGGCGCGTTTCGCGCTGGTAATGGAACAGGGTGTCATCAAGGGATTTGCCGCGCTTCGCGCCTTCGGACGCGGCGAAGTCATCGGCCCGGTTGTGGCGGAAAATACTGAAATCGCTAGAGATTTGATCGCGTTCATCCTGTCCGAGCGCCCCGGCGCCTTCCTGCGCGTCGATACCACCGCCGATACGGGCCTTGCACCCTGGCTTGCTGAAAAAGGTCTTGGCCATGTCGGTGGCGGCATCGCCATGCGCCGGCCGAAGGCCGACATCGCCCCCGACAGAAAACTGAAAACATTCGCATTGACCAGCCAGGCACTTGGCTGAATCCGGAGAGACCTCATGTTAAGCAATTCCCTGATTGAACTGGACCGCGCCCACCTCGTCCACCCCGTCTCGTCTTTCCGCGGCCATGAGAAGCTCGGCGTGCGGGTGCTGCAATCGGCAAACGGCGCCACCGTCACCGACATGACCGGCCACCAGCTCATCGACGGCTTTGCCGGCCTATGGTGCGTCAATGCAGGTTACGGGCATGAGAGCATCGTCGAGGCCGCGACAAAACAGATGCGGGAATTGCCCTATGCCACCGCCTATTTCGACATTGGCAGCGAGCCGGCGATCCGCCTTGCCTCCGAACTTGCCGACCGCGCGCCGGGCGACCTCAACCACGTCTATTTCACGCTTGGCGGTTCCGATGCGGTGGACAGCACCATTCGCTTCATCCGTTATTACTGGCACGCCAAGGGTGAGCCGCAGCGCGACCAGTTCATTTCCATCGAACAGGGTTATCACGGCTCCACCACGGCCGGTTCGGGCCTCACCGCCCTGCCCACCTTCCATGCCGGTTTTGGCGTGCCTTACGACTGGCAGCATAAAATCCCGTCGCATTATGCCTACCGTAACCCGGTCGGAAGCGACCCGGCCGCCATCATCGCCTCTTCGCTTCAAATCCTGAAGGACAAGATCGAGGCCATCGGGCCGGACCGCGTCGCCGCCTTTTACGCGGAACCCATTCAGGGCTCGGGTGGCGTTCTCGTGCCGCCGCCAGGCTGGATCAAGGCCATGCGCGAACTCTGCCGGTCCTATGGCATCCTTTTCATCGCCGACGAGGTGATTACCGGTTTTGGCCGCACCGGGCCCCTCTTCGCCTGCACCGACGAGGACATCGTGCCGGACTTCATCACCGCCGCGAAAGGCCTCACCTCCGGCTATGTGCCGATGGGCGCGGTGTTCATGGCCGATCATGTCTATGATACAATAGCCGACTTCGCCGGCGAAGCGGCGATCGGGCATGGTTACACCTATTCCGCCCACCCCGTCAGCGCCGCCGTCGGGCTGGAAGTGCTGAAGCTTTATGAAGGCGGGCTGCTGGAAAATGGCCGCCGCGCCGGGGCGCGGCTGATGGCCGGGCTGGAGGGCCTGAGAAGCCACCCGCTGGTGGGCGATGTTCGTGGCCGTGGTATGCTCGCCGCTGTCGAGCTCGTGACCGACAAGGAAAAAAAGACCCCGCTTCCGGCCGCCGCCGCACCGGCCCGCAAGGTTTTCGACCGCGCCTGGGAAAACGGCCTCATCGTCAGGGCCTTCGCGAACGGCATTCTCGGTTATGCGCCGCCACTCTGCTGCACCGACAGTGAAATCGATGCGATCATCGAGCGGACGTTGAAAACCCTGAACCAGACGCTCGAGGACCCGGCGGTGCGGGCGGCAATGGCCTGAAGCACCGGCACGGCGGCATCGCGACACCACCTCGAAATGTCGCAACACACCACATATTCGCAATATTCTGCCGAAGAGCCGATCCATTTCGGCGAATCCAGTGTGCTGGAAGTGCCAAACTATCCTTAGAAAAAGCACAAAGCGCCATGAAAACCGGCGTTTTCAAAAATAGGAACGGGACAAGGATCTCGTCCGGGAACAAAATAAAATGCCGCAACCTCCCCCAAGAGGACGAGGCGGCAGAGCGGAGACCGACATTGCCCAAAAAATTGAGCGACTTCAAATATATGAGCTTCGATGTGGTGGGAACCCTCATCGATTTCGAAGGGGGTCTGAAATCGACCCTGACGCAGATCGGCGCTGAGAATGGCGTCGAAGTCGATGGTGAAAAGGCGCTCGGCCTTTACCGCGCGGCCCGTTATTCAGACGCGACAGACCTTTTTCCGGACGATCTCGTCCGCGTGTATCTCATCATCGCTCCGCAACTTGGCTTGCCGGCAGAACGTGCTCTTGGCGAACGCCTGCGCGACGCCGCCAAGAACTGGAAGGGGTTCGAAGACAGCCGTGCCGCCATGGCGCAGCTTGCAAAGACACACCGCCTCATCGCCATGACCAATGCCCAGCGCTGGGCCTTCGAACATTTCTCGAAAGAACTCGGCAATCCCTTCCACGCCGCTTTCACGGCGGATGATACCGGCACCGAAAAACCGGACCCGGCCTTTTTCGAGAAGGTCTTTGCGTTTGTTGAGAGCGAGGGCGCCTCGAAGGACGACATCCTGCATGTCGCGCAAAGCCAGTACCACGATATCGGCATTTCCCGGAAGTTGGGCATGACCAATTGCTGGATTGAGCGCCGCCACGACCAGAAGGGATATGGCGGCACGATCGAGCCGGAAAACTTTACCGAGCCGGATTATCACTTCACCTCGATGGCCGGCCTTGCCGAAGCCACGAGACAGGCGGGCGGCTGAACCACCCGCCACCAGGGGCGTGGCGCGAACTGGGACGCGGACCGCCGGGAATTTCTGCAGACACATTTCAACAAATCATACAAAAGGGGAAGACCATGAGTGACAGGATTACAAACTGGACCCGCTCCGACGATGCCGCCGTTGAACAGGCGATCCGTCGCGGCGCGACGCGGCGTGAGCTGCTTCACATGATGCTGGCCGGCGGCGTCGCCCTTTCCGCCGGTTCGGCCATTCTCGGCCGCGCCTCGCAGGCGCTCGCGGCCACCCCGGTTTCCGGCGGCACGCTGAAGGCTGCCGGCTGGTCCTCTTCCACAGCCGATACGCTCGATCCCGCAAAAGCCTCGCTTTCCACGGATTATGTCCGTTGCTGCGCGCTTTATAACCGGCTGAGCTTCCTCGATGCTTCCGGCACGCCGCAGATGGAGCTGGCCGAATCCATCGAATCCAAGGATGCCAAGACCTGGACGGTAAAACTGCGTTCCGGCGTCACCTTCCACGACGGCAAGGCGCTGACGGCCGATGACGTGGTCTATTCGCTGAAACGCCATCTCGATCCGGCTGTCGGCTCCAAGGTCGCCAAGATCGCCGCCCAGATGACCGGCTTCAAGGCGCTCGACAAGAGCACGGTCGAGATCACGCTTGCCAGCGCCAATGCCGACTTGCCGACGATCCTTGCGATGCACCACTTCATGATCGTTGCCGACGGTGCGACCGACTTCTCCAAGGGCAACGGCACCGGCGCCTTCAAGCTTGAAACATTCGAGCCGGGTGTGCGCTCGATCATGTCCAAGAACAGCAATTACTGGAAATCCGGCGGCCCGCACGTCGACAGCTTCGAGTTCTTCGCGATCTCGGACGACAATGCACGCGTCAATGCGCTTCTCTCCGGCGACATCCAGCTCGCGGCCGCCATCAATCCGCGCGCGCTTCGCCTGCTGGACAAGCAGGAGGGTGTCGTCCTGTCGAAGGGAACTTCCGGCAACTACACCAATCTCAACATGCGCCTCGATCAGGCTCCGGGCAACAAGGCCGATTTCATTGCCGGCATGAAGTCGATCGTCAACCGTGAGCAGATCGTCAAGGCGGCCTTGCGCGGTCTTGGCGAAGTCGGCAACGACCAGCCGGTTCCGCCCATGAGCCCCTATCATAATCCGGACCTGAAGCCGAAGGCCTTCGATCCAGAGAAGGCCAAGTTCCACTTCGAGAAAGCCGGCCTCCTCGGCCAGTCCATCCCGGTCATCACCTCGGATGCGGCGAATTCGGCCATCGACATGGCGATGATCATTCAGGCCTCCGCTGCCGAAATCGGCCTCAAGCTGGATGTTCAGCGCGTTCCCGCCGACGGCTACTGGAGCAATTACTGGCTGAAAGCGCCGATCCATTTCGGCAACATCAACCCGCGCCCGACACCGGACATCCTGTTCTCGCTGCTTTATGCGTCCGACGCCCCCTGGAACGAGAGCCAGTACAAGTCGGAGAAATTCGACAAGCTGATGCTCGAGGCGCGCGGCCTGCTCGATATGGAGAAGCGCAAGCAGATCTACTTCGAGATGCAGACGATGATCGCCGACGAAGCCGGCACCATCATTCCCGCCTATCTTACCAACGTGGACGCCATCAGTTCCAAGCTGAAGGGCCTGGAAGCCAATCCGCTCGGCGGCATGATGGGTTACGCCTTTGCGGAATACGTCTGGCTCGAAGCCTGATAGACCATGGAGCCGGGCGCAAACGCAGCGCCCGGCCAAGTTTTCCGCCGATGCGGAAAGCCTCCACAATCAGGCAGGTCGCAGGAGCATGTGAATGAACAGCCGGATATTGTCCCTTGTCGCCCGGCGGCTGGTCGTCATGCTGACGACGCTGCTGATCGTGTCATTTATCGTCTTTTCCGCCACCAGCCTGCTGCCCGGCGATACGGCGACGATCCTTCTCGGTCAGGCGGCAACGCCGGAGGCCGTGGCCGGCCTGCGCACCGCCATGCATCTCGACGACCCCGCCCTGCTGCGCTTCGTTCGCTGGCTTTTCGGCCTGCTGCACGGCGAACTCGGCACCTCCTATGCCAACAACATGGCGATTGCCGATCTCATCGGTCCGCGCTTCGTCAACTCCATGAAGCTTGCCGGCATCACCACGCTCATCGCCGTGCCACTGGCGCTCACACTCGGCATCAGCTCCGCCATGCTGCGTGGAACGCTTTATGACCGCATCGTTACGGTGCTGACCATCGGCGTCATTTCCGTGCCGGAATTCATGATCGCCACGCTCGCCGTCCTGCTTTTCGCGGTTTATCTGAAATGGCTGCCAGCGCTGTCGCTGGTCAGCGAGGTTCACACGCTGTTTGATGTGCTGCGCGTTTACGCCATGCCGGTCATAACGCTAACCTTCGTCGTTTCGGCCCAGATGATCCGCATGAGCCGCGCCGCCGTGATCGAGACGCTGGATACGCCCTATGTCGAAATGGCGCTTCTGAAGGGCGCGCCGCGCATGCGCATCGTGCTGCGTCACGCGCTTCCCAATGCGCTCGGCCCCATCGTCAATGCAGTGGCGCTGTCGCTTTCGTACCTTGTCGGTGGCGTCATCATCGTCGAGACGATCTTCAACTATCCCGGTATCGCCAAGCTGATGGTCGATGGCGTCGCCACCCGCGATCTGCCGCTGATCCAGACCTGCGCGATGATCTTCTGCGTCGGTTATCTCCTGCTCATCACGACGGCTGACATCATCGCCATCATGTCCAATCCGAGGCTGCGCTGATGGCCGATCATATCAAGACATATCAGGGGACCTCGCGTTTGGGTTACAAGATCAACGCAGTCGGCGTTTTCGGCTTTCTCGTCATCTTTCTCTGGGCCATGGTTGCAATCTTCGCGCCCTATCTCATTCCCCATCCGGTGGGTGAAATCGTCGATCTCGATTATTTCGGGCCGATGACGTCAGATCTCTGGCTCGGTTCCGATTATCTCGGCCGCGACGTGTTCTCCCGTATCCTCATGGGCGCGCGTTTCACGGTCGGCATTTCGCTAGCGGCTGTCACCATCGCCTGCACCTGCGGCGTCGTGCTCGGCATGTGCGCCGCCGTCATCGGCGGCTGGTTCGATGCAGCGCTCAGCCGTTTCCTCGATGCGGTGAATTCCATCCCAAGCAAGCTGTTCGGCCTCGTGGTCGTCGCCGCCGTCGGCTCGTCCATTCCGGTGCTCATCGTTACGCTGTCGGTCATCTATACGCCGGGCGCCTATCGTTTCGCGCGGGCGCTGGCCGTCAATGTCAACACCATGGATTTCGTAACGGTCGCACGGGTGCGCGGCGAAAGCCTGCTTTATCTCATCAGTTCCGAAATCCTGCCCAACATCATCCGGCCCGTACTTGCCGATCTCGGCGTGCGTTTCGTCTTCATCGTGCTGCTTCTGTCCGGCCTGTCCTTCCTCGGTCTCGGCCTGCAGCCGCCAAACGCCGACTGGGGCGCGCTGGTGCGTGAAAACATCGGCGGCCTGCCCTTTGCCGCACCGGCGGTCATCTTCCCGTCGCTGGCGATTGCCAGCCTGACGATCAGCGTCAACCTGCTGATCGACAATCTGCCGCAGAAAATCCGCGACAGGAGCGAATAATGAGCAATCTCGTTGAAATCCGTGGACTAAAGGTCGAAGCCACCACCGATTCCGGCCGCCGCATCGATATCATCAAGGGTATCGACATCGATATCGCCGAGGGCGAAATCGTCGCGCTGATCGGCGAAAGCGGCTCCGGCAAGACTACCATCGCGCTGACCCTGATGGGGTATGCGCGGCCGGGATGCCGCATTTCCGGTGGCAGCGTCACGGTGGCAGGCCGGGACATGGTGCAGCTTTCCGAAGCCGAGCGCGCCAGGGTGCGCGGCACGAAAATATCCTATGTGCCGCAGAGTGCGGCCGCCGCATTCAACCCGGCGCAGAAAATCATCGATCAGGTCATCGAAGTCACCCGCATCCACCACCTTATGCCGCCTCAGGAGGCGCGTAAAAAAGCGGTTGAGCTTTTCAAGGCATTGTCACTGCCCAATCCCGAAACCATCGGCGAGCGTTACCCGCATCAGGTGTCCGGCGGCCAGCTGCAGCGCCTCTCGGCCGCCATGGCGCTGATCGGCAATCCTCAACTGGTGATTTTCGACGAACCGACGACCGCACTTGATGTGACGACCCAGATCGAGGTTCTTCGTGCCTTCAAATCGGCGATGCGCAAGGGCGGCATTGGCGGCGTCTATGTTTCGCACGACCTTGCCGTCGTCGCCCAGATTGCCGACCGGATTGTGGTGCTGAAAGGCGGCGAGGTTCAGGAAACCGGTACGACCAAGGATATTCTGGAGAACGCCCAACACCCCTATACCCGCGAATTGTTGACCGCCTTTAACGACAAGGTGCGCGTCGTGACACCGCTCAAACAAAGTGAGGCGACACCGCTCCTCGATATCGACCAGCTGATCGCCGGTTATGGCACGAAAGGCGATGACCGCATGCCGCTGGTGCGTGCGGTGGATTCCGTCAGCCTTGCCGTCTATCCCGGCCGCAATCTCGGCATCATCGGCGAATCCGGCTGCGGAAAATCGACACTGGCGCGGGCCATTGCCGGCATCCTGCCGGCCGCAAGCGGCCACGTCGTCTTCGAAGGCCGGGAACTCGATGCCGATGCCCGCCGGCGCACCAGCGACCAGCTGCGCCGCATGCAGATCGTTTTCCAGTATGCCGATACCGCGCTCAACCCGTCGAAAGCCATCGAGGATATTCTCGGCCGGCCACTGACTTTCTACCACGGCATGAAGGGCAAGGTCCGGGATGCGCGGATCGATGAGTTGCTCGATATGGTGAAGTTGCCGCGCTCGGTCCGCCACCGCCATCCTTCCGGCCTTTCCGGCGGGCAGAAGCAGCGTATCAATTTCGCCCGTGCGCTCGCGGCCGAACCGTCGCTCATCATCTGCGATGAAATCACCTCGGCGCTCGATACGGTCGTCGCAGCCGCGATCATTGATCTGCTCGGAGAATTGCAGCGGGAACTGAACCTCTCCTACATCTTCATCAGCCACGATCTTTCGGTGGTTGAGACAATCTGCGACGAAATCGTCGTGATGTATGGCGGCCAGAAAGTGGAGCATCTGGAAACCGAAGCAATCAAATCGCCCACCCATCCCTATTCGAAGCTTCTTTTCTCCTCAGTGCCGAAACTCGATCCGACATGGCTTGATAATCTTCAGCAGGATGCGGAGCTGGTGCGGGCGTTTTCCAAACGGTGAGCTCAACGAATGCCAAACAGGTATGACAACCTCTCCTCCGTCATGCCGGACTTGATCCGGCATCCAGCCACGGCGCGTCTGCGACGTGAGAAGAGTCTTTTGCGATCAAGGGCTTGATCGCGCTGGACCCCGGATCAAGTCCGGGGTGACGGAGTGTAAGTGCAACACCCTGTCAAACCCATCACCTCTGCGGACGTCTGATGCACTCCCTCTCACCTCAAAGCGGAAACAGGCTGGTCAGCGGCATATGCGATTTGGTGATCGGCGATTTCAGCACCACGAAACTGAAATATTTGTCGATGCCGACATCCATATCCGTCAATCGCTCCATGATCGACTGATATTCAACGATGCCCGAGGTGACGAATTTCAGCAGGTAGTCGTAGCCGCCGGAAACGAGGTGGCATTCCACCACCTGGTCGATCTTTTCGACGACACCGAGAAAGCGGGCGAAATCGATCTGCCGGTGGTTCTTGAGGGTGATTTCTGTGAAGACCGTCAGCGTCTGGCCGAGCTTGTTGATGTTGATCTGCGCCGAATAGCCTTCGATATAACCTTCCGACTGAAGTTTCTTCACCCGCATCAGGCAGGGGCTTGGCGACAGATTGACGAGTTCCGCCAGTTCGACATTGGTGATGCGACCGTTTTTCTGCAGTTCATAGAGGATCTTGATATCGATCCGGTCAAGTTTCATCACGTGCGGAACCCCTTTTTTGTTTTTTCAGGCACGCGGCATAAAATTCTGGCGCGGCAGGTAAAATCTTAGCACATGGATGCCCCATGTCGACGCGGCGTTGTTTTTTTCATTCAGCATAAAGAGTTGCAGAGATGCCGCCGAACAGCAGGATATTCCAGCAGGAGGCCCAGTCTGGCAGCGTTTACACGTCAGCCAAGGTAAATTAGGACGAATATAAGGAGTCCGACCATGCCCGCCCCGCTGCAACAGATCACGACATCGCCGGAACTGCCGAAAGCCGCGGACGCCGTCATTATCGGCGGCGGCATCGTCGGCGTTTTTACCGCCTATTACCTCGCCCGGCGTGGCCTGAAAGTGGCACTGGTGGAAAAGGGCCTTGTTGGCGCGGAGCAATCCAGCCGCAACTGGGGCTGGTGCCGGCAGCAGAACCGCGATGCGCGTGAATTGCCGATTTCGACCCAGAGCCTTGCATTGTGGGAGCAATTTGCCGCTGAAAGTGGCGAAGACACCGGCTTTCGCCGTTGCGGATTGTTTTATCTAAGCGACAACGAGGCGGAACTTGCCGGCTGGGCGCGCTGGCGCGATTTTGCCCTCACCGCCGGTGTGACGACGCATATGCTGAGCGCCGATGAGGCAAGTGAGCGCGGGCGCGCCACCGGCAAACGCTGGAAGGGCGGCGTCTTCTCACCCACCGACGGCACGGCCGATCCTTCCATGGCGGCACCCGCCGTGGCGCGCGCCATCATCAAACTCGGCGGCACGGTGCATCAGAATTGCGCCGCACGCGGGCTTGAGACCGAGGGCGGCCGGGTCAGCGCCGTCGTCACCGAAAAAGGCACGATCCGCACCAAAACCGCCATCATGTCCGGCGGGGCCTGGGCGTCCTCCTTCTGCCGCCAGCTGGGCATCCGTTTTCCGCAGGCCTCCGTCCGCTCCTCCATCCTGTCGGTCACGCCAGGTGCGGAAGGCCTGCCGGATGCGCTGCACACCGCCGCCGTCTCCGCAACGAAACGGCACGATGGCGGTTACACGCTCGCCATCAGCGGGCTGGGGCGCATTGACCCGACGGCGCAGCAGATGCGTTTTGCCCGCGAATTTATTCCGATGTTCCTCAAGCGCTGGCGCAGTCTCCGTCCGGGCGGACTGGAAGGCATTCGCGGCGGCCATGAGACGCTGAAACGCTGGCGGCTGGACGCGCCGACCCCGATGGAGCGGGTTCGTATTCTCGATCCGAAACCCAATGCCGCCGCCATTCGCGAGACCCACAAAAGGGCGCTGGAACTTCTGCCCGCTCTCAGCAAAACGCGGATTTCCGCCGCCTGGGCCGGTTTCATCGACAGCACGCCGGATGGCGTTCCGGCCATTGGCGAAACCAGCGAATTGCCCGGCTTTATCCTTGCGGCCGGCTTCAGCGGTCATGGCTTCGGCATCGGACCGGGGGCTGGCCATCTGATCGCCGATATCGTCACGGGGTCGACCCCGCTCGTCGATGCCGCGCCCTATCACCCCAGCCGTTTCCTTGATTCGTCATGGGGCAAGGTCGCGGATTTCTGACGCCATACAGCAAAACAATATCCGCAGGCGAACCTGCGAATATTGCCGTCCGCCGCATTTTTGACCGGTCAGCTTTTTGGCAGGCCGGGGGGATTGGTGCGCGATTCCGGCAGCGCCTCCTCTGAAAGCTGCCAGCGATCGAGAATTTTTGCGTAAGCACCGCTCTTGATCAGGTCATTGGTGGCAAGCGTCAGCGCGTCGGCCAATCCCGAACCCTTGCGGGTGGTGATGGCGACATCGGAGCGCTCCGGCCAGCCGGCCGAAAGCGTTCCCACCCGCTTGATGGTCTTGTCGCGCGCGGCAATGAAAACCAGCTGCGCATGCGGCTGGACAATCACATCCGCACGGCCCGCCGAAAGGGCGACGAGGCGAGTGGCTTCGTCATCGTAATATTGCAGCTCGATCGGTTTCAAACCGGCGGCGACATTCTCGTCGCTCCATTTCAGCAGAATACGCTCCTGATTGGTACCGGCGCCGACAATGATCCTCAGACCAGCCGCATCCTTCGGCTCGCGGATGGAAGTTATGCCGCTATCGGATTTGACGAAAAAGCCGTGCAGACCCTGGCGATAGGTGGAGAAGTCAAACTTCTCCTTGCGCTGTTCGGTCACGCCGACATTGGAGATGACGGCATCATATTTGCCCGAGGCAAGGCCGAGCGGCCAGTCGGCCCAGGCCACGGCCACCAGTTCCAGCTCCAGCCCGAGGCTGTCGGCCACAGCGAGCGCGTAATCGGGGTCTGCGCCCACCACGGTCTTCGCATCCGTCGCATAGGTGGCCAATGGCGGCCCGCCGGGAGAAACGGCGACGGTGAATTTGCCCGGCGTGGCGAACTTGAAATCCTTTGGCACGGTGGCAACGGCGGCGGGGTCTTTTTCGACCCTGATACGACCGGGCTGATCCGGCGACAGATCGAAAACATCCGTTGCCAAAGCCGAGTCTAAACCGGCGACAGAGAGAAAGGCACCGAGCGTGGCCGTGGCGAGACGAGAGGTGAAGGTCATTGTGGTTTCCCGATAGGATGATTGCGGGACGGAGGTGGCGCGGGCGGGAGGATGCCCGCGCCACCGGCTGAGTGATGTCCCACCTTCAACTCAGCTTTTGGCTACTCAACTTTCACGCTCAGCTCTTGGGCAGGCCGGGCGGATTGGTGCGGGATTCGGTGATGGCTTCGGAACCGAGATTCCAGCGGGCGAGAACCTTGCCGTAATTGCCGTTCTTGATCTGGGCGTTCAGCGCGGCGGTGATGGCCTCGGCTATGCCTGCGTCCTTTTTCGAAGCGACGGCAATCTCGGCCGCTTCCGGCCAGCCGCCGGAGAAGGTACCGACAAGCTTGGTCTTCTTCTGGCTTGCCGCCTGAAAGGCAGAGGTCGCGTTGGGGCCGAGATAGGCATCCGCGCGGCCGGATTGCAGGGCGACGTCGAGCACGGCCTGATCGTCGTAATATTGCACCTCGGTATCGGCCAGCCCCTTGGCCTTGTTGTCCTTGATCCATTTCAGCAGGATCTGCTCCTGATTGGTGGCGGCCCCGACGATGACCTTCAGCCCGGCGACATCCTCCGGCTTGCCGATTGATGTGACCTTGCTGTTATTGCCGACGTAAAAGCCGAGCAGATCGTTGCGATAGCTGGAAAAATCGAACTTTTCCTTGCGGGCTTCCGTCACCGTGATGTTGGAGGCGACGGCGTCATATTTGCCGGAAGCAAGACCGAGCGGCCAGTCGGCCCAGGCGATGGGCACAAGCTGCAGCTCAAGGCCGAGGCTGTCGGCGACCAGCTGGGCGATGTCCGGCTCCACGCCGATCGGCGTTTTTGTGTCGCTCGCATAGTCCACCAGCGGCAGGCGGAAGGGAACGGTCGCGACCGTCAGTTTTCCGTCGGCGATGAATTTGTGGCCGGCGGGCAGAAGCTTGATTGCCTCTTCCACCTTTTCGGCGCGCACCCGCCCCTTCTGCTCGGGCGACAGATCAACCTCCTGCGCATGCGCGGCCGGGATGAGCGCGGCGGTGGCGGTGAAAAAACCGCCGGCGAGCAGAGACAATAATTTCGATGAAAATGCCATGTGAGTGTTTCCTTTGTTGTTGATTAGAGAACTTTTGCGAGAAATTCGGCCGTGCGCGGGTGATCCGGCTTGTTGAACACCTTCTCCGGCGTGCCCGTTTCGAGAATGCGGCCCTGTTCCATGAAGACGACCCTGTCGGAGACTTCGCGGGCAAAGCCGATTTCGTGGGTGACGATGATGAGCGTGACGCCGGAGCGGGACAGCTCCTTGATGACGTCGAGCACCTCATTGACCAGCTCTGGGTCGAGCGCGGATGTCGGCTCGTCGAAGAGCAGCACCTTCGGCCGCAGCGCTAAGGCCCGGGCAATCGCCACGCGCTGCTGCTGCCCGCCAGAAAGCTGGCGCGGATAGGCGCCTGCCTTTTCGGCCAGCCCGACACGGGCCAGAAGATCGCGCGCCTCGGCTTCCGCCTGTTCTTTCGATATGCCGCGAACCACGACCGGCGCTTCGGCGATGTTTTCAAGCGCCGTCAGATGCGGGAACAGGTTGAAGCTCTGGAACACCATGCCCACTTCGACGCGGCGTTTCAGAATGTCCTTTTCCTTCAGCTCATAAAGCGTGTCGCCTTTCTGGCGATATCCGACCAGTTCACCGTCGATGGCGATGAAGCCGTCGTCGACACGCTCCAGGTGGTTGATGGAGCGCAGCAAGGTCGACTTGCCGGAACCGGACTGGCCGAGAATGGTGGTGACGCTGCCTGCCGGAATGGAGAGCGTGACATCGTCCAGCACCTTCAGTGTTCCGAAGGACTTGGAAACGCCGTGGATATTGACCGAACCGCCACGATTGCCGAGCTGGAAACTTCCTGTCCTGGCGGCAGCCGGTCGTTCAGGTCTTTCAATGGCGGGCGCTGGCGTCTCCACCGCTTCCGGCAAAGGCTTGCGCGGCAGGAAGGTGCGGTAGAGCGTGGCAAACAGCGAGGGCGGCGGATTGCGCAGCGCGCCGCGCGAGAAGTGCCGTTCGATATGGTGCTGAACGATGGAAAGCGCGGTCAGGATCACCAGATACCAGACAGTGGCGACCATCAGCAGCGGGATCACTTCCAGATTGCGGCGATAGATGATCTGGATCGTATAGAACAGTTCCGGCAGCGCGAGGATATAGACCTGCGACGTGCCCTTTGCGAGCAGAATGATCTCGTTGAAACCATTGGGCAAAATGGTCCGCATCGCCTGCGGCAGCACGATCCGCGAAAACTGCCGGCGGCGCGGCAGGCCGAGGGAAGCGGCCGCTTCAAGCTGGCCCTGTTCCACCGAGAGGATACCGCCGCGCACGATTTCCGATGAGAAAGCCGCGGCATGCAATGTCAGCCCCAGAACCGCTGCGGCAAAGGGTGTCATCAGCTGCGTCGTGTTCCAGCTGAAGAAATTGATGCCGGTATAGGGCACACCGATCGTCACGGTCTCGTAGAGATATCCGAGATTGTTGAGGATCAGCAAAAGCACGATCAGCGGAATGGAACGGAATATCCAGATATAGGTCCAGGAGATCGCGACAAGCAGGGGCGAACCCGAAACACGGGCGAGCGCCAGAACCGTGCCGAGCACGAAACCCAGAAAAGCACCAAGCACGGTCAGCAGCAGCGTCCGGCCGAGCCCTACAAGCACCGGCTCCGCAAAGAACCATTCCGCAAACACGTTCCAGCCCCAGCGGGGGTTGCCGAAGACGGAGTGCAGGATGGCGGCAATGATGAGAACCGCAAGCACGGTGCCCGCCGTGCGCAACGGATAACGGGCGGGGACGACGCGAAAATGCGCATAGCCGTGCCTGGCCGGCTCATCCTTCTGTTCGCTCACCGCAACATGCGGAAAATCGGAGGCTATTGTCATCGGAGAAAGCCTTTCAGGGATGAACCGGAGAGAGTTGCGGCCAGGCGGCCTGTATTGGCGCACCGTCCGGGATGGAGGTGGCCGTGTCGGAAAGAAATTTTTCGAAGGGCAAGGACCGGATCGTCTCGGGATCGGCCGCGGTATCGAACAAAGCGCGATAACCATTGGTGAGATAAAGGCCGACCGCTTCCGGCTGGCGGAAGCCGGTGGTCAGATAAACGCGGGCATAACCCTGCCGGATCGCCTGCTGCTCCAGTTCCCGGAGCACGATTTTCGCAAGCCCTTGCCGGCGATGGGCGGAATGGGTCCAGACCCGCTTGAATTCCGCCGTTTCGTCGTCGTAGCGCATGAAGGCGCCGCCGGCGATCGCTTTGCCGTCACGCAGCAGCAGCAGGAAATTGCCCGATGGCGGGCTGAAGGCTTCCGGCGGATATTTATTCAGCTCCGCCTTGGCCCCTTCCGCATTGAAGAACGTGCCGTAACGGCTGTCATATTCGAACAGCAACTCCTCCAGAAGCGGGGTTGCGAGCGGATCCTTGACCGATGTGTAGAAAAAACTGTCGCTCATGTCCTTGTCCTAATTTTCGCGTCAGGAGAGATAGGCTTCCGCCAGCCGCACCCAGAAGCGTGCTGCCGGCGCGATGATCGCGTCGTTGAAATCGTAGTGAGGGCTGTGCAGCGGTGCGCTTTCGCCATTGCCGACGAACAGATAGGAGCCGGGCCGCTCCTGCAGCATGAAGGCGAAATCCTCGCTCGCCGTGCGCGGCTGGAACGCTTCGGCGATCTGCCCGGCGGCGAAATGCCGTTTGGCGACATCGCGGGCGAACGCCGTCTGAGGGGTGTGATTGATGACCGGCGGGAAACCACGGGAATAGGCGACCTCTGCTTTCGCGCCGAAGCTTTCGGCCTGCGCTTTGGCCAGCGCCGGAAGCCGCTCCTCCAGCCTGTCACGCACGGCGGGCGAAAAAGCCCGGGCGGTGATCTGAAGCTCGACGCTCTCGGGAATGACGTTGGAGGCGGTTCCGCCATGAATGGAACCGACCGTCAGCACCGCCATCTCGCGCGGATCGACATTGCGCGAAACGATGCTCTGCAGGGCGGTGACGAAACTGGCCGAGGCGAGAACCGGATCGACTGTCTCATGCGGCGCGGCGCCATGCCCGCCCTTGCCGACAATCCGCACTTTCGCCTTGTCGACGGAGGCCATGGCGGGGCCTTCGACGAAGCCGAAATGTCCGGTGTCGACACCCGGCCAATTATGCAGTCCGAAGACGGCATCGACGGGAAACCGCTCGAACAGCCGGTCCTTTATCATTGCCCTCGCACCCGCGCCGATCTCCTCGGCCGGCTGGAAGATCAGCGTCAGCGTGCCGGAAAAATTCGATGTTTCCGCAAGATAGCGGGCGGCGGCGAGCAGGATCGTCGTATGACCATCATGACCGCAGGCATGCATGACACCCTGCGTCTGGCTGGCATAGGCAAGGCCGGTTTCCTCGATAATCGGCAGGGCGTCGATATCGGCGCGGATTCCGAGACGTTTTTCACCATGACCGCGTTTCAATGTCGCAACAACGCCGTGGCCGCCGACACCTTCCGTCACCTCGTATCCGAACGACAGCAGATAACGGGCAATGAGCGCCGACGTGCGTTTTTCCTTGAGCGAAAGCTCGGGATGCCGGTGGAGATCATGCCGGATGGCGATGCTCTCCTCGATAAAGGCAAGGATTCCCCGTTCGGCGTCGTCCTGAGGACGCGCGCCGTCAATGCGGATATTCATGGTTCTGTCTCCTGCACGGCTCGCTACGCGCCGCGTCTTGAAATCTGCACCGGGCGACAATCATCGCCGCCCGGCCGCAAGTTCAGGCGATGGCCTTGTCCGATCCGTTTTCGCCGCTGGAATAGACGCTTTCCCTGAAAGGCAGGCCGAGATGGTCGCGCAGCGTCGCCCCTTCCAGATGCGGATCGAAATAACCGCGCCGCTGCAGCACCGGGATGACGAGACGGATGAAATCGTCCAGTCCCTCGGCAATCACCGGGAAGCCCAGAATGAAGCCATCGGCCGCATCGTGCTCCACCCAGCGGATGATTTCGTCAGCCACCTTGTCCGGCGTGCCGATGAAACCTTCACGCGGGGTCGCGGCCTCAAGCGCTGCCTCGCGCAGCGTCTGGTTCTTTTCCTTGGCGCGGCGCTTGATGCGGTCGGTCGTGGAGCGGAAACTGTTCTTGCCGATCTCGCCGAGTTCGGGGAAAGGCTCATCCAGCGGATAGACGCTGAAATCATGATGATCGAAGAAACGGCCGAGATAGGCGAGCGCATCCTCTGTCGTGATGAGGTTGCGGATGACGTTATATTTCGCCTCCGCTTCCTCCTGCGTCTCGCCGACAATCGGGCCGATGCCGGGGAAAATCTTCACATCGGCAGCGGAGCGGCCCTGTGCGACGGCGCTCTGTTTCGCACGCTTGAGGAAGGTCTGGTTTTCCTCCAGCGAAGCGGAATTGGTGAAGACGGCATCGGCATGTTTGCCCGCAAGGCCGATGCCGGCATCCGAGGAGCCGGCCTGGAATACGACCGGCTGCCCCTGCGGCGAACGCTGGATATTGAGCGGGCCTTCCACCTGGAAGAAACGGCCCTTATGGCCGAGCGTATGGAGTTTGGCGCGATCGAAGAACTGTCCCGTCTCGCGGTTGCGCAGGAAAGCGTCATCATCCCAGCTGTCCCACAGGCCCTTGATCACCTCGAGATATTCGTCGGCAATCTCGTAACGCAGCGCATGTTCGGGATGGTTGCGGCTGTAATTCTTCGCCGTGCCTTCAAGCGGCGTCGTGACCGCATTCCATCCGGCGCGACCGCCGCTCAGCAGATCGAGCGAGGCGAACTGGCGGGCAATGGTGAAGGGATCGCTATAGGAAGTCGAAACCGTACCGGCGAGACCGATCTTCGAGGTCACGGAGGCGAGCGCCGACAGGATCGTCAGCGGCTCGAACCGGTTGAGGAAATGCGGGATCGACTTGTCATTGATATAGAGCCCGTCCGCCACGAAAGCGAAGGCGATGCCCGCCGCTTCCGCCTTCAACGCGGTCTTCCTGAAGAAGTCGAAATTGACGCTGGCATCGACCGGGCTTTTGGGGTGCCGCCAGGCGTTCATATGCCCGCCGGGGCCCTGAAGCATGATGCCGAAACGGATTTTCTTTCTCGTCATGTCATTTCCTCCTGAGAACAAAATCACGCCGCCCGGGAAAGGCGATGCGTGGCCAAGAGTTCAACCGAGGCAAGCCGCTGATCGGCCCCCACATGCGGCGGTTCGATGATGAATTCCTCAATGCCGTGCTCTTCGGAAAGAGCGCGCAACGCCCGGTGAATATCCTCCGGTGCACCATGCAGCACGTTGGGCTTGCGCTCCTCGATGCGATAATCGCTATCGCCGGACTGGCGGGCAAATTCTTCCGCCTGCTCGCGGCGACCGAGATTGAAAGCCCTGCCATCGCTGAGAAACACCCGGTAGATGCGCTGGCCCTCGACCTGCCTTGCGGCATGGTCGGGATCACTGGCGGCAAAGGCCGACAAGGCGAGGATCGGGGCATTTCCGCCGCTTTCTGCACGGAAAGCCGACAGGCTGCGACGAAGAACGTCCGGATCGCCATTGAGATGACCGGCAAAGACGAAACTCCATCCTTTTGAAGCCGCAAGCCTTGCACTTTCCGGGCTGGCGCCGAGCAGGAATCTCTCTGCCGCGACCGGCGGCGCAGGCGTTGCCTGCAATCCGGCCTGCGCATGATCCAGCGGCGCGGCCCCCGATAAAAATGTGGTGAGTTCCCCGAAGGCCGTCTCGAAATCCGGCTTGCGGGCAGGATCATAGGCCTGCTGCAAGGCGGACGTCGCCAATGGCAGACCACCCGGCGTCTTGCCGATGCCGAGATCGACCCGGCCGGGCGCCAGCGAAGAGAGGACATTGAAAACCTCGGCGACCTTGTAAGGGCTGTAATGCTGCAGCATGACGCCACCCGAGCCGACGCGGATACGGGATGTCTTCGCCAGTATCCACGCCACAAGCGCCTCGGGCGCGGAGCCGGCAAGCTCCGGCGAATTGTGATGTTCGGCCACCCAGAACCGGCGATAACCCAGATCGTCGGCACGCCTGGCGAGATTGATCGTGTCGCGGAATGCGCCGGCCGCATCCTCACCCGCCGAAACGGGGCTCTTGTCCAGCAAACTGAGAGTATACATCATCACCTCGCACGTCTTTTGATGCATACTTTGTCTACCGATTTTATATTCTAATAAAGAACGTTCGTTCCACGTTGCGATGCGATCAGAGAAAATATTGTTTTCCGCCGGGCTTTGAGAAATCAACTCCGGCAAGATCATCCGCCACGCTGGAACATGGGTATGAGAATGACGGGCAATAAGCCGTTTTCAGCGGCACATGCCTGCGAAACGGGCTTGCGCCGGAATTCGCTAAAAACTACTTAGTAAGTTAGGAATAATATGGCCCGGCGTCGCGGAATGTGCCGGCCCTTTTTGCGGATCAGGCGATGTTGACCAAAAAAGGCAAATACGGATTAAAGGCTCTGGTCGATCTGGCGCAGCTGCCCCAAGGCGAGACTGCCTTCGTGACAGAGATTGCCACACGCAACAATATTCCGAAAAAATTCCTCGACACCATCCTTCTCGAACTGCGCAACAGCGGTATCCTGCGCTCCAAGAAGGGACCAAATGGCGGTTATTCACTCTCGAAAACACCATCCGAAATCATGATCGGCCAGGTTATCCGCACACTGGACGGCCCTCTGGCGCCCATCCGCTGCGCAAGCCGCACCGCCTTTGAAGCCTGTGACGACTGTGACGATCCCGAGACCTGTCAGGTCAGGGTTTCGATGACGGACGTGCGCGACGCCATCGCAACAATCCTGGACAACATGACGCTCGCACAATTCGTCGCCGGGGACGGGCAGAAAGCGCGCTCCATTCCCGCTGGCAAATAGCACCGCTATTGCCGGCGCAGATCATCTCCCAGGGATGCAAGCAGCCCGGATTCCCCCGCGCCATCGATTAGGCCCAGACGCGCCATCAGGATTTCAAGCGTGATCGCGCTGTTCCTGACCGACCGAAACGTCACGTTCTCCGAACCCACCTGCGCCGCATCGATATGCGCGGCAAGGCCGGAGATTTGCGCCTTCAGCAGTTCGATGGCGAGAAAAACCTCGCCAATGGCTGGCTGTACCGCGCCTTCGTCCGCCAATCTGTCGATCAGCAGCGCCGAAAGTTCACGCTGTTTTTCACCGAGGGCCACCGCCGCTTTCAGCAAGGTGGCAACGGAAGCGGCAAGATTTCCTGCCCCCTGCGCAAGAAAAGTCACCTGATCGGCCCGCAGCAGGCCATCCCATGATGTATCCGGCCGGTTGCGCAGCACCACGAGCAGGGCTTTTCCCGCTGCATTGACGGCTGGAACGACGATCCAGTCGGCATCGGTCGTGACCGAACGCGCGACATCATCGGGAAGCCGCAAGGCATAATCATCGTCGATCATCGGAACCGGCTGCTCCACACCCGCGTGGGAAGACACAAGCGCAAAGGTCTCGCCAAGATCAAGGCGGGCAAAAAGGGCCGCGCGCTGCTCTTCACTGCCGGCATTGCGGATGAATTCAAGCGCGGTGAAATGTTCGATCAGATCACGCGCTGCCCCCGCACTGGCCACGGCGATAATCGAAAGCGCCTGTGCGAGAATGTCATTGGTGATATCCGCCCCACCCAGTTCATTCGGTACAGAGAGGGCGAGAAGGCCCGAACGGGCGATCCGCGCATGGACCTGTCCGGCACTTTCGAAGGGACATTGTTCGGCAATCGCCCGGGCCACGGTCAGCACATCGCCATCCGCGCCGAGACGTGGAGGAACGAAACGAATTCTTTCGCCGAGCGGCGTGACAGATCCCATGCTCAACTCCCTCAAAAATAACCCGTTGAAAGCGCCGCAGCGGCCGGCGTTCAGTCCAGCGAATGATAACGCCCGTTCTGATAGACCAGCGAATGACCGGAGCCGATGCGGATCGCCTCCACCTTGCCGATGACGATGACGTGGCTGTGTCGCTCGATCGCCTCCTCGATGGTGCAGTCGATCGCCGCAACGGCATCTTCGAGAATGGGAGCGCCGCTCGCCAGCCGGGTCCACTCCGCGCCGCGATAACGGTCCGCACCCTTCAGGCCGCCAATGCCGGCAAACTGGTTGGCGATGAACTGGTGGTTCGCGCCGATGATGTTGACGGCGAGGTGACCGAAACGCTGCACCACCGGCCATGTGGACGACGACCGGTTGAGCGCCACCAGAATTCTCGGCGGATCGACCGACAGGGCAGTGGCCGAGGTGACGGTCGCACCGGTGCGTGCCTCGCCTTCTCCGGCGGTGATGACGCTGACGCCGCCGCCGAGTGTTCTCAGCGCCGCCTTGAGGCTGTCGGCATCCGCAGCCCTGCCCGAGACTGGATCGCGAAGATTGATGAATTGTTGATCCTTGGCCGCATATTGCAGTGTCATCGATCGCTCCTGAAAACAGCTGAATTGTTCAATAGCTAGCAGCGGCGGCAGGGGATTAAATAGACATCGTTTTCCATAATATTTATATTCTATGGAAATAATGTTCTATCTGGCAAACCCTCGAATATTCAGCCCGACCGACACGAGGCCCGGCGGTAAAAAGGGTAGCCAATTCCGCCACATATATAAGAAATTTCGTTCCAATTTTTCCGGGGCGGGGAGAGTTTATCTCCCCGCAATGGCACGCGGACCGGGACGGCCCATCCCCTCAGAAGACCGGATAAAGACCGAGCATGGCGAAGTTCATTTCGCAGATCTCTTCCCGCTCAAGTTCAAGATCGCTTTTCTCCTGCCTGATACGCCCGGAGTGATCCAGCGGATGAAGAGTGCCCTGTTCATCTCCCCGCGGCCGGCGCCGGGTCAGACCGAACAGATCGAAAGTAAACGCATGAAGTCCCTGCGGCATGTGCGCCTCCTTTGCTCAACATCCCCTATCCTCCGGCGGCAATCCAAAATCGTCAATATTTTCCATAAAATTACTATTCTATAATTGGCCAGCAGCCCGCAAATGCGGACTAAGGTTGCCAAGGCGAGGAAAATTCCATTTCGGACAGCGGAATTGGCCGTATTTCAGCATGGGGGTATCACGGCCAGGAAAGCCTGCGTTTGATAATGAGGCCCGCAAAGGCGCCAAGACCGCAAAAAAGAAAAAATACCCAGCCCGACACCGCACCCGCATGAATGCCCGACAGCAGCACGCCGACGGTGCAGCCAAGCGCCGTCATGCCGCCCCAGCCCATCAGCACGCCGCCGGCAAAACGGGTTGCCAACCCGCCGGCAGATGGCCAGGATGGCTGGAATTTTCCCGCCGAAAGCGCGGCCGCGAAGCTCGCAAAGATCAGCCCCAGCACGAAGACGCCGTTCGGCGACAGAATCGTGGTTTTCACCGCGCTGATGCAGCCGCGCACCGTATCGAGGCCCGCAAGCGTTTCCGGCACCCATGCCGTAGATGCGCCGGCCGTTCTGACGACGCTGCCGAGTTCGGCGGTCACCCCAAGCGGCGCAACGCGGAAATAGGAAAAGGCGCTGATGGCTGCAACCACAACCCCGGTGACGACGGGCGGCCAGCGTTCGACAAAAACGCTTCGCAGGGCCTGTTGCAGCCGGCTTTCCGGTAGGCCCGATGGAACAGCCGCTGACTTATCGAAAAAAAGAACAATGAAGATCAGCCCAGCCAAAACAAAACCGGCAAGCAACAGTGCCAAGCCATATCCCAGATGGTGCGGCAGCCAGACCGGCGGATCGTTGAATACGCTGAGCGTATAAAGAAAATTCCAGCTGAGGAACGCCAGCAGAAAACCGAGCGCCGCACCGGCAATGGCAAGAACGGAGCCAAAGGCTCCTTCCCCCAACCGGTAAAAATGCCCGGACAGGCAGGAGCCGGAAAGTGCAGCGCCTACACCAAAAACCGTCGACGCCAACGCCAGGACCCAGCCGACCGGGCCGATATGCGCATTGGGCGGCAGACGGCCAGGCTGCGGAACCGGCATCCACGCGATGGTGATGATCTGATAAAACACCACGCCCGCAAGAAGTGCGACGAGAATCGCAAGGACGCCATCCGAGCGCCTGTCGTCGATGAAATCCCGAAAATTGCAGAGGAAGCAGAACCGTCCGCGCTGCATCACGATGCCGAAAGCGATACCGGCCAACAGTGAAAATGCAAGCTGCCTGCCGTTCTCAAGCATCCCCAGTTGGTGAGCAGCAACAGTCAGCGTGCATAAAATGGCGAAGGCCGCGGAGCGGCGAAAGGTAAGATGCATGAAATACCGGATATGGCAGGAGAAAACGCCGGTGCGCCGCACTGGCGCACCGGCTTCAAAAAGGAAGGCTGCGGCTTATTTGCCCGTCCAGACCGTACCGGTCGGGTTGCTGATGGGAACGCCGACCGCATTGCCATATTCGGTCCAGGAACCGTCATAGTTGCGGACGTCGTAACCGAGTATCTTCTTCAAGGCGAACCAGGTGTGGCTGGAGCGCTCGCCGATACGGCAATAGGTGATGACCGGGGCGGAGCCGTCGATGCCCTTTTCCGCATAGATCGCCTTGATCTCGTCTGCGGATTTGAAGGTGCCGTCCTTGTTGACGATGGTGCCCCACGGCACGTTGACAGCGCCGGGAATATGGCCCGCGCGCACTGACAATTCCTTGACGCCGTCGGGGGCGAAAATCTTGCCGGAATATTCATCCGCCGAGCGAATATCGACCAGCTTGATATTGTGTTTGCCTTCGGCCACGGCGACCACGTCAACAAACCGCGCTCGCACCGACGTGTCCGGTTCGCCAAGCTTCAGTTTCGTTTCGGCCGTTGCGGGTGCCGATGTGTCGAAAGGCAGGCCCTGCGCTTCCCAGAGCTTGCGGCCACCATCCAGCAGCTTCACCCGGTCGCCAAGGCCATAGGTTTCAAAAATCCACGCGCCCCAGGCGGCAAACCAGTTATTGTTGTCGCCATAAAGAACGATCGTCGTATCGTCCCCGACACCGGCCTTTTGCAGCAGGGACTGGAAATTTTCCCGCGCGGCAATGTCGCGCCGTTCCTTGTCGACGAGGTCCGTATGCCAGTTGAGGTTCACCGCGCCGGGAATATGCCCGCGCTCGTAGACACCCGTATCGACGCTGACTTCAAAGACCCGAACCTTCGGATTGTCGAGATTTTCCTTCAGCCAATCGGCCGTCACCAGTGCTTCCGATGCTCCGGCAGCAGACAGCGATACCGTCGACAACAACAATCCGCCGAGAGCCGACGCTACAGACTTGATCCTGGACATTCCCTTACCCCTTCCTGATTTGATGGCCATTGAAAGGTCGCAACAAAATCGTCCGGAGCCAAGAAACTGTTTTTTATATTTTCTATAGAAAATAAATGCAGTCACTCAAAACAATTAAAAGGTGAGATTCGAAATTTACGGCGGATAAAACAGCCATAAAGCGCTCAAAGGTTGTGTATACGACGTTTGGTTTGGCCACATCCGTTTGCAACGGATGGATTAGAGTGCGCTTACGTCACCCTGAAGATGCGCACCACGAGCCGCTGGTAATCCCCGTATTCTCGATCTGGTCGCGGGCGTTTCAGAACCCGCACCCGTTTTCAGGCGTTCCAGCAGGTCATATCCCTCTGGCCACCTTCCGAAACCGGCAGCGATATTGATATGCCCTGCCAGGCCAAGATTAACGAGATCGCTTCCCCAGCTGGCGGCCGTCTGCGCCAGGTCTTCGGGGCTCATATAGGGGTCGTTCACACTGCCGACGACGAGGCTGGGGAAAGCAAGCGGCGCCAGGGGAAAGGCTCCGAACCGGACAATACAGGGATGCATCGCTTCCACCCTGTCCAGATGGGCCGGTGCGACAAGAAGCGCACCTCTAATTTTTGCCGCCGCCGGCCGGGAGGCCATATTCGCGACCAGCACGCAACCGAGGCTGTGGGCGACGATATAGGCGCTGTCGACAGAGGCAAGCGCTGCTTCAAGACGATCGAGCCAGTCCTTAAGAACCGGGCATTGCCAGTCATCCTGATCTACCAGCTGCGCTGCGGGATCATCCAGCAGCCAGTGCCGCTGCCAATGCCCCTCATCCGAACCGTTCAGTCCGGGAACAATCAAGGTGGTACACATGCCTGCTCCGTGGTTGCGGGTGGTCCGTGCAAAGCATGATGATTTTTACGATTCCAGTCGAATGCTCGCTTGCTCACCTTTCTGGATCAAAGAAAAAATCGATCTGAAGAAATTCGATACGGAAGAAAATGCGTTCTCAACCGCCGATAAATCCCTGTTCAGCCGGAATCATTTACTCACATTTTTTACATAGAAAATATGTGCAATATATTCCCTTCCTGCGGAAAGCTTTTCCTCCGTCGCACATCAAATGAGACACCGCTGCTTGGCCCATCCGCCGCCGCTTTGTCATTCTCGCACCGCGACATGAATCGAAAATTCAGGCGGATAATGTGAGCAGCACGAGCGAATTTCTCTGGTACATCCCCAATGACGTCAAACCCGGCCACAGGGGCGATGCCGTCAGCAACAACCATAACAGCCTCGATACATTGACCAGCCACGCAAAGGCGCTGGAAAATCATGGCTGGAAAGGTGCGCTGATCGGCACCGGCTGGGGCCGGCCCGACACATTCACGGTGGCGGCCGCCCTTGCGGCGCGCACCACCACCTTCGAGCCGCTGATCGCCATCCGCCCCGGCTACTGGAAGCCTGCCAATCTCGCATCCGCCGCCGCCACGCTCGATCAGCTCTCGGGTGGCCGGGTACGGATCAATGTCGTCTCGGGTCGCGACGAGCTTGCCGCCTATGGCGATGAGGAAGGTGATCAGGCACAGCGTTATGCGCGCACGAAAGAGTTCATGCGGCTGGTGCGGCGGCTCTGGACGGAAGAAAATGTCACCTTCGACGGGGATCATTTCCGGGTCAGGAATTCGACTGTCCTGCCGCGTATCGCCGCACGCGACGGCCGGCCGCACCCGAAGCTTTATTTCGGCGGCGCGTCCGAGGCGGCTGAGCAGGTCGCCGCAACCGAGGCCGATGTACAATTGTTCTGGGGCGAGCCGCTCGCCGGTGTGGGCGAACGGATAGAAAGGCTCAGGCATTTCAGTGAAACGCTTGGCCGCGACTTACCACCGCTGCAATTCGGCCTGCGGATCACCACCTTGGTGCGTGAAACGACGGCAGAAGCATGGCGCGACGCGGAAGCGAAGGTTGCCGAGATGGCGGCAAATAACGGAGCGCGCTGGAACGATCATCTGCAAGGCGTGGCAATCGGCCAACGCAGGCTGCTGGATCTGCACCGTCAGGGCGATGTTCTGGACGATAATCTTTACACCGCACCGGGCAAGTTTGGCGGTGGCGGTGCGGCAACCACATGGCTGGTGGGTTCGGCGGAGGATGTCGCGGCGTCACTGCGCAAATACCGCGCGCTTGGCATCACCCACTTCGTGCTTTCCGACACGCCCTATCTGCAGGAGATCGAACGGCAGGGCGACAGGCTCTTGCCGCTGCTGCGGGATTGATGTGGAGACGATGCCGGGCGATCCTGCAAAGGCAAGGCCGCCCGGCGTTTTCATCGATCAGTCGCCCGCCGCCTTGATGCTCTGACGGCCGAGAATCGTGCGGATCATGTGGCTTTGTGGCGCATGCGCCCTTGCCGTGATGGCATCGCGATGATGGCGTTCGAGATTATAATCCCGGCGCAGGCCGCGATTGCCGCCAAGTTCCAGCGCCAGATCCGTCACCGCAACCGCATTGTCGATCACCACATGACGAACGGCGAGCGCATCGGTTCCCACCCTTTCGCCAGCGTCGATATCGCGGGCGACGGAGAGAAGTAAACGCCGGTTTGCAGCAAGAAGCACCTCGATCTGGCCGAGACCTTCCTGAATGCGGGGAATGGAGGAGAGCGGCGCACCAAGGCTTGCCGGGACATGGCCATTCAGATGGCGCAGGAGATCGTCACGTGCCGAAAGCGCAACACCGTGATAGACGGAAGCCAGCAGCGCGAAGAAATTATAGCCGTCTGCCTCATCGCGCCGCAACGGCTCATCCGCCGGCTGTTCGGCAACGATATCGGCAAGCGCCACCTTTACCTCCTTCAGCACCAGGTCATGGCTTGCGGTGGCATACATGCCGGTCGCCTCCCATGCCTTTTCCTGGGTGATGCCCGGCGCATCGAGCGGTACCAGAAGCTGGATCAGGCGCGGCGCCTCTTCCGTCGTCACGGCGAGTACGATCGCCCATTTCAGACCCGGCAGGCCGGTGACGAAACTCTTGCGGCCGTTGACAACCCAGACATCGCCCTCGATCCGCGCCGTCGTTTCCGGCAGGCCGCCATGGGCCGGCGAACCGACCCCCGGCTCCGCCTGTGCATTGTTCAAAAGCGCCGGCTCCCTGCTATTGGCGGCCAGTACTTTTGAAGCAAGTGCCACCGGCCACTTGCCGCGCCGTATCGCGGCATGAACGCTGTAATGCATGGCGAGAATGAGGGCGGTCGACGGATCGCCCCTGGCAATGGTCGCGATGACGGCATGGGCCGTTTCCATCCCCTCGCCCCAGCCGCCATCCTTTTCAGCCGTGACGAGACCCAGCAGGCCGGACTTGAAAAGCGCCTCGAAATTGCCGGCGGCGAATTCGCCGCTTTTGTCATGGTTCGCCGCCGTCAGGCTGAAATCGTCGGCCAGCGCAGTTGCGATGGCAACGGGGCTGGATTGCTGCTCCAGCGGGCGCGGAACGGCGGATAACGCACCACTCATGCCACCGCCCTTTCACTTGCCGTCACGAAACGATCGTCAATCCATTCGCCGAGATTGAAGTCGTTTTCAAGGAAACCCCATTGATGAAGGAAATCCTTGTAGTGACCGACAGCGGCGACAAGGTCCGCATCAAGGCCAAGGCCGAGATGGCGGTGGACCTCCGGCCCGTTGGCGGCCAGAACCTGTTCCTCCGTCGCGCCGGCCTCACGGGCAATAAAACGACGGGTTTCTTCCGGATGCTGCTCCGCCCAGAGCGAGGCTTTGCCGATGGCGGCAACCAGCCGCTCCACCAGATCGGGACGCTCATCGGCAAGCCGCCCATCAACCGTCAGCACCCGGGGCGAACCGGAATTGATGCGTATTTTCGGATCGGGGTGAAAACCGAATTCCACCACCTGCACCGCACCGACCAGATTGGCGGCAGCAATACCCGCCGTTCCCTTGACGAAGATCGCATCGACCTCACCCCGCAGCAGCGCGATGATCTCCTCACCGAAAGACTGCCGGCGCTTCAGCCCGAAAAGCGACGGTCCTTCCTGCGAGGCCAGCACCGAATCCGTGATGACGATATCCTTCAGTTCGACATCCTCTACCGTCAGCCCTTCCAGCGAAAGCGCCGAGACGATCCCCTTCAGCGCCGTCGCCCGCATGAAATCGACAATGCCTTCCGGCCTGCGCGGCACGCCGAAACGGCAACCGACAAGATCGGCAACTGCGCGGATACCGGTTTCCGGCAGGGTGATGATTGCCTGAAACTCATCCGTCCAGGTAATGCCGACAAGGCGCGTATTGCGCCCTTCCGAACGGGCGCGGATGGGTGGCACATTGCCGCCATGGCGGAAGGACCATTCCAGCGTGTGGTTGAAATGGCTTTGGCGAACGGAACGGTCAGGCGAATCGATGATGGATTTCAGCGATATGCCGACCTCCTCGAAGGTCTGCCCGAGATAACCGAGCTGCGCCGCCAGTCCCACGGGCGTGGGCACCGGGCAGCGTGTGTACCAGATTTCAGAAAGTGACGTGCTCATGGCTTTGTCCTCGATGAAAGGGAAAAGTCCCGGCCCGCAGCAAAGGGGCCGGGTCTGGTGAAACGATCAGGATGCGGCGATATGCGCGAAGGCGAGGCTTCCCGCCACACCTTCGGCGCCGATGGTGTGATCGGCGATACGCTTGTTGAAGATGGTAATTTCTGGTGCTGCAACGATATCGATGGCCGGTACGTCCTCTACGAGGATCTGCTGGATTTCCTTCCATTGCGCAACGCGCTTGTCCGGATCGATCTCGATGGCGGCGGCTTCGAGAAGCGCATCCACCTTCGGATTGCTGTAAGCCGCACCATTGGAGAAAGGCACGCCCTTCTTGAAGTTCTTCGACCAATAAAGCCGTTGCACGCCGACGGTCGGATCGAAGAGATTGCTCATGCCCTCATAGGCAAAATCGAAATCGCGATCCGTGTAGATGCGCTTGGTATAGGTGGCGAAATCCTGCGTGCGCACCGTCACGTCGACGCCGACTTTCGCCAGCGCCTGGCGAATATAATCCGCGCCGCGCGGATAGGCTTCGGTGCTGGGCACGTAATCCAGATTGAGCTTGAAACGGATGCCATCCGCACCGCGCTTGTATCCGGCCTCATCGAGAAGCGCTTCGGCGGCCTTCAGATCGATCGGATAGGTTTTCAGATCATCCACGAACCATTTCGTCAGCTTCGGATTAATCGGGCCGGTGATGGTCGCGCCGTAACCGTAATTAACGGTGTTGAAGATGACGTTGCGGTCGATCACATGCGCGAAGGCGCGACGGACGCGCACATCCTTGAACACATCCTTTTCGAGATTGAACTCCACGCGGCTGACGGAATTCGAATATTGATAGCCGTTTGTCTCAAAACCGAGGCTCGGAAGCTCTTTCAAGCGGTCGAGATCGCTATAGGCGACCGGCGTGCTGGGGGCGAGATCGATCTCGCCGGTTTCAATGGCAATCGCGCGAGCGGAAGCGTCGGGAATGAAGCGGACGATCAGCTTGTCGAGATAGGGGCGCGGCGCATCCCAATAATCGGCATTGCGCTCGAAAACGATATGGCTGCCGCGCACCCACTCCTTGAACTTGAACGGGCCGGTGCCGATGGGGGCGAGATTGACCGGGTTTTCGGTGACTTTCGTACCTTCATAGAGATGTTTCGGCACGATGGGCGTTTCGGCGGCGGCGAGCGCCGTTATCAGGTATGGCGCTGGTTTGGAAAGAACCAGAACCGCCGTCAACTCATCAGGCGTCTCGACGCTTGTGAGGTTCAGGAATGTATTACGGCCGCGCGGATGCACTTCCTTGATGGTATTGATGGAGAAAGCCACATCGGCTGATGTAAACGGCTTGCCGTCATGCCACTTTACGCCGGGTCTCAGCTTGAAGGTATAACGCAGGCCATCCGCGCTCACATCCCATGATTTGGCCAGCAGCGGCTTGGGATTGAGATCGAAATCATAGGTCAGCAGACCTTCGGTCACCTTTGGCGATATATAGACGGAATTATAGGCCGTATGCGCGATCGTCGTCAGCACCGGCGGTTCCGATGAGATGAGCAGGGTGGCCGTGCCACCACTTGCCGGCTCCGCCGCGCGTAGCTTCAGCCCCGGCAAAGACACCACGCCAAGCGCCACCGAGGCCAGCAGGAAACCTCGCCGCGTCGTCTGGTTGAAAATAGTCATGCGATACCCTCTCCTTGATTGAACCGGCAAAAAACCGGCAAACTGAACGGTCGCGCTTAGGAAGAAGTTTGTTCCGCAGAGGAGAGTGAGTTTGGCATGAAGAACCAACCATTCTCATAATTAGGAATTATCTTTTCTTTATGGCGCATATTTCCGTAAATTTCAGAAAATAATTCTATTACTCTTTGACAAATTCCATAAAATTAGTCAACTAATGCTCACGCCTTTCGAGGCTGATTTTATGTTTCCCACGCTTACGGACTGGAGCCGATGTCGAATTCGAAACGGATTTTATCGCAGGCAAGACGGGTGGCCATTCAGGCCATTCCGACGGTTCTCGGTATCGTCATCCTGAACTTCTTCCTGCTGCAGCTGGCGCCCGGCGATGCCGCCGATGTGCTGGCAGCGGAAGCGGGTTCGGCAACCGTCGAGACCATGGCGGAAATACGCTCCCGCTTTGGACTGGATTTGCCGGTTCTGCATCAGCTGATGAACTATCTCGGCAATCTGGCCCAGTTCAGCCTTGGTTTTTCGCCGCGATACGGCATGCCGGTGGCAGACCTTATCGGCCAGCGCCTGCCCGGCACGCTTGCGCTGATGGGCGCAGCCCTTGGTATCGCGATCTTCGTCGGCGTGTTCCTCGGCTCCATCATGGCGCTCTTCTCCGGCAAGCTGCCGGACCGGATCATTTCGATTGGCTCACTGATCTTTTATTCCGTACCGGGTTTCTGGATCGGCCTGATGCTGATCCTGACCTTTTCGGTCAAGCTCGGCTGGCTTCCGTCCGGCGGTGACAGCACCATCGGCAGCAGCCTTACCGGCTTTTCAGCCTTTCTCGACAGGCTGCGTTACATCGTGCTCCCTGCCCTGTCGCTGGCGCTTTATTTTCTGGCTATTTATGCCCGCCTCACCCGCGCGGCGATGCTGGAAGTGAAATCCCAGGACTATGTGCGCACGGCGCGTGCCAAGGGCGTTTCGCCGATCAGGCTCACCACGCGCCACATCCTGCGCAACGCGCTCATCCCCATCACCACCATGGCCGGCATGCATATTGGCGGCCTGCTCGGCGGCGCCGTCGTGGTTGAAACCGTCTTCAGCTGGCCGGGCCTTGGCCGCCTCGCTTTCGAAGCCGTCATGGCACGGGATTTCAGCGTGCTGCTTGGCATTCTGCTTCTCTCCTCCCTCGTCGTCATCATCGTCAATGCGGCCGTGGACCTGTTGCAGGCATGGCTTGACCCCCGCATCGGAGAAAGCCGATGAATTCCTCCCACACGACAGCGGTTCTCAACACGGCCGAACTTGGCGCTGAAGAGACCAATCCCAAACCGAAAAAGCCGGAAGAAAAGGCCTGGCCTTATATCCATGCCCCGGATGCGCTTTCGGCCCGCTCCGTCTCCGTGCCGCGACGTGGACTGCGGCGCGAACTGAAAATCTTCCTCACCAATCCCAATGCCATCGTCGGGCTGCTGTTTCTCGCCACCGTCATCGTCACCGCACTGATCGCCCCGTTGATCTATCCCGGCGATCCCCTGGAAATGGTGGCCCGCCCGTTCCTGTGGCCGGGCCAGAATGCAGCCTATCCGCTCGGAACCGATTCCATGGGCCGGGATGTTCTGGCCGGCATCGTGCATGGCGCGCGCATTTCGCTCACCGTCGGTGTCGTGGCAACGCTGATCGGGCTCACCATCGGCATCGCGGTTGGCGCCTTCGCCGGTTATTTCGGCGGCGTCATTGATGATATCCTCGTCAAGCTCATCGAAATCTTCCAGACCTTGCCAAATTTCGTGCTCTTGGTGGTGCTGGTCGCCATCGCCCAGCCGTCTGTCACCACGGTCACGTCAGCCATCGGCATCATCACCTGGCCGCTCGTTGCGCGTCTTACCCGTGCGGAATTCCGCGCCATCCGCGAAAAGGACTATGTGCTCGCCGCGCGCAGCCTCGGTTATGGCCATGCCCGCATCGTGTTTCAGGAAATCCTGCCCAATGCGCTGCCACCGATCATCGTCACCTCATCCGTCATGGTGGCGGGCGCGATTCTCATGGAAGCAGCGCTGTCCTTCATGGGGCTTGGCGATCCCAACCGTGTCTCCTGGGGTTCGATGATCGGTTCCGGCCGTGATGTCATCCGCACGGCCTGGTATCTGACCGCCCTTCCCGGTCTTGCCATCGTCTTCACCGTCATTTCGCTGAACCTCATCAGCGATGGCCTCAACGATGCGCTCAACCCTCGTTTTTCGGAGGAACGCCGATGAGCAAACTGATCGAAGTCCATGATCTCTCCGTCAGCTTCGGCTCAACCCAACCGGTCAAAGGCGTCAGTTTCGATGTCAGCCCCGGCGAAATGCTGGCGATCGTCGGCGAAAGCGGCTCCGGCAAATCGCTGACGGCGCTTGGCCTGATCGGCCTCCTACCCTCCCACGCCAAGACCGGCGGCCGGGTTCTGCTCGAGGGCCGCGATCTGCTGCCGCTTTCCGAGCGGCAGTGGCGCGGCATTCGCGGCCGGGATATCGGCATGATCTTTCAGGAGCCGATGACCTCGCTCAACCCCGTGCTGACGGTCGGCGAACAGATCATCGAGGTGCTGCGCATCCATGAAAAGATCGACCGGCATCAGGCGCGCAAACGCGCCATCGAGCTGCTGGACCTCGTCAACATCCCCGATGCCGGCCGCCGGGTGGATGATTATCCGCACCAGCTTTCCGGCGGCATGCGCCAGCGTGTGATGATCGCCATCGGCGTTGCCTGCAATCCGAAACTCCTGATCGCGGACGAGGCGACGACGGCTCTTGACGTGACGATACAGGCGCAGATCCTGCAACTGCTCGACAATCTGCGCCGCGATCTCAACATGGCGGTCATCCTCATCACCCATGATCTCGGCATCGTGGCACAATGGGCAGACCGGGTGATGGTCATGTATGCCGGCCGTAAAGTGGAGGAAGGGCTGCCGGAACCGGTTTTCTCCAACCCCTACCATCCCTATACGCGCGGCCTGCTTGCCGCCTCGCCGCGCGCGGAAGACGGCCAGCATTATCGCGACGGGCCGCTCATCGAGATTCCCGGCTCCATCGTTTCCGCCACGGGCGAACGCGGTTGCGCCTTCCGGCCGCGCTGTCCGAGCGCCCGTGGTTTCTGCGGGCAGTTCGTGCCGCCGCTGAGGCCGATTTCGGAAGGCCGCTACGCCGCCTGCCCCTTCGTTGCTCCCACATCCCAGGAGGTGTCCGATGACGCTCTTGTCAGTGCATAGTCTTTCCACCCACTATACCGGCGGACGCGGCACCGTGCGCGCCGTCGATGACGTCTCGCTTGATATCGAGGCGGGCGAAACCGTGGCGCTGGTGGGTGAATCCGGCTGCGGCAAATCCTCGCTCGGCAAGTCGCTGATGCGTCTGGTCGAGCCGTCTTCCGGCAGGATCACCTTCAAGGGTGCCGATGTGACGGCAATGACGCCGTCGCAGCTGCGCGGCATACGCCGCCGCATCCAGATGATCTTTCAGGATCCCTTCGCCTCCCTCAATCCGCGACAGACGGTGCGCACCATCCTTACCGGGCCGCTGAAAGTGCACGGCATCGGCGACCGGACGCGCCAGCGGGAGATTGTTGAAGCCATCGTCGCGCAGGTCGGCCTGCCCACGGATTCGCTCGATCGTTATCCGCATGAATTTTCCGGCGGTCAGCGCCAGCGCATCGGCATTGCCCGCGCACTGGTTCTGGAACCGGAACTGGTGGTCTGCGACGAGCCGGTCTCGGCGCTCGATCTTTCGATACAGGCGCAGATCCTCAATCTTCTGGTGGAGATGAAAAAGCGGCTTTCGCTGTCCTATCTCTTCGTCTCCCACGATCTGTCCGTGGTGCGTTATTTCTCCGACCGCGTGCTGGTCATGTATCTCGGCAAGATCGTCGAAAGCGCACCGACATCGGAACTCTGGGCTTCTCCGAAGCATCCTTATACTCGCGCCCTTCTCGCTGCCGTTCCCGATCCCGCCCGCCGCAAGCAGGCGGCACCGATTTCCGGCGATCTGCCGAGCCCGCACGATCCGCCATCCGGCTGCCGGTTTCACACACGCTGCCCGCTCGCCACCGATCTCTGTCGCGAAAAAGCGCCGGATTACACCCTTTTCGGCAAAAACCACGCCGTGGCCTGCCACCATGCCCAATAACTTAAAGGAGCAACCATAATGGTCGACTATCGCTATCTCGGACGCAGCGCGCTGAAAGTTTCACCGCTGAGCCTCGGCACGATGATGTTTGGAGGCCCGACACCGGATGACGTGGCCTTCCGCATCATCGACAAGGCACGCGAACAGGGCATCAACTTCATCGACACCGCCGATGTCTATCACGACGGCAAGTCGGAAGAGGTCGTTGGCCGCGGCATCAAGTCCACGCGCGATCACTGGGTTCTGGCGACGAAATTCGTCAATTCCCATACCAAGGGCCCGAACCTTGGCGGCCATTCGCGCAAATGGGTGATCGAGACCGTCGAAAATTCGCTGCGCCGCCTCAACACCGACTATATCGACATCCTCTATTTCCACCGCGCCGTCTTCGATGCGCCGCTGGAAGAGCCGGTGCGCGCCATCGCCGATCTCATCCGCGCCGGCAAGCTGCGCTATTTCGGCGTTTCGAATTTCCGCGGCTGGCGCATCGCCGAGATTTCGCATCTGGCCGACCAGCTCGGCATCGACCGGCCGGTTGCCAGCCAGCCACTCTACAACATCGTCAACCGCACGGCCGAAGCCGAGCAGCTGCCGGCGGCCAATCATTATGGCCTTGGTGTCGTGTCCTATTCACCGCTCGCGCGCGGCGTACTGACCGGCAAATATCAGCCGGGCGAACAGCCGGGTGCCGATACCCGCGTTGGCCGGGGCGACAAGCGCGTTCTGGAAACGGAATGGCGTCCGGAATCGGTTGAAATCGCCCAGAAGGTCGCGGCCCATGCCGCTTCAAAGGGCGTTTCGGCGGCGGATTTCGCGCTCGCCTGGGTGCTGAACAACAAATTCGTCACCGCCGCCATCACCGGCCCGCGCACCGAAGAGCACTGGAACGGCTATATCCGCGCCCTCGATGTGAAAATCGATGCCGAAGATGAAGCACTGGTCGACAGCCTTGTGACAACAGGCCATCCCTCGACACCCGGTTTCAACGATCCGAGCCATCCCGTCGAAGGCCGCGTGCCGCGCAATCTCGAGGCCGCACACCGCCCGGCACTCAAGCCGCGCGCGGTCGCCTGATCGCCCAGACGAACATGCCTGCGGCGCGATTGTGCCGCAGGCTATCACATCCGCTCACGGGAAAACCGCAATGTCCAATCCGAAACTACAGACAACCACCACCGACAATTCCGGCGTGCCTAGCCGTGACGAGATTCTGGCCCGGGCAAAGGACATTGCGGCTATCGCGGCCCGGGATGCCGCCCGCCGCGAGCGCCAGCGGGAACTGCCCTTCGATATCTTCGCCCTTATCAAGGAGGCAAAGATCGGCACGCTGCGTGTCCCCGAAGCCAAAGGCGGACCGGGCGGCTCGATTGCCGACTATATCGAAGTGCTGATGATCCTCGGCGAAGCCGACAGCAATATTCCGCACGCGCTTCGCAGCCATTTCAATTTCACCGAAAATCTCGCCCTTGCACCCATCGAGCTGGAGGACCGGCGGCATCTTGAACATGTCCTCGCCGGCAAGCTCTTTGCGGGCGCCAGCACCGAACAGGGCACCAAACGCCCCGGCGAGATCACCACGCGGCTGAGTGCCGATGGCGACCGCTACCGGCTGAACGGCCGCAAATGGTATGCTACCGGCACGGCCTTTGCCGATTTCGGCACCTTCAGCGCCATTGGCGATGACGAGCAGCCGATCGGCGTGCTCATCCCGCTCGATCGCACCGGCATCACCATTCTCGACGACTGGGACAGCATGGGCCAGCGCATGACGGCAAGCGGCGGTGTGCTGCTTGAAAATGTCGAGGTGCTGCCGCATGAGCTGACGACCCGCAAGCTCGGCACCCAGATCGGCCGCCACAGCTCGGCCATGCGGCAGTTGCATCTCGCCGCGTCTGCCGCCGGCGCCGTTCAGGGCGCGCTTAATGACGGTGTGGAATATGTTCTGCGCCAGGCGCGCACCACGCTTCACAGCGCTGCGGAAACCGCCAATCAGGATCCCTTCGTGCAGAAGATGCTGGGTGAAATCAGCGCCGGCGCTTTCGCCGTCAAGACGCTCATTCGCGAAGCGGCCAGAACGCTCGACCGAACGGCTGCCGCCTTTGCAAATGGTGACGAAGAGGCCATTGAGGCAGCCCTGCTGGAAGGCTCGCTTGCCACCGCCCGCACCCAGATCATCGCCTCGCAGCTTTCGCTGACCGTCGCCACCAACCTCTATGAACTCGGCGGCGGCTCGGCGACATCGAGCGACCGGAATTTCGACCGCCACTGGCGCAACATCCGCACGGTCTACAATCACAATCCGCTTGCCCACAAGGCGCGGGTGATTGGTGACTATTACCTCAATGGCACCACGACGCATCTCAGGGAAGGCCGGGTGTTCTGACCATGCGGAAGATGCAGGCGGCAAAGGAGGAACAGCAATGAGAACGGAGTTTGTCGCTCCCGCCACGAGCCGGGCAGCTTTTCGCCTGCCCACACTTTCCCGCCTGCCGCCGCTGACCGCCTTGCGCGCCTTTGTCGTGGCCGCCCGCCATGCGAGCTTCTCGCGGGCGGCGGAGGAGCTGCATGTCTCCACCGCCGCCATCGGCCAGCAGGTCCGTATTCTCGAAACCCATCTCGGCCAGCCGCTTTTCAGTCGCCAGCGCGGTGAATTGCTGCTGACGGATGCCGGAAGCGCACTTTATCCCGGCCTTGCCGATGCTTTTGAGACCATGATCGGCAGTCTTTCCGACCTGATGGTTTCGAACGCACGACCGCAGTTGAAGGTTCTGGCGGAAGGTTGCTTTGCCGCACGCTGGCTGGCGCCGCGGCTGGGCAGCATCGTTCCGGCCCTCGGAGACGTCGAGCTTTCGATCGAATCCATCGAGGGTGAAACCTTCGATCTCACCCATTTTGATGCCGATTGCGCCATCGTCGCCACCCACGCGCAAATTCCGGGCTTCATTCACGAGCCGCTTTTCGCCGATACCGTTAGCGCTGTCTGCACTCCCGAGTTCGCAGCCCGCCATGAGCTTGCAGGCGCGCCCGCCCAATTGCGGGATCTCGGCTTTGCAATGTTGCGCGGCAATGGACTGGACGCCGCCTTCGAATGGGCGAACTGGCTGCGCGCCTGCCGCATTCCGCTCCGGCTTTCGGCAACCGGCCCGCGTTTTTCACGCCAGACGGCGCTGATAGAAGCAATCTTATCCGGCCACGGCATCGGGCTCGCGCGCCATTCGCTGATTTCGGAAGAGCTGAAAAACGGCCGTCTTATCGCCCCCTTCGGCTCACCGCAGCCGACTGCCAGCCGTTATCACCTGCTGACCAGTCCTGACAGGCGGCGGCTGCCGGAGGTCGCATCTCTACTCGCTTTGTTGCGCGAGGATATACGCTCCATCGAAGCCGCCGCCTGAACACGCCCGTCCCACCTCAGGCGCGTTCCCTTTGCAACTCTCTGGCCGCGTAGATATTATCCGGCCGTGGCAGGCCATAATGGTCGCGCAGCGTATCGCCCTCGTAATCCTCGCGGAACAGGCCACGCCGTTTCAGGATCGGCACCACCTCATCCACGAAGATATCGAACCCGCCATTCAGCCATGGCGGCATGATGTTGAAACCATCGGCTGCGCCTTCGCGGAACCAGGTCTCTATCCAGTCCGCCACCTGTTCCGGCGTTCCGGAAATCACCTTGTGGCCCCGCCCGCCGGCAAGCCGGTGCAGCAATTGCCGGATCGTCGGATTTTCCCGGTCAATGACATCGAGGACCAGCTGGTGTCGGCTGCTATCCGCCTGCGCGCGTGTCGCTTCGACGGCCTCTATCGGCAGCGGCTGGTCAAGATCGGCCGATGACAGGTCTATGCCTGTCATGCGCTGCAATTGCCCGAGCGAGAAGGCCGGCTGGATGAGATCGTTGAAGGAGGCCTCAAGTTTGCGCGCCTCCTCTTCGGTGGAGGCGATGAAGGGGCTGATGCCCGGCAGGATTTTCACATGGGCGGGGTTGCGCCCCGTGGCAGCAACACGTCTCTTGATGTCAGAATAAAAAGACCGCGCACTCTCCAGAGTCTGATGCGCGGTAAAGATTGCCTCAGCATAGTGAGCCGCAAAACCACGGCCCTCCTCCGAGGAGCCTGCCTGCACATAGACCGGCCGGCCCTGGGGTGAACGCGGCACGTTGAGCGCGCCCCGCACCCGATAAAATTCGCCATCGTGATTGGCGGGGTGGATGCGGTCTGTCTCGGCAAACAGACCGCTTTCCTTGTCGGCGACGATGGCATCGTCTTCCCAGCTGTCCCAGAGCTTCGTCACCACATCGACGAACTCGATGGCCTGACGGTAACGGTCGGCATGCGGTGGATGCTTCTGGAGATTGAAGTTGCCGGCCGCCGCATCCGCCGAAGTCGTGACGATGTTCCAGCCAACCCGGCCGCCGCTGATATGATCGACGGAAGCAAACAGCCGCGCGAGATTATATGGCTCGTAATAGGTGGTGGAGGCCGTGGCGATGAAACCGATCTTTTCGGTGACGGCGGCAAGCGCCGCCAGCATGGTGATCGGCTCCAGCCGGTGGCGGGCGGCATAGCGGATATTGGCATCCAGCACCGGCGCATCGGCAAAGAAGATGGCATCCAGTTTCGCCGCTTCGGCCTTGCGGGCGATATCCTGATAGAGCTTTATATCGGTGACGCGATGCGGCTCCGAATCCGGATGCCGCCATGCCGCCTCATGATGTCCGCCCGGATAAATGAAGGCATTGAGAACCAGTTTTTCGGATTTTCTGCTCATGAAAATGACCTCTTATTCGCTCTGATGCGGGTTAAAACCGAAGGAGGCTCACGCCTCCTTCGTCACCCAGGCTTTGGCGAGATTGCCGCTCAGCCCCTCTGCGCCGGTCGCATAGTCCTTGATGCGCACGCTGCCGACGACCGGCTGGATGGGAGAGACGAGATTGATGACGGGAAGATCCCTGGCGACAACGGCCTGAAATTCCTTGAAGAAGGCCGCGCGCTTTTCGATGTCCGGCTCCACTGCCGCCGCTTCCAGCAGCCGGTCCACTTCCGGATTGGCGTAATGGCTGGCATTGGAGAAGGGCAGGCCGATCTTGAAGTTCTTGCTCCAGTAGACACGCTGCACACCGGCTGTCGGATCGAACGTGTTGGAGAGGGATTCCACCGAAAGGTCCCAGGCGCGATCAGTATAAACGACCTTCACATAGGTGCCGAAATCGAATTTCTGGATATCCGCCTCGATGCCGATTTTCGACAGCGCCTGCGCGATGAAATCCGAATAGGTCTGCGGATTGAACGGGTTGGTGGTAACCCTGAGCTTGAAACGCTTGCCGCCGTCCTTGCGCGGGAAGCCTGCCTCATCCAGCAATTTCTCCGCCTGCGCGACGTCGAACTTGGCAAAACCGATATCCGCATTGTGGAACTTCGCAAGGCCGGGGCTAATCGGCGTCGGCGACGGCACGGCATAACCGTAAAGCACGGTATCGATGAGCGCCGGAACGTCGATGGCATGGGCGATGGCCTGCCTGACCTTCAATTCCCTAAGATATTCGTTCTCAAGGTTGATCACCAGCTGGTTCTGCTGGCCGGCATAGGCATAGATGCGGTCATCCACCTTCAGCGTCGGAATGGATTTCAGCCGTTCCAGATCGGCAAGCGCGACCGGGTTGGGGCCAATATCCCCTTCGCCGGTTTCCAGTGCGGCAGCACGGGCACCCGCATCGTTGATGAGGCGAATGATGACACGGTCGAGATGGGGGCGCGGCGCGTCCCAATAATCGGCATTTTTCTCCAGCAGGATATGACTGCCCGGCACCCATTCCTTCAGCACGAAGGGACCGCTGCCGATGATCTGGGCGGGCTTCGGATTGTCAGTCGGCTTGAAGGTCTCGAAGATATGCTTCGGTACGATTGGCGATTCCGACGAGGCGAGCGCGGTGATCAGGCCCGGGGCGGGCTTGGAAAGCTTCACCTTCGCAACCAGCGGATCTGATATATCGACGCTTTCAACGTTCGAGAACGTCGCCCGGCCGCGCGGATGCGCCTCTTTCAGCCGAAGGATGGAAAATTCCACATCCGCCGATGTTACCGGTTTGCCGTCATGGAATTTCGCATTCGGCTGCAGATGGAAGACATATTCCAGCCCGTCGGCCGAAACGCTCCATTCCTTCGCAAGACTTGGCTGGGGCGACAGCTCGTAATCATAGGTCAAAAGCCCATCATAAATCTTTGAGCCGATGAACTGCGGGCCGCCCGCACTGGTATTGATGGCCACGAGCTGGGTTGGCTCAGGGAAATATACGATCTTCAGCGTGCCGCCCGAAACGGGCTCTTCGGCAGCGGCGAAAGAACCGCCCGGAAGCGCCACGAAAGCGCCGGCGGCAAGTGCAATCTTATGAAACTGGCGTCTGGAAATGCTCATGTCTGTCTCCGAAAAAATCCGATGCGCGGGTGCGACAGCTCAATGCAGCTGCGGGAACCCGTGGCGCTCGGCGAGAATTTGCAAAATGCGTTTGGTGTCCTGAATGAAGTGCGTATCGCCCTTTGCCGCGGCGTCAGCGGGTGCCTCGCCGGCAAAGACGAACAACGGCAGCGACTGGTTTTCTTCACCCACGGCGGCGATGACCGCTTCACGCGGGCGCTGAAAACCGACGCGGCGGACATCGATCTGGGCCGCAAGGTCTGGAAAGGCGGCAAGCAGACCTTCGATCTGGTTACAATGCGGGCAGACGAAGCGGACACCCGGGTGCTTGTGGTCTTCAAAACCGGGGGAGATCAGAAAAAGCGTGTCCTTGGCCATGGCATCCATCATGTGAGGGTGAGATTTCCAGTTCACAGTGCAGGCAGCCAAAGCGTGGGTCCAGAAAGCAATTCTTGCTTTGAAACGAAGAAATGCTTTGCGCTAAATTATTGATGAAATTGATTTTTTCTAAAATTCAACTGATAACATCGCTGTTTCGGCCGATATGCTTCATACGCAAAGTTTTTCTCGAAAACAGGCTGCGAGCGCGAAGGTGCAAAAAGGATGGAGAGCGGATTTCGGCAATAAAAAACCCGGCAGGATTGCCGGGTTTTGCTGAAAGGCCGCTAGTGCAAAACCTCTCTTTCGTCATGCTCGGGCAGGTTTTGACCGAGACAGACACCTGCTGACTATAGAGATTTGAAGCCTGCCACCGCAGCCACTTCAAACATTAAAATATGAATCCCAGATAGTCACCTCGCCACTCTCGGCTCTTTGTCCATCGCAGATTTTGGGCAAACTAAACATATCCCTAATCCTCCCGCATCGCCCTGTTGATCTGATCGGCGAGAGGTTTGAGGAGATACGACAAGGCGGTTCTTTCGCTTGTCTTAATATATGCTTCAACTGGCATACCGGCGAGAAGGTCGAGATTGCCGAGTTTCATCAGCTCTTCCGGTTCTATCTGAATCCGGGCAGTATACCAGCTTTCGCCCGTCTGCGGATTGCTCACAAGATCGGCAGCAACCGTTCTCACATGTCCGCTAATTTCCGGTGTCGTACGCTGATTGAAGGCGGAGAAACGTAGGGTCGCCTGCTGGCCCACATGCATCTGGTCGATATCAGCCGGCTGGATTTTCGTTTCGACCACCAGCCGGTCGTTGACCGGGACGATCTGCATGACTGTTTCTCCGGGGCTAATGACGCCACCGATCGTGTGAACGGCGAGCTCATGCACGATACCGTCCTGCGGAGATCGAATATCGATGCGTTTCAACTGGTCTTCCGCCGTAACCTTTTGTTCGGTGAGTTCGGCAAGCTTGTTGTCGACGTCACGTAATTCCGTCAAAACTTCTGCCAACCGATCCTGATCAAGCTGAAGAATTTGAAGCTCCGTCTCTGTGATGCGCGTCGCCGCCCTTGCGATCTCTGCCATCAACTGGCCGCGTTCCCCATCAAGCTGCGCGCGTAACCGCTCCAGTTCTGCCAGACGGTTGAACTGGACCAGTTGCTGATTGGCCAGACTCCGTACGCGGACAAGTTCCTGACCAATCCACGACAATTCCTCTTCTTTAGCACTCCTGCGAACGATCAGCCCCTCGTTCTCTTGCCGTATCTGATCGATACGCTGTCTAAGCTGGGCTTTTTGACCAACAATGGTTTGTCTGCGCGCAGCAAAAAGAGCTACTTCAGCTTTGAGGTATTCGCCGCTTTCGGTATCGATTATCTGGCTCGACGATACCGGCGGAACAACCATATTTTCAGCGTTTTCCCGCTCCGCCGACAGCCGCATCTTCCGCGCATTCAATTGGTCAATCTGCTTTTCAACGATAGCCAGATTTGCCCTGGTGACGGTATCGTTAAGCCGGATGAGCAAATCTCCCGCGTTGACGACGGTGCCATTGCGAACCCCAATTTCACCGACGATACCGCCCTCACGATGCTGGATGCGCTTGACGTTTCCATCTACAACAACTGTCCCCGCACCCATTATCGCACCGGAAAGATTAGCGGTCACAGCCCAGCCCCCAACGCCAAGAACCATGATTACAAGCGTCGCAACGCCCGCAATCGTATAAGATCGGATAGCGCGGCTCGCAGCGCTATGTGTCGTGGCGTCGTTGGCGGTCATGCTTTTTCCGATACAGCACGCATTGTCGTTTTACGCAGCACCTCATCACGCGGGCCGAAGGTGACCATTGCGCCCTGCGCGAGAACGAGGACGTTGTCGACAGCCGACAGCGCATTCGGCCGATGCGCGACAATCACCACAATAGCACCTCGCTGACGCGCCACCGCAATGGCGTTCGTCAACGCCACCTCACCTTCCGCGTCGAGGCTGGCATTTGGCTCATCCAGAACGATCAGGAAAGGTTTCCCGAACAATGCGCGTGCAAGACCGATCCTCTGGCGCTGGCCAGCGGAAAGAGCCGCACCGCTATTGCCGATCCTCGTATCATATCCCTCCGGCATCGACAGGATAAGGTCATGCACATCCGCCAGTTTCGCCGCCTCGATAATATCGGACGGGTCCGCCGATCCGGAAAACCGGCCAATATTCTCAGCGATGGTGCCGTCAAACAACTCGACCCCCTGAGGAAGATAGCCGATCGACGGGCCAAGCGCTTCCGGATGCCATTGATCCAGTTCCGCTCCGTCCAGTCTGACCGTTCCGCGCGCCGATGGCCAGATACCGACGAGCGCCCGCACGAGGGTCGATTTACCGGAGCCACTCGGTCCAATAATACCCAGCGCCTGCCCCGCCGAAAGCGAGAAAGTGACATCGCGCACGGTCGGTGATTGATTGCCAGGGGCGAGGACAGAAACGCCTGAGACAGAAAGTGTTTTTGAAGGCGCTGGGAGAGCCATTTTTTCCTGATCCGTGCCGATCTTTTCGAGAAGCTGGCTGAGGCGGCCTTTGGCCTGCCTGAAGTTAACAAAACTACGCCATTGGCCGATCGCCTGCTCTATGGGGGCGAGCGCCCTGGATGTCAGAATGGATGACGCGATCATGGCACCCGGCGATGCAAGCTGCTTTATAGCCAACCATGCTCCCAGCGCCAGAACGGCGGATTGCAGTGCCAACCGAAATATCTTTGAAAAAGTCGAGAAGCTGGTTGTCGCGTCATTTGCCTGGCGCTGCATCTCAACATAGGCCGTATTTGTCTCATGCCATTTAAGTGCATAAGCGCTCTTCATGCCCATGGCATGCAGCGCCTCGGCATTCCTCCGCCCCGCCTCTATGTAGTCGGCTCGTGCCGATGAAAGCGATGCCACCCGGCGTGTCGGGTCACGCAGAACCGCATCGCTGCAAAGCGTCAGCACGATCAGCAAAGTCGCACCGGCAATCGCAAGCCAACCGAGGTACGCGTGAAAGAGAAAGAGGATGCCGACGTATAGCGGTAGCCATGGCATATCACAAATGGCGACCGGACCCGGACCACTCATGAATTGCCGTATCTGCTCGAGATCACGGACGGGCTGCCCGGCCACTTCCTTTTTCGACATCCTGAGTGGCAACAGCATCACCGCATCAAATGTGGGTCCGCCGAGCTGTTCCTCGATCCGCTCGCCTATGCGTGAGAGAATTCTGGACCTTATCAGTTCAAGAATTCCGAGAAACAGATAGAGGGTGATGGCCAGCACCGACAGGGCAACAAGCGTCGGCACACTGCGGCTGGACAGAACGCGATCATAAACCTGCATCATGAACAGTGGGCCAGTCAGCATCAGGATATTGGTGAAAGCGCTCAGGACCGCAACCGACACGAAGGCACTCCGTGTCGCTCGCAAGGCGGCGGCGACCGGAGGTCGCCGCACTTCATAGTTCGAATACTTGGGCAAGGGTCAGTTCCTAGGCAACAAATCGCACGTCATCTCGATGCAAGTCGGAGAGATTGACATTTGCGAGTGTAATGCCGTTGGTGCCGTCAATGTTGATAATGGTGTCATTACCAACCTGTGAAGCGGCAGCCAGAACTGCCTCGAAGTCTGCCAAGACCCCGCCGCGGAATTCGAGAACATCATCTGTTCCAGCTCCCGCAACAAAGTCGCCGATCGTATCCCAACCGAAGTTAGGCTTGAATACGAAAGCGTCGTTGCCCGCGCCACCCTCAAGATAGTCTCCAGTGTTGCCAAAACCTTCGATCACGTCATTGCCAGATGTGGTGAGCTGCGAAAGAAGCACGGAACGCATGTCCGTCTTGCTATAGGTCCAGTCCGTAAATACGAAGCTCTCCACGCCTGCATCATCATCGATCAGCGTATTCTTCACAAGGATAGAACCACCATCGCCAAGACCTGATGACGATTCCGGTACCGTGATAAGTAAGTCTTCTCCTTGCCGCGTGAGACCGACATCCGAGAAAGCAAGACCTGTCACTGTCAAGCTGTCGGAGGCGCCTTCCGCCAAGGCCTCTACCACTATGTCGTGACCGCCCCCTCGGATGTAAACATATGTGTCGTTACCCTTCCCGCCAATCAGTTCATCGTCGCCATCTGCTCCATCCAAACGGTCATTACCTGCCCCGGCGACAAAAACCTCGTCACCAGTCCCGCCCGTCAAATTATCATCACCGGAACCCGTTACGATCTTTTCAATTGAGGTTATTGTCTCAATTCCGTCCGGGTTATCGTGCGTGTGAGCCTTACCGACCGAAAGATCGACGACCCAATCGGCAGAGGAGTAGCTGAAATCAACGGTATCGAAGCCATTGCCGCCATCGTAATGATCAAGGCCAAGCCCACCTTCAAGAGTGTCATTTCCGTCACCGCCGAACAGGGTGTCATTACCCGCGTCACCGAAGATAACGTCATCCCCTCCAGCTCCGCTTAATTGGTCATCGCCCGCCCCACCACGGATGAGCTCTGATGCCGCACCACCGTTGATGGTCTCGTTCGTTGCATCACCGACAATTGTCCCATTATTCCCGGATGCAAGGCTGTTGTAGTATGTCTGCTTAAAGACTGTTTGCGACCACACCACGTTGTCGGCAAATCTGAACTCTTCGATGCCACCAAACTCGCCCACCAAGGTAATCGACCAAGTGTTGTTATCGCCTTCGATCCTGTAAAGACCGCTCGTTTCACGCAAGATGCGAACCGACGTCGAGAAAATCCCCGTGCCGAAGACAAGAACGTCGTTAGCGGGATTCCGACCGCTGTCCTGGATGACATCATGTCCATCGTTTGCGCCGAAATGATAGGTGTCGGAGCCTTCCTTGCCGTCTGCGACATCATCGCCGGCCCCGCCGCTTATCACATCGCTTCCCCCCGTGCCGTCGATCACGTCATTTCCGGAGGTCATCGAAGATGCGAGGACAAGCGTCTCGATGTCGCTGCGGCTCAAATGTTCTCCCGAGGAGAACGTCACCAGATCGATACCATGACCGGAGCCATCCAACTGGTTTTCGATAACGATCGACGAGCCGCCGACTGTGATCAGCAGAGAGGTACCGTCGACGGCGCGCTTGAAAGCGATACCTGAGCCCGAATAAGCGAATTCGAAAACGAGTTCGTCGATTTCATCCACCGGCGAAAGGTCGGAAATTCTGTCGTTTCCATCGCCAAGCGAGTACAGGTAGCGGTCCGCCCCCTGTCCACCGTTTAGAACATCATTCCCCGTTCCGCCGCGCAGGATATCGGCTCGATAGGTTCCCGTAAGAATATCATCACCATTTGAGGATTGATTACCTCCAGCGGTCGCTGTGATATTCGCCCTCGTCCAAACTGTACCATTTGCAAACAGCAGGCGCTCAATTCCGGCACCATTTGTCGCCAACTGATTTTTCAGAACGATCGTTTCTTCGCGCGATCTGATACGCATAACGAGATCGTCAGCGTTCTGCGCTGATCTTTCAAAGAAAACGTCGCTAGCCATTATTCCGCTGCCCAGTTCAAGCGTATCGGTTGATGTGACGTCGGCACCCTCTTCGATCGTATCGTGTCCATCTCCAAGTCCAAAGACGTAAGTGTCTGCACCGAGACCGCCTGCCAAACGATCATCGCCTCCGAGCCCCCGCAGGTTATCGTTTCCTGCGGTCCCGATGAGGATATCGCTTGCTGAAGTTCCCAGAACTGTTCCGACACTGGTTGAGGATTGTTGTTCGATTTTTGGCAAGTCCGACAGGGAGATTCGCGTCCCGTCGGCAAACTCGACGAATTCAACAGATGATATCTCAACAATATCACCCGTGTCAGGCAGGATTATTGTTGTCCAGCCAGACGGGTCACTGAATACTCGCAGATCACCCACTGCGATTGTCGCGCCAAATCGCAGCGTATCGCTGCCATAATTGCCATCCACCACGTCGCGACCATCACCACGGTTGAAGACGTAAGTGTCGTTGCCATAACCCGCATCGACGTAATCGTCGCCAGCGCCACCCGAGATCGTGTCATGCCCCTCGTCGGCGTAAATACGATCGTCACCAGCACCGGAATTGATCACATCGTTGCCGTCATAGGTATGGATATAGTCATCACCGGAAGTCGAGTTCTGGTCAGCGTAGACCTGATAGAGCTGCGTCTCCGTCCAGACCGTGCCATCGGCAAACTCGATCTTTTCAACGTCCCCGATGCTGACCTCGTCAGTCGTTCCCGCTATCTTCAGCGTCAGGAAGGAGTGATCCGCCTCCATCAGTTGCACAACGATATCGGCGGGAGAAACGTTGGCGCCAAATCGCAGCGTGTCGCTGCCATAATTGCCATCCACCACGTCGCGACCATCACCACGGTTGAAGACGTAAGTGTCGTTGCCATAACCCGCATCGACGTAATCGTCGCCAGCGCCACCCGAGATCGTGTCATGCCCCTCGTCGGCATAAATACGATCGTCACCAGCACCGGAATTGATCACATCGTTGCCGTCATAGGTATGGATATAGTCATCGCTGGAGGTCGAGTTCTGGTCAGCGTAGACCTGATAGAGTTGCGCCTCCGTCCAGACCGTGCCATCGGCAAATTCGATCTTCTCAACGTCCCCGATGCTGACCTCGTCAGTCGTTCCCGCTATCTTCAGCGTCAGGAAGGAGTGATCCGCCTCCATCAGTTGCACAACGATATCGGCGGGAGAAATGTTGGCGCCAAATCGCAGCGTGTCGCTGCCATAATTGCCATCCACCACGTCGCGACCATCACCACGGTTGAAGACGTAAGTGTCGTTGCCATAACCCGCATCGACGTAATCGTCGCCAGCGCCACCCGAGATCGTGTCATGCCCCTCGTCGGCATAAATACGATCGTCACCAGCACCGGAATTGATCACATCGTTGCCGTCATAGGTATGGATATAGTCATCGCTGGAGGTCGAGTTCTGGTCAGCGTAGACCTGATAGAGCTGCGCCTCCGTCCAGACCGTGCCATCGGCAAACTCGATCTTTTCAACGTCCCTGATGCTGACCTCGTCAGTCGTTCCCGCTATCTTCAGCGTCAGGAAGGAGTGATCCGCCTCCATCAGTTGCACAACGATATCGGCGGGAGAAACGTTGGCGCCAAATCGCAGCGTATCGCTGCCATAATTGCCATCCACCACGTCGCGACCATCACCACGGTTGAAGACGTAAGTGTCGTTGCCATAACCCGCATCGACGTAATCGTCGCCAGCGCCACCCGAGATCGTGTCATGCCCCTCGTCGGCATAAATACGATCGTCACCAGCACCGGAATTGATCACATCGTTGCCGTCATAGGTATGGATATAGTCATCGCTGGAGGTCGAGTTCTGGTCAGCGTAGACCTGATAGAGTTGCGCCTCCGTCCAGACCGTGCCATCGGCAAACTCGATCTTTTCAACGTCCCTGATGCTGACCTCGTCAGTCGTTCCCGCTATCTTCAGCGTCAGGAAGGAGTGATCCGCCTCCATCAGTTGCACAACGATATCGGCGGGAGAAATGTTGGCGCCAAATCGCAGCGTGTCAGAACCGATGTTACCGTAGAACACATCGTGCCCATCACCACGATTGAAGACATAGATGTCGTCGCCCCATCCGCCATCGGCATAGTCGTCGCCCGCGTCACCAGAAATCGTATCGGCGCCATCCAGACCTTTCAAGCTATCGTTTCCGGATGTTCCGAGGAGTGTATTCGCGCCGCCATCACCGCTAATGGCATTCAACAAGGCCTGCGTTCTTCCGACCACCGCAGTAAGTTGATCACGATTCCAGATCGTGCCATCTGCAAATTCGAGACGGTCTATGCCAGCCCCGGTTGATCCGAAAGCATCTTTGATGGTGATTGTTGATGCATCTGGCAAATGTATTATCAGCGTGTCTGTGTCATGGACGTCAAAACTAAAAGCCAGTTGCGCGGCAAGAATACCCGGTCCGAAAACAAGCCTGTCGTTACTCCCTTCGTTGCTCGCCTCAACGATCACATCGTTTCCATCACCAAGATCGTAGAAATAGGTGTCGTCGTGCCAGCCGCCGATCAGAACATCGTCGCCGGTGCCACCTCTGATCTGGTCGTTGTCGTTATAACCGTAAATCCGATCGTCGCCCGACCCGCCGTTAATGACGTCAGCGACATTAAAACCCCTGATAATATCCTTGCCTGCACTCATCCACGACGAACGGAACAGGTCTAGCACCTGTTGACCCACAAGCACCGTGCCATCGGCCGTCTCTATCCGGTTAACCCCGCTTCCGCTGCTATTGCCCAGACCCAGTAAGGTCAGGCGCGTACCATCGCCGAACGTGATCCAGCCGTTTGCCGCTGCATAGGGGCCCTGACTGTATGTCAGATTGCCCAATGAAATACCCGTGCCAAAGACAAGCCTGTCGTTATCACCGTCATAGCTGCCCTCAACGATCACATCGTTTCCATCACCAAGATCGTAGAAATAGGTGTCGTCGTGCCAGCCGCCGATCAGAACATCGTCGCCGGTGCCACCTCTGATCTGGTCGTTGTCGTTATAACCGTAAATCCGATCGTCGCCCGACCCGCCGTTAATGACGTCAGCGACATTAAAACCCCTGATAATATCCTTGCCTGCACTCATCCACGACGAACGGAACAGGTCTAGCACCTGTTGACCCACAAGCACCGTGCCATCGGCCGTCTCTATCCGGTTAACCCCGCTTCCGCTGCTATTGCCCAGACCCAGTAAGGTCAGGCGCGTACCATCGCCGAACGTGATCCAGCCGTTTGCCGCTGCATAGGGGCCCTGACTGTATGTCAGATTGCCCAATGAAATACCCGTGCCAAAGACAAGCCTGTCGTTATCACCGTCATAGCTGCCCTCAACGATCACATCGTTTCCATCACCAAGATCGTAGAAATAGGTGTCGTCGTGCCAGCCGCCGATCAGAACATCGTCGCCGGTGCCACCTCTGATCTGGTCGTTGTCGTTATAACCGTAAATCCGATCGTCGCCCGACCCGCCGTTAATGACGTCAGCGACATTAAAACCCCTGATAATATCCTTGCCTGCACTCATCCACGACGAACGGAACAGGTCTAGCACCTGTTGACCCACAAGCACCGTGCCATCGGCCGTCTCTATCCGGTTAACCCCGCTTCCGCTGCTATTGCCCAGACCCAGTAAGGTCAGGCGCGTACCATCGCCGAACGTGATCCAGCCGTTTGCCGCTGCATAGGGGCCCTGACTGTATGTCAGATTGCCCAATGATATACCCGTGCCAAAGACAAGCCTGTCGTTATCACCGTCATAGCTGCCCTCAACGATCACATCGTTTCCATCACCAAGATCGTAGAAATAGGTGTCGTCGTGCCAGCCGCCGATCAGAACATCGTCGCCGGTGCCACCTCTGATCTGGTCGTTGTCGTTATAACCGTAAATCCGATCGTCGCCCGACCCGCCATGCAGCACGTCCGCCTGAGACGATCCGACAATCCGGTCATCATTTCTATCCGTAACTCTGGCTGTAAGGGCACTCTTTATGTCTTGAGCCGACCAGATCGTTCCATCCGAGAACACGAACTGCTCGACACCAAAACTATAAAGCTGACCAAATAACTCAATGCGTCCAGGCATTCCGCGGAATGTAATGAGCAACGAACGATCATCCCTGCCGCCCACCGACAAATGGACGTCCTCGTAAGAAATGCCTGCGCCGAAAACCAGTTTATCTGCACCAGAATTCTCTGAAATGACGATGTACCCGTCACCTCGATGGTAGAGGTAGGTGTCGTCGCCTTCTCCCCCAACAAGTTGATCATACCCACCGCCGCCACGCAGTGTGTCGTTACCTTTGCCACCAGATAGGATCTCGTCAGAGAATCCGCCAACCAGAATGTCGTTACCCGTCGTCTGGTTCTGATTGATGTAAAGCTTGTTAAGCTCTCCGTAAGACAGGCGGGTGCCGTCAGCGAATTCGAATAATTCAATCCCGTCCGAAAAATCGGGATTCCGATAGTGGACCGAAAGCTTGTCGTTCGTGCCTTCAACGCCAATCACAAGCACAGAACTATTGGCAGAATCCCTGCTCAGAACCAGATTAGCGGGGACAATACCGGCTCCAAACACCACCCGGTCGATGTCGCGAGAAAGACCGAGGTCGATGATGGTGTCCGCCCCATCACCGAGATTGAAGCGGTAGGTGTCAGATCCGACACCTCCCTGGAGGATATCGTCTCCACCCGAACCGGCCAGATCATCATCACCGAGCGTGCCAGCAATGATAGTGGATGCTCCATCGCCCATATGTGTAAGCGAAGGAAGGACGCCCTGCGCAATCGCAGAAATTATCTGGCCCTTTGACCACACCGTTCCATCGGCAAATTCGAAGCGTTCGATACCGCTGAAGTCGGTCAGAAAGCCACCGGTAATGACGAGAAGCGCTGAATCGTTGCCGTTGAACCGGATCATGAGATCATCGCCAACTGCCGAACGGTAGATGATCAGGTCAGAGGGAAGAATGCCGTTTCCAAATACTATGACATCGTTTCCGGTCACTCCAGAGTCGGTCACCACATCTACACCGCTATCAACGCGGTAGACATATCTGTCCGCACCATCGCCGCCGATCAATACATCACGACCGGCTCCGCCCTCCAGGATGTCATTGCCGGCAAAGCCGCGCAGTACATCATCGCCGGTACCGCCTGAGAGCCAGTCTTCGGAATCGTCGCCCAATAAGCGATCGTTTCCAGATCCTCCATCCAGAACATCGCCAAGCCCTCCGCCGGCGAGAAGAACATCGTCTCCATCCCCACCGAACAGCCAGTCATCAAGTTTTCCACCAATCAGAAGATCGTTACCAGCACCACCAAAAAGATCATTGCCGAGGTCGCCGCCGTAAATCTGATCGTCACCTGCGCCACCGTTTATCCGCGCGGCAAAGCCAATCTCGGTTTTGCCGGCCCTGTCAAAGCCATTGAAACCAATGAATTCTCCAGTCTTACCGGCCTGGGAAACATCGCCGTCAAATCTGTCGCCATCGATAAATATATAATCAGAACGATCTCCGCCACTGATCGTGTCTTTCTGTCCTGGCGCTATCGTATCAGCAATCACTGCTGGTGAATTCGTTCCGAGGACGAACCAGCGCTCTCCATCAAGATAGGTGAAGACGACTTTATCACTGGTGACAGCGTTATGCTGCAGCCACCAGTCCCAGCCACCCGTCCAGTCGATTTCCGATCGCTGATGAATGCCCAGCGCAAATGCCTGCGCCAATGTCATCTGCCAGCCGATGGCGAATTCACTGTTCGGATCAGCCGCAATAATGGCATTAATCGCAGAAATGTTCCGGAGATAGTTCTGGTACTCCTTGGCGATCATCAATGCGGACATCAATTGATTGAGAGCGTCCGAACTTGAAGTCTCTTGCGCACTTGCGCTTCCGCCTGTCGGATCAATCACCGTTCGGGGAACAGCGGTCGCACCATCGGCATCGATCGACCATTCCTGGTAGGTCTCCAGCGTGGTATGGATTGCGCGGCGCGTATACACATCACCGCCAGCTATCTGCATGGATCGCAGCGCCTCGAACACACCTATATTGATCGTGCTTTTGGCATCCGATCCGAGACTATATTCCTGACCGTCAATTTTGACGGAAAAATCTTCTTCCACGAAACCGAAGGTGAGGCGAGCAACGTTACCGGCCAGCACGTCCCCATCCACCAGATCGAGAATGGACTTCACAATGCTGATGTGGCTTTCGGCCAAATCTCGTGCGACGTCTTTGTGTGCGCGATCTTCGCCGTAAACCCTCGAAATTCGATACAGATCCTCAAGGGTATTGAATTCGACATCGGCGAACCCCTCCGGATCGTCACCGAATATCCCTCCGATAAGTCCACCGAGCAAACCTCCCAGGAGAGATCCGATAAATGTTCCAACCGGTCCAAGCGAACTGAAGATGAATGCGCCGATATTGGAGCCGATATTCGAACCTACCTGCTCCGTATAGGTATCGAAATTACCTATATTGTTGGCGAGAATTGTCCCCGCAACACTCCCGAGCGACGTGAGCATGGTACTCGAGACGCCCAGATTCCAAGCATTTCCGGCAATAATATTGTCACCGACTTTGATGATAGCAGCCTGCGTCGGGCCTGCAACAAGTGCTGCGAGCTCGGGGTCCATATCGAGCAAATCGGCTAATTGTGACCCGGCATAGGACCCAAGCGCGGCAAAGCCGGCGGATGCAATAATCTCGCCGAAGTTGAATCCATTGGCGGAATTGTCGAGCGCTTGTTGCGCCTCAAATGCAATAGTTCCGCCAGCGTTTGCAGCGAGGAACTCAAACGCAGCGAGCTGGGCCAGATTGGAACCTGCCTGTTGAGCAAAGATTGACAATGCGCTGGCGAGTGCCGGATCAATATCTGCATCGTCAATGAGCGCAGAAACTAGTGCGCGACCAGCGTATCCTCCCACACTTCCAATAACGTTCAGGGCGTACCGGCCCAACAAGAGTTCGCCGTTAAAATCATCCTCACCAAACAGCGCATCCTGAGCAACAGACCCAAAGGAGCGCAAGGCGGAACCGATCAAGATATTCTGCCAAGGGTTATCAGCGAAAATGATGTTTGAAATCTTACTTAGAATATCGTCGGCAAGTCTGGCTTCTTCTGTTTGTGGAAGAAATAGCGAATCGTTGTGCACGCGCAGGCCACCTGCGACATAAGTGTGCAAGACTTCTACTTCGAAGTTGTAAGTTTTCCATCCGTTTTGGCTGTTTATTGCGGCAGTGACTGCATCATCAGGATCAATCTGCTGCTCATACAGATCTGCCGTCTCCTCACTATAAACGACGCGTTGCGTCGATGCGACAATTGGCAAGCCATCCGCCAGAACGAGTTCGGCACGTCCAGTGCTTCTATCAACCAACTCGGAAATCGCTGTAAACTTACCATCAGGCGTCAAGAACCTATGCCCTGGCGTCACAACAAGCGTGTCCAGGCCAGAGTCCTCTGGAAAGCTCAATTCTAACCATTCCTGTGTCACGTTACCAAAGAGACGCGTGACTTTGTTCGATACCAGTTCACCTTTACCGTCAAAGGACATCACTAGATCGCCGACCGCAATCTCGGCAATTGGCTTCGTTTTGCCATCGTGGAGAAGAATATCAGTCCATGCTGGGAAACACTGAACAAACTCCGCCGCCAAGACTCTTCTCAGGAACGCGGCCGCCTCCTCACTACCCATACCCATCGCGGACAAAGTATACATTATCGCTGCGTGATATGCGGTAGCTTCGCCAAAATCTAGAATTAGTATAGCCCACGCCTCAGCTCGGCTAATATCGTCAAATACGCTGGAATCGACCTGCCTTTCTGCTTCTACTCCTAAAAAATCTGGCCAATCTAAACCTGTCTGGCCAATAGTATTGGTAAATATACCGTCAAATGCGGTTGTTGCTGGAAGGCCATTTCCGACGACTGCGGCTCTGTAACTTTGCTCAATTTGTTGTGTATTTGGCAATAGAAAGCCGTTGCTTCCAATATAATCAACGTACTGCTGGAAATGTTGGACAGCAACACTCGAGAACTTGGCGTTGTAGTTGTCCTCACCTGCTGTCCGGATCCAATGAAATCTAACCAGAGATTTCATCCAAAGCGAACTGGAAAGCATTTCGCCCATGCTTCCATAGTCAACATTCGTCACACCATACGCATTGTCAGCATAGTTATCGCCGATACTGGATAGATACTTCCATCCAGATTTGTAATCGCCAGCATCGGCATATTGCCGGATAACTTCATATTGATCCGCAGTAATTGCTAAAGCCATTTCTCAGCCATCCGTAATTCGATTTAATATTATTCAGTTAGCGTCCTGCTCAAATTTACTAATTTTTTTTCGGATCTCATCAATAATTGAAATAGGTTTTTGAAAAATATGGACTGAATCAGTAAAATATTCCAAATAATAACCATATTTATACTCATCCTTTACCAAACAAGAATCTCTATCCCCATAGTTCCGGCACGTGATCATGAAATTAGTTAAGCCATCCTCCATGTAATACGTCACGTTACCCTCCCTGTATTTCTTAAAACGTCCCCTCGTGCCATCTTCGACTCTTATTCCATCGGCAATACGTTGTTGAATCTTGTCAAACCAGCCTCTCGCTTCGGGTAGAGAGGCTCCAAGAACAACAGATAGATATGGAAAAGGTCGGCTTTCTGCTGATAACAGATCTACGTTCTCGCAGGAGAGTGCCCTTAAATCTGGAAGCAGGAAATCGATGTTCACAGACTTTACCAACACTCGCTGGCGCGACGGGGATGGCCATCTACCATGTTTGATAAAACCGTCGATGTAGAAATGACCCAAGGGAATATTTAGATGCATTCCGGCGACGTCGAGTTTTACAGTTTCCATATTTACTTCACACGTCGTTAAAGGTGCGGAATTCCCTCGGACAAGCGCAAAGATTGAAAAAAGAATGCAAGCGCACGTAGCAAAAAAAACGGGACTTACGAGACTAGCTAGCCGCGTTTGTGGCATATTAATATCCTAGTCTTACATTCAGAGTGATGAACCTGCATCCCATCACCGTAGCAATCGCGACCGAAACGTTACTACCATTCCACAACGGCCCTTCGCCCGCCCGGTGCCGCCTGCAACATCTTAAATCGTCGAGCTGATAGAACCTGTGTTTTTAATTCTTCTATTAATCCTTCCTGACCGCCAAACGGGCATATGAAATCAATCAGCCACAATTGATCGCCAGACTTCCAGTCAGTGGGCATCAGGCGCCGGATACCCTTCGTCACGATCCTATCTTCAGCTTCTTCTCCAAGAAGCGCCCACGATGCAAATCCAAAAGGGTTGCCCGCCCGTTCCCACAAATGGAACTGCCCTAACATAATTGGAGGCGTTACAAGCCACTCGATATCAGTGATCATCAGGTGTTTGTGGAGCGGTGAGCGCGACATGAGCCAGACCGCGTGACCTATTGCGTTGATGCGGGCCTGGCCGGCATCTTTGCTTGGTTGAACGTTTCCGTGACCGCCCGAATGTACCTGGTCCGTATTCTGCATCTACTATCCCCATCTGTCGCCGCGAACCTAACAATTCATTTTAAATTATCAATCAAAAATTGAAACAACCGACTAGCGCAACGATGGAAATATTGTTCGCCCGAGCGTCACAAAATTTTTTCATTCACAAGGAGTGGCGGCCGTCGGTAACCAAGCTATTTTTGATCAACTAGCGGGTCGGATTTCCCTCTATGTTCTGCGTCGAAAGACGCTTTCCCCTTTCCGGCCCATATCGCCATCGCTTTGTCGCGTTCGCCGCTCTTGAGTTTGTCTGCCATCCAGATGAGCGCGCCGAGGATGACGGCGCGGTCGTTACCGGTGAGTTCGATGACTCCGGCTTTGACGACGAGACCGCCAAGCTCGATCAGATGGTGCGTTCTCTTTCTCCGTTCGACGTGCCAGCGTCGCATATCATGCCGCGCCCGTTGCGCCTGATGGCGGTTGCGCGCCGCCCGGTTGCATTTGAGCGCCGCCAGCGTCATCGTCATTTGCCGGTTGAGATCGGCGCGATTTGCTCCGAAACCATGCCGCCCCGCGCTTGGCCCATGCCTCTTTTCTTCCGGCATCTTTCGTTTCCACCAGCACGAGCAACGCACCCGCCAGTTCGTCGGCGCTGAGACTGTCCGCTCCGGTGGCGATCACCAGTTCGCCAAGCTGCTGGACCTTGCGGTTCTTCAGCTCTTTCGCCTTGTCTTCGAGCGCCTTCAGTTCTGCGTCGTAATCGCGTGGTTTCCGCATGTTTGTCTCCATCAGTTCGGTTGTCGTGTCGATTTCCGTCGATGCAGGCATGATATTCCAGCGCATGGCGGAATGCTGTAATGTGCGTGGGACGGTGTGGCACGCGCCGGTCCCGCCCGAGAATTTTCCGAGGGAGGGCGCGCTTACTCTGTAGGTGGGAAATCGCGCCGTCAAACCGTCCTTTGTACGCCGCAGTACGATACCGACTAAATACCTCTTGCAATTGGATAATTTCTTGTCCTGACTGGTTCAGGGGCAGTCAGAAACATCCAGCAGGAGGCAGTGCTGCCATGCCAGAACCAGATCGTATTATCCGCCTGAATACCGTTCTTTCCCGTACCGGCCTGTCCCGGTCCACCATCTACCGCAAGATCGCCGAAGGCACATTTCCCGCCCAGATCAGGATCAGCATCAATGGTGCGGGATCGAAGGAATCTGACATCAACCAATGGATCACAAACCCCGTCGCATGGCGTCCAGAAGGAGAGCATCGCGATGGTTGATGACGCGGCACCACTCCGGGAGAGACAAAGCAGCGAATGACAACCGCCCGCCTGATGGAGAGGATAGCGGTGCCGAGACCAAAGCCTTCGCCCGTCTGGACGCGGTCGTCCTGTCAATTGCACGGCTGATCGGCAAGCAGATGGCGCGTGAGGATTTTGCAGCCCGGATTGCCGCCAACGATAATAGCAGGGTGAAGGCAGCGGATGAGGAGTAACCCGCTGACAGACGGTGAGGATACCGGAAACAGCTTGCTTACGGATGCTGCTTTCACCTAGGATTCAGGTAGAGGCAAGGCAACTCAAATCTGTGGTGCGATGAAAGCCTTTTTAGCATTCCGGGATTGGGCCGAATCGAAACCGCTCCCTCAAGGCCAGGCCGCTTCGCGGTGGCGCGTGCCGCGCCAGCCCTGACCGGGCGCCTTCGATCCGCCTTTGGGCGGAGAAGCAGGAAAGGCGACGTGCGGGCGCTGCCCGGCGGCCCCCGCAAGCGCCAGCGAAGGCGGCTTGTGCGTTGAATGTGGAACAAATATCAGACAGGAGATAATGCCGATGAGCCGTGTTGCCCTTTATGCCCGCTATTCCTCCGACAACTAGCGCGATGCCTCCATCGAGGACCAGTTGCGCCAATGCCGCGAACGCACCGCTCGCGAGGGCTGGACGATCGCTGAAACTTATTCCGACCGCACCGTCTCCGGCGCTTCGCTCATCCGCTCCGGCATCCAGTCCTTGCTTGCCGACGCGCAGGCGGGCCGCTTCGACATGGTGCTGTGCGAGGCACTGGATCGTCTCAGTCGCGATCAGGAGGATGTGGCGGGCGTTTTCAAGCGGCTGAGTTTCGCAGGTGTCCGCATCTTCACCCTGTCCGAAGGCGAGATCAACGAGCTTCATGTCGGCCTCAAAGGTACGATGAATGCCCTGTTCCTGAAAGACCTCGCCATAAAAACCCATCGCGGCATCAGGGGCCGCGTCGAGGCCGGAAAGATTGGCGGCGGCAATGCCTACGGTTATCGTGTCGTCCACCAGCTTGATGCACGCGGCGAGCCGATCAGAGGCGAACGCGAGATCATCGCGGAACAGGCCGAGATCGTCGGCGTATTTTTCGCGAATATGCCGCCGGGAAAGGCCCGCGACGCATCGCCGCCGACCTTAACCGTGACGGCATCGCCAGCCCCACCGGCAAACGCTGGAACGACGCCACCATAAGGGGCAACCGCATCATCAGTTCCGGCATCCTCAATTGCGAGCTTTATGTCGGCGTCATCCGCTGGAACCGGCAGAAGAGGCTCAAACACCCTGACACCGGGCGCCTTGCCTACCGCCTTAACCCGCAAAGCGAATGGATACGCGCCGAAGCACCGGAGCTTCGAATCGTACCGCAAGAGTTATGGGACGCTGCCAAAGTGCGGCAGGATAAGCTGACCGCCCTTTACCGGAAGCAGATCGACGGTTCGCGTAACGCCGCACGCATGATGCGAGAAAAGAACGGTGCTCTCAATGCCACCCATCGCCCGCGCACGCTGCTGTCCGGCCTGGTGTTCTGCGGCACTTGTGGCGGCAGCTACGCCCGGCGCGGACAGGACCGCTTCACCTGTTCCAACCATGGGCTCGGCAATGGTTGCGACAACGCCCGCACCGTTCCCGGCAAGGTGCTGGAAGACCGCGTTCTGGCTGGTTTGCGCGAGCGCCTGATGACCCCGGAGATAATGGCAGAGGCCATGCGCGCCTACACGCAGGAAACCAACCGCCTCAACCGTGAGCGCCGCAGCGCCGCCGAGGCTACCCGCCGGGAGCTTGGCGAGACGGCCAGAGCCATAGCCGAGATCGTCCGCGTCATAGAGCAAGGCGGCTGGCATCGCGCCCTGTCCGACCGTCTCACCGAACTGGAGGCCAGGCAGGATAACCTCACGGCCCGGCTCACCGATATTCCGCAGGATGTTCCCGACCTTCATCCGGGCATCGCCGATATTTGGCGGCGCAGGATTGAGCATTTGGCCGAGACGCTGTCGCATCCAGACGATGCACCGGAGGCTATCGACACCATCCGCGAGGTCATCGACCGCATCGTCGTCACCCCCGGCGAAAAGCGCGGCAGCTATACTATCACCCTGCAAGGCGAGCTTGGCACCATCCTCGACTGGATCGACCGCAGTGGAAAACCCGGCCACAAGCCGAAGCCCGGCAGCGATTCATCGCCTTTGTCGGTCTTGGTAAAAACCGGGGCCTGTCCCGAGCATCTGCGAGCTACAAGGTCAGGATGCCCTGGTAGATCCTCGGTACAAGACCGAGGATGACGTCGAATATGGAGCAAAGTCCGCCGCTACTCGCGTTGCAGAAGAGGCCGGATTCGCCCTCACTCGCTTTTCCAGGCCGTCGACAAATCCCCATAGGCAATGTCGATGGTCGTGACGAGCGACTTCAGACTGGTATTGCGCAGAATGACGGTCGGCAAAGCGACGATGGAGAAATTCGGCAGGTCGTCACCAGTGATTTTCTGGATATCTTGAAACTGCGCCGCCCGCTTCGTTTCATCCACCTCGATGGCGGCCGCACGGAAAAGATCATCCACCTTGGGATTATTGTAGTGGGCGGCATTGACGTAAGGCGCCGGGTTCTTGATGCCATCGGACCAGTAGAGACGCTGCACGCCCGCCGTTGGATCGAACAGCCGGCTGATGCCGTTCACCGTCAGGTCAAAACCGCGCTCGGTGTAAACGCGCTTGATGAAGGTGGCGAGATCGCCTTCGACGATGTCTACCTTCACGCCGAGTTTGCCGAAGGAAGAGCGCAGATATTCTGCTGTTTTGCGGAAGACGTCGGATGGCAGGAAGGCGAGCCGCAGCGAAAAACGGGTGCCATCAGCACCTCTCGGATAACCGGCCTTGTCCAGCAATTCGTTCGCTTTGGCGAGATCGAAGGGATAGATGAAAGGCTTTTCATCATTATAGGCGGTGAAGACGGCCGGGATGTTTGAACCAGCAGGTTTGGCCGTTCCGAAGAAGATCGCGTCGTTGATGAAATCGCGGTCGATGGCATGGGCCAGCGCGTGCCGGACTTCCTTTTTGGCGAGGATCGGATTTTCCAGATTGAACTCGAAGATGGCGGCATTGTTGAGATAGGAGTCTGTATAGACCTCCACCGCAAGCTTGGGATTTTGCCGCAGACGCTCCAGATCGCTGTAGGAAACGTCAGCGGTGTAATCCGCCTCCCCCGTTTCCACGGAGATGGTGGTGGAGGCCGCATCCGCAACGAAGCGTGCCACGAAACCATCGAGATAAGGCAGATCGGCCTGCCAGTAATGCGGGTTCTTCTTCAGCTTCACATAGCTGCCGCGTTTCCATTCCTCGAACACGAAGGGGCCGGTGCCGATGGGCGCATTGCCGTTCGGGCTTTCATTGTAGTTTTCCGAAGCATAGGCATGGGCCGGCAGTATGGGTGTTTCGCCGCCCGTCAGTGCCCGCAGAAGGTAGGGCGCGGGTTTGGAAAGCACCACCACCGCCGTCAGCGGATCGGGCGTTTCGATATCGGCAATATTGGCAAAGGTGATGCGTCCGCGCGGACCGACCTTCTTGAAGGCGAGCAGCGAAAATTTAACATCCTGCGCGGTGAAATCCTTGCCGTCATGCCATTTTACACCCTTGCGCAGTTTGAAAGTGTGACGCAACCCATCGGCGGAGGTTTCCCAGCTTTCGGCGAGAACCGGATGCGGTTTGAACTCACTGTCGAACCGCACCAGCCCTTCAAGGATTTTTGTGGAAATGGCGCGGGTGCGCGTATTGGAATCGGAAAGCGGCACCAGCGTCGTCGGCTCGCCGAGACCCGCAAGAGTAACAATCCCGCCCTTTTTCGGCGTTTCCGCCGCCAGCGCCGGCAAGGACGGCAACAGCATGGCCCCGGCAAGGGCGGCACTCAGAAGCAATGTCTTACGTCTCGTAATATCCATGGATGTTTCCCTTTGTGAAATTGTTTTCAAATGTTCAGGCGGCCTTCAGCCGGGTCTCGACCAGACGGGCAAACAGGGTGGCGCCAACCGGCAGGATGGCGTCATCGACGATGAAACCGGGATTGTGGGCAGGCACGGCGCCGGAATGGCCAAGGGTGAAAAATGCGCCGGGCGCGTGTTTCAGGAGATCGGCGAAATCCTCGCTGCCCATGAAGCGGCCCGGCTCGGTGGAGACGCGCTCGTCTCCCAGAACCTCGCGGGCCACGCCGGCAACGATCTCCACGGACGCATCGTCATTGGTGAGAACCGAGAATATGTCGCGAATATCCACCTCGGCGGTCAGACCATGAGCGGCGGCAAGGTGATCGGAAATCGTGCGGATGCGCTCCCGGATGGTTTCGCGCACGCCATCAGAGAAGGCCCGCACCGTTCCGGCAATCGAGGCCGTTTCGGGAATGACATTATAGGCCGACCCCGCCTCGATGCGCGTGATCGACAGCACGGCGGGATCGGTCGGCGGCACGTTGCGGCTGACGATCGTCTGCAAGGCCTGAATGAGTTCGCCCGTGGCCGGCACCGGGTCGTGCGAAACATCGGGGTGGGCGGCGTGAGCGCCCCTGCCCTTCAGCCGGATGTCGAAGAAATCCGCACCTGCCAGAATGGTGCCGGGCGAGACTTTCAGATGATTGGGCGCAGCATGAGTGGAATTGTGCAGGCCGTAAATCTCGTCGACCGGAAAATCCTTGAACAGCCCGTCGGCAATCATGGCGCGCGCGCCGCCAAGACCTTCCTCGGCCGGCTGGAAAATGAACACCACCGTGCCGGCGAAATCGCGGGTTTCCGCCAGATAACGCGCGGTGCCGAGCAGGATGGTAGTGTGCACATCATGTCCGCAACCGTGGAACTTGCCGGGATAGACCGACGCATAGGGCAGCCCGGTTTCCTCCGGCATCGGCAAGGCGTCCATATCGGCCCTGAGCCCGATGGAGCGGTTGCCCGCATGGCGGCCGCGCAACACACCGACCACGCCTGTCTTGCCATAACCGCGATGCACCTCGATGCCCCAGGAGGCGAGCTTTTCAGCGACGATGCCTGACGTGCGCACCTCCTCGAAACCGATTTCCGGATGCTGGTGCAGATCGTGGCGGATGGAAACGAGTTCGGGAACATAGGTCCCGATCCGGTCCAGAATTTTCGGTGCTGATGTTTTGACGGGATCGACGGCGATATTCACGGTATCTCCTCAGGGTAAAAAATATCGTTTCCGCAATCGGGCGATTGCGAAGGGGGTTAGCTTCGGAACTGGAAAATCAGGGCTGGTAAGGCGTCAAAGCCTCAGGCCAGCCTCCTTCATCAAGGGCAGAATGCGTTCGGCGAAATAGTCGAGGTCTTCACGGAAATCGTAGAAATTCAGCTGAACCCCATCAATGCCGGCCTTTTTTAAACCGACAAGCTGCTCGACCACCTGTTCCGGCGAACCGATGATTTCGATATTGCCGCCAAGATTGCGCCCCTGCTTGTGGCGCGCATCGCCGCGGCCGCGCCAGGCATGGGCGTCGCTGTCGTAATTATTGGTGGCGAAGGCACGGGTGCCGGCCTGCGGTTTTCCAGCCTCGATGGCATCGGCATAAGCGATCGCCTCCTTTTCCGTGTCGCGGCTGACGATGATCGGATTGATGAGCGTCTTCACCTGCCGGCCATAGGCTCTGGCGCGGTTCTTGATCATGGCGACATGATCGGGCAGCGTTTCCAGCGCGCTGTCTATATGCGCTCCGCCGGGTGAGGTGACGAAAACCAGATCGGAATGGCGGGCGGCAAAATCGATACCAGCGGGCGAACCCGTCGCCGTCACCAGCGGCGGGCGGCCAAAGGCCGGCTTCGGCGTGATCCAGCCATTGTTGATCGCCCACGGGTTTAGTTTGCCTTCATAGGAGAAGTTCTCGGTTTCGCCCCACAGGCGGTGAAGCACATCGAACAATTCACCGGCCATATCGTAACGCCTGTCATGGTCGATCCGCTGCCAGCCGAACATTTCGTGCTCGATGGCGCGGTGGCCGGTGACGATGTTGATGCCCCAGCGCCCCTTGGCGATATGATCCAGCGTCGCGCCATATTTGGCGAGATGCAGCGGATGCAGAGGCCCGTAAAGAACATGGATGGTCGAGATCAGCAGAATGCTCTTCGTCACCGCCGCCATGGCGCCAAGCGCGATAAAACTGTCGAGTGAGGATTCGCCGTCATATCCGCCCTTGGGCAGCCATTGGGTGCGGCTGAAGGCGATTTCGAAACCAAGTTCCTCCGCGCGCTTCACCAGCTCGACATTGTAGTCGAAGGTCCAGCTGTTGCTGGTCGGCAGGCTGGAGAAATTGATATCCTGCAGATTGAGGAACAGGCCGAGCATCAACGGCTGCTTCACCGCTCGGCTCAGCGGGCTGTCGTCGAAATCGGCGGGACTTTTCAGTTCAAGACCTTTCAGATCCGAACCATCAGGCAAGGGAACAGTCAGCGCCATGTCTTTTCTCCCTCGGAATGATCACCCTGCGGGGCGGCTGCGGCCAGCCGGGCGCGCAGGTAGCCCTCCACGCCGCGGGGCTGACGACCGGTAATATGGTCGATGGTATCGGTGACGGATGCCGCTAGACCGTCGCCGATGAGCTGTCCGAATTCGCTGATCGCTTTCTGTTCGAAGGCGCCGATATGCGGCGGGAAGACGGAGGCAGCATTATGCGAAACGCCGACAGGCCGATGCAGGATACGGGCCGCGATGCGGGCGATTTCCAGCGCCGTTAGGGCTTCGCCGCCGGTCAGCACCAGCGGACCGGCAAGCGCTGCGTCGGCAGTCAGCGCGTGAACCGCCACATCGGCGATATCGTCGGCATCGATGAAGGAGACGGCCGCATGACCGAAACGGGCGGGCACATCCTCGCCATTACGCAGCGCGGCGACAACGGGCTCCAGCGCCACCTGCATCCAGGCATTCGGCCGCAGCACCGTATGCGCTATGCCGGTCCTGGCGAGATACGCTTCCACCTTAGCATGGGCCGCACCCGAGATGGAGCGGGCGGCATTTTCAATGGTCCAATCGGAACCGGATATTTTCACGATCCGCGACGCACCGGCGGCAAGGGAAGCATCTATGACCGCGTTCTGGTCTGCCGCCAGCGTCTCTCCAATGGGGGAAAGCAGGAAGACCCTGTCTGTTCCCCGCGCGGCTTCTTTCAGACTGGCCGGATCGGAAAAATTCCCCTCAGCAATCTCGACCCTGTCACCCCAGAGCTTCAGCGCATCCTCGCGCCTGCGGGTCAGCACGCGAACTCTCGCCTGTTTTTGCAAAAGACGGCTGACGACACGCTGGCCGAGCTTGCCGGTTGCACCCGTTACAAGAATGGTGGCTGCCATGACACCCTCACTTTCCCGCATCGCGCTGCACGGCATCGTGGAGTGAAGAAAGGGCCCTTGGATCGGCCCACTCCCGCACATCGAAATCGTCAGGAATGAATTTCCACTCCAGCAGGAAATCCTTGAAATGGCTGAGCGCATCGAGTTCGGCCGGATCGAGATCGAGCCTCAGATTGCGGTGTACATCCCCGCCATTCGCGACCAGAACCGCCTCCTCGCTGACACCGATTTCACGCGCGATGAAACGCACGGCTTCCGCCGGATTGTCGTTCGCCCAATCGGCAACCCGCTGAACGGTGGCCACCAGTTCCGCCACAAGATCGGGCCGCTCGTCTGCAAAGGTCGCGTCCACCGTCAAGGGGCGAGGCGTGCCATTGTTGATGCGGATTTTCGGATCGGGGTGAAACCCTGTCGATACGACGACCTGCGCTCCGATGAGATTGGCGACGGTGACACCTTCCGCACCCTTGACGAAAAATGCATCGATCTGGCCGCGGTGCAGTGCTGCGATTTCCTCGCCATAGGGAAGCCGCCGGCGCAGGCCATGGAACCGTTCATCCGTTGGACCAAGCAGCACCGGCTCCCGGGCGGTCAAATCGACCAGTTCGACATCCGCAACGGAAAGGCCGGAGACGGTGAGCGCCGACACGATGCCCTTGAGCGATGTCGCCCGCTGAAAATCGATGGTTTCATTCGGCCGTTTCGGCAGGCCGATGCGCCGCCCCTTCAAATCGCCGCCCTTGCTTATTCCGCTTGCGGGCAAGGCGATGACAGCCTGAAATTCATCGGTTCGCGTCAACCCCACCAGCCGGGTTTTTCGACCACCCGCCTTCGCCCAGATCGGCGGAATATTGCCGCCCTGACGGAATGACCAGTCCAGACGATGATCGAAATGGCTCTGGCGAATGGCGGGATCGGCCGCATCGCGAATGGAGGAAACGGAGATGCCATGGGCGGCGAAACGCTCCTCAATCCAGCCGAGTTGCACCGCGATGGAAAGCGGCGTGGGCGCCGGGCAGCGTGTATACCACAGGGTCACGGGTTGGGTTATCTGGCGAAGGGCGGCATCAGCCATGGCGTTCGTCCTCGAAATTGCGATCAGGCAATACGCTACACACCAGAAAATATTTTCTATAGATAAAGTGTACTATTTGAGATGCGATTGAGGAAATTCATTTCCATTCTCCGACAATGCCAACGAGATGACGGAATATCCTTTCGGCAATAGCCGGCTCCTGGGGCAGATAGCTGCCCGCGCGCCAAATCGCCTCTCCCGATTTGACCGGGCATCAGGTTGGCAACGAATGAAAGTTTTTCTTTCCGGAACGGCAAGGATTTTTAACTCGCGACCGTAGTCGCGGCTGTTACGCTTTTGGGCAATTGCACCCGCCACAGGCTGGAAATCCCACACGGACGGAAAAATAAAAGCATGAGCAAGACCAAACGCCGGCTCAATCTCAATGTCGGCATCAACACAACGGGATATCTTCCCAATGCCTGGAAATACAGAAGCGGAGACCGGCACGATATCAACGATATCGGCTATTACCGACGACTGACGGAACTGGCCCATAAGGGCCGGTTCGACGCCGTTTTTTTGTCCGACCACCCGGCGCTGCTGACCGATCCGGCAAGCCGCCCGTTTCACACCATCGATCCGCTCATCCTCTCGACATCACTCGCCGCGCAGGTGCCGGATATTGGCTTTGTAGCGACGATATCCTCCACCTATAATTCGCCCTATAATTTTGCGCGACGGACGCAGTCTATCGACGTCGTCACCGGCGGCCGGCTGATCGTCAATATCGTCTCCTCCTTCAATCCCAATGTCGCGGCCAATTTCGGCAATGATCCCCTGCCACCACGCAGCGAGAGATATGCCAAGGCCACCGAATTCCTCGATGTCGCGAAAAAGCTCTGGTCGAGCTGGGACCTGCGCCGTGAAGGCGAAGTACCGGAAGACCGTTTCTGGGATGCGGCGACGGCCGAGACCATCGATCATGAGGGACAATATTTCCAGGTGAAAGGCCCGCTCAACGTTCCACGCGGTCCGCAGGGGCATCCCGTCATCGCGCAGGCCGGCGCCTCCGAAGGTGGCATCGATCTGGCGGCACGCCATGGCGAGATCATCTATTGCAACATCCTGTCACGCCCGGCAGGTCAGGCCTTCGGCAAAAAAGTCCGCGACCGCGCCGTCTCCCTCGGCCGCGATCCCGCCGGCATCCGCATCGTTCCCGGCCTTGTCGTCATTCTCGGCGAGACCCGCGCGGAAGCGCTGCGAAAGCATGAACTCTTCAGCGGAACCGGCTCGGAAGACGGCCTTCTGGCGCGTTTCGCAAAAGAAAACGGCATCGATCCCCGCGATTTCGACCCCGATGCGAAGCTCGATGCCGAGCGCTTCATCCCGGATCAGAACCGGCAATGGGCGGTGGGCATGGGGCTTGGCCTTTCCGACCTGCTAACCCATGAAAAACTCACCGCCCGCGAAGCCGTGCGCCGCTCGGAAGGACACCACCGGCTGCTGCTTGGCACGCCGGAAGAGGTGGCGGATGGCATCATCGACCTCTGGCAGGATGGCACAGTGGATGGCTACACCCTGCAGCCACCGCGCGCGCCAGACGATATTACCGAATTCGTTGAAAAGGTCGTGCCGGTGCTTCAGGATCGGGGTGTTTACCCGCGCGAATATGAGGGTACGACGATCCGCGACCGCTATGGCCTGCCTTATCCAGATTGAATAGCAGATGCGACACTGTCGCAACGTCGGTCTCCCGCCATTTCCCGCCGCAAGCGGGACGCGGTCACTAGACATATTATTGGCCCGTCGCCACCTTCAAAACGGGCCGCCCGCCGGAAAGCTGCGGCAGTACGGAGGCGAAATCCGTGACGATCTGGCGGTAATCTTCCGGCTGGAACTCATAGGGCAATTCCAGACGGAATTCCGAGACTTGCCGCAGCACGGGATCACGCGACAGCGTCTCCAGAATCCCCTCAGTCGTGCCAACGATGTCCGGCAGGAAAAGCGTGCGACGTGCGCCATGCGGTGCATGCGTGCGCCTGTCGCGCTCGGCGGCGAATTCCTGATAACGGCGGCGGGTCGCGGGGCTGGCGCTATCCGTCGGCAGAACCACGCGGCCAAGCGCGACACGCGGCTGGCGCTCATGCGCCCATTCCTGCCGGAAGCGGGCAACGAGAGCCGCCTGCGCGATCAGAAAATCATCGGTATTTTCACCGCTGACGATATTGCCCGTCAGAAGATTGAAGCCTGCCTTGCCAGCCCAGCGGGCGGAATTCTGCGATCCCCCGCCATACCATAACCGGTCCGTCAGCCCCTCGGCGACGGGCCGAAGGCGCGGCACCTGCTGACCGGCCGCATTGCCCGCCTCCGTCTCGCTGGACAACGGCTCCGATCGCAATGCTCTCGCGAGCTTCTCCGCGCGGGCGTGGCTGTAATCCGCATCGGGAGCCTGATCGACATAATCCGAAATAAGGTGGGCGAAGGGCGGTGCGCCCACGGAAACCCCGACATTCAACCGCCCACGCGAGAGCACATCCACCGTGGCGAGATCTTCAGCCAGCCTGAACGGATTTTCGTAACCAAGCTGAATGACGGCGGTGCCAAGCCCGATCCTCTTCGTGCGCTGCGATGCCGCCGCAAGAAAAGTGGCCGCCGAGGAAATGCCCCTTTCCAGATGGCGCTGTCGAACCCAGGCGCTGTGATAACCCAGCGCCTCGCCGGCTTCGAAAAGCTGCAATGTTTCTTCCAGGCCCTGAAAGGGATCATCATCCCGGTAATTACCGGGGACAAGGAAGGCGAAATGGGAAATATGCGAAACGGGCATGGTGTGCATCCGGAAATGACGGTTGACGACAGACGAGGCTCAGGCGGCGCGGTTGCGGCTATCCGTTCTGCGCCACATAGTCCCGAAGAATGCACGATGACGGCCGCGGCTGGCACGGCATGTTCTTTTATAGTCCCGGCGATTGTTGAAAGATCGTTGCGCGATTTAATAGTCTACTAAAATTATGGATTTTTTCGTCGATCCGCCATTGCCTGCTCTCCTTTCCTTTTCCGCACGGGCAGCCACTACTCCACTCCAGCTCCCGTCAGGCCCGCAAACCATACCCCCTCTTTCCGGCAAATGATCTTGATTTTATCCGCAAACATGTAATACAGATTATCATACATGTTGACAAATAACGCAGGCATGTATGACATTGCGGCAATCATGAACGCTGCGATACCTGCATGAGGGAGGAATTATGATCATCACCGACGTCGAGGTCCGTGTTTTCCGCACGACGACCCGTCGCCACTCGGACAGTGCGGGTCATGCACATCCGGGGCCGGCGCATCAGGTGGAACAGGCCATGCTGACCATCCGCACCGAAGATGGGCAGGAAGGCCACTCCTTCACCGCGCCGGAGATCGTTCGCCCGCATGTCATCGAAAAATTCGTCAAGAAAGTCCTGATCGGCGAGGACCATCGCGACCGGGAACGACTGTGGCAGGACCTTGCCCACTGGCAGCGCGGCTCGGCCGCGCAGCTGACCGACCGCACGCTGGCGGTGGTTGACTGCGCATTGTGGGACCTTGCCGGCCGCTCGCTCAACCAACCTGTATACAAGTTGATCGGCGGTTATCGCGACAAGGTGCTGGCCTATGGCTCCATCATGTGCGGTGACGAGCTGGAAGGCGGGCTGGCGACGCCGGAAGATTACGGTCGTTTTGCCGAAACGCTGGTGAAGCGCGGTTACAAGGGCATCAAGCTGCACACCTGGATGCCCCCGGTCAGCTGGGCGCCGGATGTGAAGATGGACCTCAAGGCCTGCGCCGCCGTGCGCGAGGCGGTCGGCCCCGATATTCGCCTGATGATCGACGCCTTCCACTGGTACTCCCGCACCGATGCGCTGGCGCTGGGCCGTGGCCTCGAAAAACTCGGTTTCGACTGGATCGAAGAGCCGATGGATGAACAGTCACTGTCCTCCTACAAATGGCTTTCCGACAATCTCGACATTCCGGTCGTCGGCCCGGAAAGTGCGGCCGGCAAGCATTGGCACCGCGCCGAATGGATCAAGGCCGGCGCCTGCGATATTCTGCGCACCGGCGTCAATGATGTTGGCGGCATCACCCCGGCGCTGAAGACCATGCATCTGGCCGAAGCCTTCGGCATGGAATGCGAGGTGCATGGCAATACGGCCATGAACCTTCACGTTGTCGCCGCCACCAAGAATTGCCGCTGGTATGAGCGCGGCCTGTTGCACCCCTTCCTCGAATATGATGACGGCCACGATTATCTGAAATCGCTGTCCGACCCGATGGATCGCGACGGCTTCGTGCATGTCCCTGACCGGCCGGGCCTTGGCGAGGACATCGATTTTACCTTCATCGACAACAATCGGGTGAGGTAACGGGCGATGAAAACGGTGCTCGCCTTCGGAGACAGCCTCACCTGGGGCGCGGACCCAGCAACGGGTCTGCGGCACCCCGCGGAACACCGCTGGCCGGAGGTTCTGGAGGCCGCGCTTTCCGGGAAGGCGAAGGTTCACCCCGAGGGACTTGGCGGGCGCACCACCTGCTACGATGACCATGCCGGCCCCGCCTGCCGCAATGGCGCGCGGGCGCTGGAAGTCGCGCTGTCCTGCCACATGCCACTTGATCTCGTTATCATCATGCTGGGCACCAACGATATCAAGCCGGTGCATGGCGGGCGGGCGGAAGCCGCAGTTTCCGGCATGCGACGGCTGGCCCAAATTGTCGAAACCTTTATCTACAAGCCGCGCGAGGCGGTGCCGAAACTGCTGATCGTCGCACCGCCGCCCTGCGTCGCAGGCCCCAGCGGAGAACCCGCGGGCGGGCGGGACATCGGCCAATCGCTCAGGCTTGCGCCGCTTTACCGCAAACTCGCTGCCGAACTCGGTCATGCCTTCTTTGATGCCGGATCGGTTGCTGGCGCTTCACCGGTGGATGGCGTGCATCTGGACGCGCCGGCAACGGCGGCAATCGGCCGGGCGCTCGCAGCACCCGTCAGAGAGATTCTTGGCTGATCCTGCGACGCCCGAGGAGGAACCGGGCGCGAGGATCAAAACGTGGAAAGGCCGTATGAACCGGCCGTATTGGGAGGAAAGATGAAACATTTTCTTGCAACCGCAGCGCTTGGCGCATTGCTGATCGGCGCCATGCCGCTCAGTGTTTTCGCCGAAACGCCGAAAGACCAGCTCATCGTCGCCACAACCATGAGCAATATCCTGACCCTCGATCCCGCCGCCATCACCGGCCGCGAGACCGTGCAGGTCTTGAACAACGTCTATGACACGCTGGTCGTGCTTTCGCCTGAAGATCGCAGCGTGCAGCCCCGCCTCGCGGAACGTTGGGAAATTGCCGAAGACCGGAAATCCATCCGCTTCCATCTGCGCGCCGATGCCAAATTCGCCTCCGGCAATGCCGTGACGGCAAAGGACGTGGCGTGGAGCCTGAAACGGCTGCTCGCCCGCAACCTGGCGCAATCCTCCTTCCTAAAAACCCGTGGTTTCAAACTGGAGGAAGCCGACAAGCTGTTCGTTGCCGAGAACGACCAGACCTTCGTGCTGAATATTCCGAAGCCTGACGACCCCAACCTGCTTCTGATGATCCTTGCGCAGAACGGTCCCGGCTCGATCATCGACAGCAAGACGGCGCTTGAGAATGAAAAGGACGGCGATCTGGGCGGCGCATGGCTGACGCTGAATTCCGCCGGCTCCGGCCCCTTCAAGCTGACGCAGTGGAAATCCAACGAATATATCATCCTCACCCGCAACGATGATTATTGGGGTGAGAAGGCCAAGATGAAGCGCATTCTGATGCGTCATCTGCCGGAATCGCAGTCGCAGCGCCTGATGCTGGAAAAAGGCGATATCGACGTTGCCTATTCCCTGCAGGCCCCCGATCTGAAATCGCTCGAGGCCGACAAGGCCGTCACCATCGAATCCACGCCCGGTTCCGGTTTTTATTACCTCAGCGTTTCGATGAAGGATGAGAAATTCGCCAACAAGAAGGTGCGCGAGGCCCTGCGTTACCTGATTGATTACGACGGTCTCGACAAGGCGGTCATGCCCTATTACGGCAAACTGCATCAGCGTTCTCTCAGCACCGGTGTCATGGGCGCGCTGCCGGATCAGGGCTACAAGCTCGACATCGAAAAAGCCAAGGCGCTTCTGGCTGAGGCCGGTTATCCCAACGGTTTCAAGACGACGCTGCGCGTACTCTCGGAAGATCCCTTCATGAAGGCGGCAACGGCGATCCAGAACACGCTGGCGCAGGCGGGCATTCAGGCCGAGCTGATCAGCGGCTCCGGCGACCAGATCTATGGCGCCATGCGCGAGCGGAATTTCGAACTGCTGCTCGGCCGCGGCGGCGGCGGCCAGCAGCCACATCCCGACAACAACCTGCGCTCCATCGCCTATAATCCCAACAATGCCGATGACGCCAAGCTCACCAATTACCAGAGCTGGCGCACCAGCTTCTTCGATGAGAAGCTGAACAAGATGATCGAAGAAGCGCTGGTCGAGCGCGACGTGGCGAAACAGACGAAGCTTTATGAGAATCTGCAGGGCTATATGGACGAGATCGTCATGTCCATTCAGCCCTTCTCCGAGGTCATCGACACCGCCGCCTTCCGCAGCGATATCAAGGGCATGATCGTCAGCCCCTGGCTTTCGCGCTTTGAAGAGGTAAGCAAGGAGCGGTGATCTTTCACACAGCGGCTAATCAGGAAAGGCGCGGCTTACCCCCGCGCCTTTTTGTTTGCGGCAAGACCGCGTAGAACTGCTCCGACAGGCAAAACATATCGCTTCCGTCATTCCGGCCTTGAGCCGGAATCCAGCCGACGTGCGTCTGCACGGCGGAAAGAGTCCTTTCAGCCCAAGGACTTGGGCTGGCTGGATGCCGGATCAAGTCCGGCATGACGGAGGAGAGGCTCTGTTTGTCAGCAGCCCAAGGCCCGATCACCACCGGTCTTTTCTATTTTCGGCCACCCAAAAAAATACCCGGCAGGGAGGCCGGGCAAGGAAGGAGGATGTTGTTATCCGTGACGCCCCGGAGGAGGACGGTCACGTTTTGGGAGCCGTCACGCGCTTTCATATTCCAGTGAGGCGCCGATCAGTTCGCGCGCATAGGGATGCGTCGCGCCATTGCCGGCGATGGCCTCGCGCGGCAGGATTTCGGTGATTTCGCCGCGCAGCATCACGGCGAAACGGTCGCACATGTGATCGACCACAGCGAGATCATGCGTCACCATGATATAGGTGAAGCCGCGCTCTTCCCGCAGCCGCTGCAAAAGGTTGAGGATTTCCGCCTGCACCGAGACGTCGAGCGCCGAGGTCGGCTCATCGAGCAGCAGCAGCGACGGTTCGAGGATCAGCGCCCTGGCAATCGCCACACGCTGCCGCTGGCCGCCGGAAAGCTGGTGCGGGAAACGGTCGAGGAACGACACGGGCAGACCGACATCGGTGATGACCTTGCGCATGCGCTCTTCACGGTCGCCGAGCTTGTGGATGGCAAGCGATTCCGAAAGCACGGTGCGCACCGACTGGCGGGGATGCAGCGACCCGTAGGGGTCCTGAAACACCATTTGCAGCATCCGGCACCGCTCGATCAGCGGCATGTCACGTACCGATCTGCCGTCGATGAGGATGTCACCGGTCCAGAAATCGTTGAGCATGGAAACGCAACGAAGCACGGTGGATTTGCCCGAACCGCTTTCGCCGACCAGCCCGAAACATTCGCCAGGCTCCACCTTGAAGGAGACGGAGGGCAGCACTTTCAGTGCCGTATGGCCGCTGCCGAAGGTGATGGAAAGATCGCGGGTTTCAACGGAAACGGCCATTATACGTTCTCCTCCAGCCATTCGGGACGGCGATCCAGCACCGCAAGCGGCGCGCGCGAGCCACCGATGCGTGGCTGTGCCGCCAGAAGGCCGCGCGTATAGGGATGCTGCGCCTGATCGAGATCACGGGCGGCCAGCGTTTCCACCACCCGGCCGGCATACATGATGAGAACCCGGTCACAGAAATTGCGCACGAGGTTGAGGTCATGGCTGATCATGATGAGGCCAATGCCACGATCACGCACCAGACCGTCGAGAATGTTCAAGACCTGCAACCGCACCGTCACATCAAGCGCCGAGGTCGGTTCGTCGGCAATGACGAGATCGGGATCGGCAAGCAGCATCATGGCGATCATGACACGCTGGCCCATGCCACCCGAGATTTCATGCGGATATTGCTCATAGACGCGCGCAGCATCGCGGATCTTCACCGCATCGAGCATGGCGAGCGCCTTTTCCCGAGCCTCCGATTTCGACGCCTTGAAGTGGCGCAGATAGGTCTCCGTCACCTGATCGCCGACCCGGCGGATGGGGTTGAGGGAAAATTTCGGGTCCTGAAGGATCATCGACATGCGCCGGCCGCGAACCTTCAGCATCTCCTTCTCATCGAGGGAGAGAAGATCGAGGCCATCGAAATCCAGCCTGTCGGCGGTGATCGTCGCCGAAGGCAGAAGGCGCAGCAGCGCGCGGCCGACGGTGGATTTTCCCGAACCGCTTTCGCCGACAATGCCGAGCCGTTCCCGGCCAAGGGTAAAGGAGATGCCGCGCACCGCTTCAGTGGGCGAGCCGCCATAGCGGATGCGAAGATTTTCGACGTCAAGGATTGGTTTTTCCATGGTCTTATCTCCGGTTCATCTGCTTCGGATCGAGCGCATCCCGCAGGCCATCGCCTAAAAGATTGAAGGCGAGGCTGACGGAGAGGATCGCGATGCCGGGGAAGGTGACGAGCCACCAGCTATCCAGCATGTAGCGCCGCCCCGTGGCGATCATCGCCCCCCATTCCGGCAGCGGCGGCTGCGCACCGAGACCGAGGAAACCGAGGCCGGCGGCGGTGAGAATGACGGTCGCCATGTTCAGCGTCAGGCGGATGAGGACCGAGGGCAGACACATGGGCATGATCGACTTGACGATGATGCGCAGTGGCGAGGCGCCCTGAAGCCGTGCGGCGGCAATGTAATCCGCCTTACGGAAGGTCATGGCTTCGGCACGGGCGAGGCGGGCGATCGGCGGCCACGAGGTGAGCGCAATGGCGATGATCGCATTGTTGAGGCTCGGCCCAAGCGCCGCCACGAAGGCAAGCGACAGGATGAGGCTCGGGAACGACAGGAAGATATCGGTGATGCGCATCATCACCGTATCGAACTTGCCACCGAGATAACCGGAAGCCGTGCCGACAAGAAGGCCGACCGGACCGACGATGATCGATACCAGCGAGATGATGGTGAGCGTGATGCGCGCGCCCCAGAGAAGGCGGCTGTAGATATCGCGGCCCAGCTCATCCGTGCCGAAGACATGGCCGTTGCCGGGCGCCTGCAGCGTATTGGCGAGATCCTGCGCGTAGGGGTCGTGCGTCGCAAGCCAGGGCGCGAAAATCGCGGCGATGACGAGGAGCAGCAGGACAGCCAGGCCGAAGGCCGAAGTCGGGCTTTTCAACAGGAAGACGATGATGTTCTTCAGCGCGTTCAAGGGCACCGGAAGGCGGAAGGAGGTTTCTGCGCGAGCCGTCATCAGCGGGTCCTCGGATCGAAAAAGCGGTAGAGAATGTCGGACAGGAGATTGAGCCCGATGAAGATGACGCCGACGATCAAAACGCAGGTCATCACGGCATTCATGTCGCCGATGATAAGATTGCTGGTGAGATATTGCCCGAAGCCCGGCCAGGCGAAGACAGTCTCGATCAGCACCGCGCCTTCGAGCAGCGAGCCATAGGCAAGAGCGATGATGGTGACGAGCTGCACGCGGATATTGCCAAAGGCATGCAGCCACACCGTCTGCCGCTGCGACAGGCCCTTGACGCGCGCGGTCGTCACATATTCCTGCCCCAGCTGATCCAGCATGAAGCTGCGCGTCATGCGGGTGATGTAGGCCGAGGAGGAATAACCGAGCAAGGCGGCGGGAAGGATGAGGTGGTTGATGGCCGACCAGAAGACCTCCATGTCTCCGGCCAGCAGGCTGTCGATGAGCAGGAAGCCCGTCCGCTCCTCCACCAGACCGATATAGAACTGGTCCATGCGGCCACCGCCGCCGACAAGGCCGAGATGGGCGTAAAAAACGATCAGCGCGATCATGCCGGTCCAGAAGATCGGCATGGAATGGCCGAACAGACTCAGCACCCGCACCAGATGATCCTGCCAGCGGTCCTTGTTGACGGCGGCATAAACGCCCATGGGAATGCCAAGGCCGGCACCGATCAGGATCGCGAAGGTCGCAAGCTCCATCGTCGCCGGCATGACCCGGATGATATCCTCGATGACCGGGCGGCCGGTGCGGATCGAGGTGCCGAAATCGCCGGTGAACACATCGCCGAGATAATAGATGAACTGCTGCCAGAGCGGTCGGTCGAAGCCGAGCGCATGATAGACCTGTTCATAGGTTTCGCGGGTCGCATCCTCGCCGACGATCGCCCGCACCGGATCGGCGGGCATCAGGCGGCCGATAAAAAAGGTCAGCAGCAGCAATCCAAGCAGCGTAACGGCAATACTTCCGATCTGGCCGGACAGGCCATAAAGCGAAAGGCGTCTTTTTGACATGATTCCTCCCTTGCCAGAGATCGACTGCGCAAGTGATGAAGGCACAATCCTGTCTGACAACTATTCGCAAGTTGTCACAGGTGTTGAAAGCTGTCAAGCGCGAGCCGGCAAAATCGATGGAGCCGACGGCTCCCGAAACGTCGCACGGGCGGAAACTTCAACCACGGGCTCAGGCTTTTTTCGTTTGCCGGAAAATAAATCGCCCACGTTGCCGCAACCGCAAAAGCCTGTATTCTCCGCTTCGAAAAGATGCGGGGTCTGAAGCCGTTGCCGGTAACGTCCCAGACTTCCGGGGGAGAGCGAAATGGCGGACATGACACTTCTGGCATTTGCCGCCGTCGCTTTTATCGGCATAGCGACGCCCGGCCCGACCGTTTTGCTGGCACTCGCAAACGGTTCAAGGTTCGGCGTCAGGCGCGCGCTCACCGGCATGGTCGGCGCTGTTCTCTCCGATTTCGTTTTGATCGGCGCTGTCGCATTGGGGCTGGGAGCCTTGCTCGCCGCCTCGGAATTCTGGTTCGGCATCGTCAAATGGGCGGGCGCCTGTTATCTTGCCTTTCTCGGCATCGTGCTTTTGCGCTCCAGAGGCACGCTCGACAGCGCGATGCAGCCGGCAGACACGGGTGAAGCCACATCCGCAAGCTCGATTTTTCTCAAGAGCTTTCTCGTGGCGGCAACCAATCCCAAGGGATATCTGTTCTTTTCTGCTTTCCTGCCGCAATTCATCGACGCCCTCGCGCCGCAGGTGCCGCAATATACGGCGCTTGCGCTGGTCTTTGCCGGCATCGATTTCATCGTGATGTTCGCATACGCCCTGCTCGGCGCACAGGCCGTCAGGATGTTGCGCCAATCCGGAGCCCTGTGGCTTGACCGGATATGCGGTGGCGCGCTTCTGGTGCTGGCCGCTTCTCTTGCCCTTTATCGGCGGGCCAGCGCATAAATCATTGGGGCAAAATCCCTTTCCGTCTTATTCAGCCGCCGTGCGGGAGCGCAGGAGCACCTTATAGCGCTCAAGGCTGCCCCGCAGATGCGCCGCCATATGTTGGCGCGCGGCATCCGCATCGCCTTCTATGATGGCATCGACGATCCTGGCGTGCTCCTCCTGCAGATGAAGGTTATAGTCCTTCGGACGCGATCCGGGCGCAGCGCCCTGCAATTCGCCGCGGGGAATGATACCGGAGCGGATCAGTTGAAGGAACTCGGGAAAACGCCTGTTCTGCGTCGCCTGCGCGATCGCCAGATGAAACTCGAAATCGGCATCCCGCGTCGGCAATCCGGCGGCGAGACAGTCCCCGACCCGCCGATGCGCGTCAACGATCGCCTCCACCTGCACGGCGGAACGGCGTGATGCCGCAAGCCCGGCGGATTCGACCTCGAAGACGGTCCGCAGTTCCAGCAATTCGATTACCGAGGAAATCCGCCCGACAGCCAGATCGTTGAAAGGCACTTCCTTGGCCGGCTTCACCTCCACGGCGAAGACCCCCGCACCCTTGCGGGCTTCAACAAGGCCGTCGGCGCGCAGAATGGCGATGGCCTCGCGCACCACGGTTCGGCTGACGGAATATTCTCGCGTCAGCTCGCTTTCGCTCGGAAGACGGTCGCCGGGCCGGAACACACCCTCCGACAGATCCCGCCGCAGGGCCGAACTGATTTTCGCCGCGAGCGATACCCCCTGCTTCGTGCTGCTCTCAACGTCCATTCCAGCCCACCTGTTTCAAACTTGTCTGGCATGTTAGCAAACACCCGCCACATTGCAAGGCCCGGGCGTGTACGCGACCGGTTATCATGCCTCCTGCTGGCAGCAACCGTAGCAGCAAATATCATTCGGCCAATCAGCATCTAACGCCAGCCGACACGGAGCAGACATTCCGAAAAGAAATCTTCCGCCCTTGCAGCCAGACAATATACATTATATTATAACGTATATTAATTGAGAAAAACAGGAGATGCCGATGAATGCCGTCAAGATCGATGGGCGCCTGACCGTGGCCGGCCAGCCGGAGATCGCCGATTTTTCCTCGCTCTCCGCTCAAGGGTATAAAAGCATCATCAACGCCCGGCCGGACGGGGAAGACCACGACCAACCCGGCAACATGCGGGAAAAAAGCGCCGCCGGCACGGCTGGTCTGGCATACAGCTTCATTCCGGTTACCGGCCCGACCATGACCGAAGCCGATATTCGCGCCTTCCAGCAGGCGATGGCGGAGGCGGACGGTCCCATTTTCGCCCATTGCAAGGGCGGCACCCGTGCACTCACGCTCTATGTGCTGGGGGAAGCGCTGGACGGGCGCATCGGGCAGGATCAAATCGAGGCTTTTGGCACCACGCATGGTTTCGACCTGTCAGGTGCCGTTCGCTGGCTGCAGCGGCGGGCGGCGGCGTTGCCGCAGGTCAAGGCCTTCTTCGACCCGCGCACATGGAGTGTGCAATATGTCGTTTCCGACCCCGCGACCGGGCGTTGCGCCATCATCGACCCGGTCTATGATTTCGATGAGAAGTCCGGCGCGACGGACACGATGAATGCCGATGCCATTCTGGCCTATATCGAAAGTCAGGGCCTGTCGGTCGAATGGATTCTCGATACACACCCACATGCCGATCATTTTTCCGCAGCCCATTATCTGAAACAGAAAACCGGCGCCCAGACAGCCATCGGCGCAAAAGTGACGGGCGTACAGAAACTCTGGCAGGAGAAATACAACTGGCCTGAACTGGAAACCGACGGGTCCCAGTGGGACCGGCTGTTCGAAGCAGGTGACCGGTTCACCATTGGCTCGCTCGATGCCCGCGTACTGTTTTCCCCCGGCCACACATTGGCCTCCGTCACCTATGTGGTGGGCGACGCAGCCTTTGTGCACGATACGCTTTTCATGCCGGATTCCGGCACCGCGCGCGCCGATTTTCCGGGCGGCAGCGCCAGAGAACTCTGGGCGTCGATTCAAGCTATCCTCGCCCTTTCCGATGAAACGCGGCTTTTCACCGGTCATGACTACCAGCCCGGTGGCCGCGCACCGAAATGGGAAAGCACGGTCGGCGAACAGAAACGCAGCAACCCGCATCTGGCCGACATGACGGAAGAAGGATTCATCCGCTTGCGCGAAGCGCGGGACCGCGGCCTGCCGATGCCCAAGCTCATTCTGCACGCCCTGCAGGTCAATATTCGTGGCGGCCGCCTGCCGGAACCGGAGGCAAACGGCAAGCGCTATCTTAAATTCCCGCTCGATGGGCTGGAGGGCAGCACATGGTGAAGCACGACCTGGGAGAACAGGCCCTGCGGATGAGCGAGATTCCCCTGCCCGCCATGGAAGAACGCGCTGTCGAAGTTGCTCTGCTTTTGAAGACACTTGCCCATCCCGCCCGGCTGATGCTTGCCTGCACGCTGGCACAGGAGGAATTTTCCGTCGGCGAGCTGGAAACGAAGCTCGATATTCACCAGCCCACGCTTTCCCAGCAGCTCGGCGTGCTGCGGGAAGCCGGTGTGGTCGAAACCCGGCGCGAAGCCAAGCAGATATTCTACCGGATGGGCGAGACGAAAGCGGCCCAGCTTATCGAGGCCCTCTACGCCATATTCTGTGCACCGGAGGAAGCCCCGTGAGCCCCTATTGGCCCCCGCTTTTCGGCGGCATGATGCTGGGTCTTGCAAGCATTCTGCTGTTTCTGTTCAACGGCCGCATCGCTGGCATCAGCGGCATCATGGGCAGGGTTCTCGGCAGGGAGAGGCGTCTCGCCGATCTCGCATTTGTCGCCGGTCTGCTGGCCGGGCCCTATCTTTACGCCGCCGCCTTCGGCGGGCTTCCCATAGTAACCATAATCGCACCGTGGCCGCTGATCATCCTTGCCGGCCTGCTGGTGGGTTTCGGCACACGCATGGGCTCCGGCTGCACCTCCGGCCACGGTATCATGGGGCTGGCGCGGTTTTCCCGGCGTTCCATCGCAGCAACCGCGATATTCCTGATCACCGGCATTTGCGCCGCGACGATAACGGGGGCCCTGTCATGAAAAACTTCGCCGTGGCGCGCGTTGCGCTGGCATCGGTTGCAGGAGCACTGTTCGGTTTTGGCCTGTCGCTCTCCGGCATGGTCAATCCGGCCCGCGTTTCAGCTTTTCTCGATGTGGCGAGCGATGATTGGGACCCGAGCCTGATGTTCGTTCTCGGCGGCGCGGTCATGGTTGCCGTGCCGGGTGTGCTGCTGCGCCATTTTCTTGCCAGACCGATCCTCGCCGAAAGTTTCAGCCTTCCCGCCAAAACCCGTGTCGACCGGCCACTTATCCTCGGATCGGCGATTTTCGGTCTGGGCTGGGGGCTTGCCGGTTTCTGCCCCGGCCCGGCACTATCGGCGTTCGCCCTCGGGCTCACCCCGGTCATCCTCTTCGTCTGCGCCATGATCGCCGGCATGCTGGCGCATGACCGTCTCTACGCAAGAGAGTCCTAGGCTTTCACCAACGCTTATTCGGCGACGAAAGAAAACAGTCGCGCAGGCGCAAAACACCCGCGCGACGGTGTCTGATTACAGGTCGATCAGGCTCTTGCCCGTCATTTCCGGGGGCAGCGGCACGTTCATCAGTTGCAGCAGCGTCGGCGCAACATCGGCCAGAATACCGTCATGCACCTTGGCGCCTTCCGGGCCGCCAAAAAGGATCACCGGCACCGGATTGGTGGTGTGCGCCGTGTGCGGACCGCCGGTGACCGGGTCGACCATGGTTTCGCAATTGCCGTGATCGGCAATGACAAGCATCGCGCCACCGACCTTTTCAAGCGCAGCAACGACCGCGCCCAGACCGCGATCCACAGCTTCGCAGGCCTTGATCGCGGCCTGCAGGTCGCCGGTGTGGCCGACCATATCCGGATTGGCATAATTGGTGACGATGAGATCGTAACCCTTGCCGATCGCCTCGACGAATTTCTCGGTCACCTCGGGCGCGCTCATTTCCGGCTGCAGATCGTAGGTCGCAACCTTCGGGGATTTCGGCATGAAGCGGTCTTCGCCCACTTCCGGCTCTTCCTTGCCGCCATTCAGGAAGAAGGTGACATGCGGATATTTTTCCGTCTCGGCCAGGCGGAACTGCGTGAGCCCCTGCTTCGCCACCCATGCGCCAAGCGTGTTGACGATATCGCGCTTCGGATAAGCCGTGGTCATGAAATCATTGTGGCGGGTGGAATATTCCACCATGCCCAGAAGCGCCGAAAGGACGGGCTTTTCGCGCGGAAAACCGTCGAAATCATTGGCGCCGATGGCGAGCAGGATTTCGCGCGCGCGGTCAGCGCGGAAATTCAGGCAGAACAGGCCGTCGCCGGCCTTGAAACCTTCATAACCATCGATCACCGTCGGCAGGATGAATTCGTCCGTGACATTGTTCTGGTAGCTCTGGGCGACGGCGCTCACCGCATCCCGCGCGCGTTCGCCCTTGCCGAGAACCATGGCGTCGTAGGCTTTCTCGACGCGCTCCCAGCGATTGTCGCGATCCATCGCATAATAACGGCCGATGACCGTGCCGATGCTGGCGCCTTCTGGCAGGCTTGCCACCAGCGCCGCCACAAAACCTTCAGCCGATTGCGGCGCGACATCGCGGCCATCGGTAATGGCATGGACCACCACCTTCAGACCCTGCGAGATCATCAGTTTCACAGCCGCCTGGCCGTGAACGATATGGCCATGAACGCCGCCATCGGAAACCACGCACATCAGATGCGCCACACCGCCCGCGGCCTTTACCTTTGCTGCGAACTCAAGCATCGCCGCATTGCGGAAAAAGCTGCCATCCTCGATTGCCAGATCGATCTGGCCGAGATCCATGGCGACGATGCGACCGGCGCCGATATTGGTGTGGCCGACTTCGGAATTGCCCATCTGCCCGGTGGGCAGGCCGACATTGGGGCCAAAGGTGGTCAGCGTCGCATTCGGGCAGGTGGCGAAAAGCCGGTCCATGGTGGGGGTGTTCGCCAGCGCCGGCGCGTTGCTGGATTTATCCTCGCTCAGCCCCCAGCCATCGAGAATAGTCAGGACAACGGGTTTGGGAGTGCGCATGGGAGGACCTTCTTCTTCATTCGGTTGCCGGCGGACAGCGGACCGCCGGGCCCCGGAGCCCCCTCGTCCGCCACTATGATCATGATGAGAAAACATGCTTCTCGTTCTTCTCTTCTATACCCGAAGATGACGAACGCAAGCCTATACCGACAGCGAAACAGTTCCGTGAAGGTCGAAAACGCGGGCTAGAAAATGCAGTCATGATACGCATACGCCCTCATTCCTGTGCTCGTCACAGGAATCCAGCCCGACGCGCATCCGCGCGGCGGGGAGAGCCCTTTCAGCCCACAGACCCGGGCTGGCTGGATCCCTGTGGACCAAGCACAGGGATGAAGGAGCGCGGATCGTCTTCACTCGATGAAAATCAGCGCGGGCTTCTCCAGCAGTGCCTTGACGGCCTGGATGAAGACCGCCGCATCCCACCCATCGACAACCCGGTGATCGAAGCTCGATGAGAGGTTCATCATCTTGCGCGGCACAAACCGCGTCCCATCCCAAACCGGCCGCGTCACGATCTTGTTGACGCCGATGATCGCCACTTCGGGGTGATTGATGATGGGTGTCGAAACGACGCCGCCCAAGGCTCCCAGCGAACTGATGGTGATGGTGGAGCCCATCAGTTCTTCCCGATGCGCCGTGCCGGTGCGGGCGGCTTCGGCGACGCGTGCGACTTCGTCCGCACATTCCCAAAGGCCAAGCGTTTCCGTGTGACGCACGACCGGCACGGTGAGGCCCGACGGCGTCTGTGTGGCGATGCCGATATGAACCGCTTCATAGTGGCTGACGACACCTTTGTCGTCGTCAAAGGTGGCATTCATGCCGGGATGATCGGCAACGGCTTTCACCAGCGCGCGCATTAAAAACGGCAAGATCGTCAGCTTCGGCTGCCCGGAACGGCGGCTACTGTTCATGGTCGCGCGCAAATCCTCCAGATCGGTCACGTCGACTTCTTCGACGTAAGTGATATGCGGAATGCGGGAGGCGGAAAGCACCATCTTCTCGGCAATCTTGCGCCTGAGCCCGGTCACCTTCACTTCCTCGACGGCGCTATCGTGGGGCGCTATCGGCTCGGGGCGTTCCGGCCTTCCCCGCACGGTTAAAAACCCGTCGAGATCGGCATGGGTGACATGCCCGTCCGGCCCGGTCCCCTTGATCTTGGTGAGATCAATATCGAGATCGTCGGCGCGCTGGCGGACGGCGGGAGATGCCAGCGGTTTGTGGTGCAGCTCGATCGCGGGCGCCGGCGGTGCCTCCTCGGTCTTGCGCGCTGGCGGCTGGGTTTCAACGGGTGGCGGCGTTTCCGTCATGTCAGCAGGCGCTTCCGCCGCCTGGGCTGGCACTTCCGCTTCTGCGTCCGGCACGCTGCCATTGGGAGCGGCGGCGGCGACATCGGTTTCGATACGAACCAGCGGTGCCTTCACCGGCACGGTGTTTCCGACGGTCACGGCAAGCCAGGTGACGACACCCGCCACCGGCGACGGGATTTCCACCGTCGCCTTGTCCGTCATCACCGCGGCCAGCACCATATCCTCATGGACGACATCGCCCGGCTTGACATTCCATTCCACCAGTTCGGCTTCCGCCACGCCTTCACCGACATCGGGCATGGTAAGAACATATTCCGCCATAATCAGGCCTCCATGACGTCGACAAGGGCGCGCCCGACACGGGCGGGTCCCGGAAAATAGTCCCACTCCTGCGCATGCGGGTAAGGCGTATCCCAGCCGGCGACGCGGACGACGGGAGCCTCAAGGTGATAAAAACAATGTTCCTGTACCAGCGACACCACTTCGGCCCCGAAACCGGAGGTCAGCGTCGCCTCATGCACCATGACGCAGCGGCCGGTCTTGGAAACGGACTTCACGATGGTATCGAGATCAAGCGGCAGCAGGCTGCGAAGATCGATGATCTCGGCATCCACACCGGTTTCTTCCGCCGCCGCCAGCGCCACATGCACCATGGTGCCATAAGCGATGACGGTAACAGCGTTTCCGGGGCGGCGGATTTCGGCCTTGCCTATGGGAATGGTGTAGTGCCCTTCCGGCACCTCGCCCATCTCGTGTTTGGACCAGGGCGTCACCGGCCGGTCGTGGTGCCCGTCGAAAGGGCCATTATAAAGCCGCTTCGGCTCCAGAAACATCACGGGGTCGGGGTCTTCGATGGATGCGATCAGCAACCCCTTGGCATCATAGGGATTGGAGGGAACAACTACCTTCAACCCGCAGACATGGGTGAAAAGCGCTTCCGGGCTCTGGCTGTGCGTCTGCCCGCCAAAGATGCCCCCGCCGGTCGGCATTCTCAGCACGATGGGGCAGGTGAAATCGCCATTGGAGCGATAGCGAATGCGCGCCGCCTCCTGGGTGATCTGGTCATAGGCGGGATACATGTAATCGGCGAACTGGATTTCGACGCAGGGCCGCAAGCCATAAGCGGCCATGCCGATTGCCGTGCCGACAATGCCGGATTCGCTGATTGGCGCATCGAAACAGCGGGTCTTGCCGTATTTCCCCTGCAGCCCCTGCGTGGCGCGGAAGACGCCGCCGAAATAACCCACATCCTCGCCGAACACCACGACATCGTCGCTGCGTTCCATGGAGACATCCATGGCGCTGCGGACGGCTTCGATCATCGTCATTCTTGCCATGTCTCACCACCCTGCCTTCTGGCGCTGGCGGACGAGATGCGGCGGCATCTCCTCGTAAACGCCTTCGAAAATATCCTTCTTCGGCGGCTTTTTGCCCTCATGCAGCGTACCGTGGCTTTCCGCCTCGCGCTGCGCTTCAAGCACTTCATCGGCGATTTCCGCCTCCGCCTGCCGGTGCCGCTCCTCCGACCAAACGCCGCGCAGGATGAGATGTTTCTTCAATCGCAGAACCGGATCGCCCAGCGGCCAGGCATCGGATTCCGTCTTGGGGCGATAGGCACTCGGATCGTCCGAGGTGGAATGGGCGCCGACGCGATAGGTCACATATTCGATCAGCGTCGGGCCGAGATTGCGGCGTGCCCGCTCAACGGCCCAGCGCGCCACGGCATAAACGGCGAGATAATCATTGCCATCGACCCGAAGCGCCGGAATGCCAAAGCCCAGCCCGCGCGCCGCAAATGTGCCGGAACCACCGCGCGCAATGCCCTGAAAGGTGGAAATGGCCCATTGATTGTTGACGATATTGAGAATGACCGGGGCCTTGTAGGTGGAGGCGAAGACCAGCGCGGAGTGGAAATCCGACTCCGCCGTCGAACCGTCGCCAATCCACGCAGCCGCGATTTTCGTATCGCCCTTGATGGCCGAGGCCATCGCCCAACCAACCGCCTGCACATATTGCGTGGCGAGGTTGCCGGAGACGGTGAAGAAACCGTGCTCCTTCGAGGAATAGAGCACCGGCAATTGCCGCCCGTGCAGCGGGTCGAGTTCGTTGGAATAGATCTGGTTCATCATGGTGACGAGCGGATAGTCATCGGCGATCAGCAGCCCGGCCTGCCGGTAGGTCGGGAAATTCATGTCGCCTTTGGAAAGCGCCTTGCGGAAGGCGCAACTGACGGCCTCCTCCCCCAGATGCTGCATGTAAAACGAGGTCTTGCCCTGCCGCTGCGCCATCAGCATGCGGGCATCGAAAGCCCGAAGCCGCATCATGTTTTTGAGGCCAACTAGCAATTCCTCGTCCGAAAGCAGCCCCGCCCACGGCCCGACAGCCTCGCCCTGATGATTGAGAACGCGGATGATCGAATAAGCGAGATCCCGCATGCTTTCCGGTGCGGCGTCCACCTCCGGGCGCGGCACGGTGCCGGCCTTCGGTATCTTCACATTGGAGAAATCCGGCTCCCCGCCGGGCCGCACCGCAGGCTCTGGAACATGCAGGCTGAGATGTGGCGTTTCTGATATATCCATTCTACTCCTCCGGCGGGCTAGCGCGCCCCATAATTCCGTCATTCCGGCCTTGAGCCGGAATCCAGCCGACGCGCGTCTGCGCGGCGGGAAGGACTCTTTTCAGCCCAGGGACTTGGGCTGGCTGGATACCGGCTCAAGGCCGGTATGACGGAGGTTTTCCTTTCCAATCATCAGCCTCACAAATTCCGTGCGATCACCATCCGCTGGACATCGCTTGTCCCCTCGTAAATCTGGCAAATGCGCACATCGCGATAAATCCGCTCCACCGGATAATCCGCCATGTAGCCGTAACCTCCGTGAATCTGGATGGCGTCCGAGCAGACGCGTTCGGCCATTTCGGAAGCGAAGAGCTTCGCCATCGAGGCCTCCGAAAGACACGGCTCACCCGCTTCCTTCAGCGCCGCCGCATGCAGCACCAGCTGCCGCGCCGCCGTAATCCGCGTCGCCATATCCGCCAGCCGGAACGCGACCGCCTGGTGCTCCACGATTGCCTGCCCGAAGGCCTTGCGCTCACGGGCATAATCCCGCGCCGCCTCGAAGGCGGCCTGCGCCATGCCGACGGCCTGCGCGGCAATGCCGATGCGGCCACCCTCCAGATTGGCAAGCGCGATGCGATAACCCTGCCCCTCTTCGCCCAGCCGCAATTCGGCCGGGACCGCCATCTCGGTGAAGGCGATCTGGCAGGTATCGGACGAATGCAGGCCGAGCTTTTCCTCGACCCTTATGACCTCGTAACCCGGCGTATCGGTCGGCACGATGAAGGCGGTGATGCCCTTCTTGCCCGCCGCCGCATCGGTGACGGCAAAGACGATGACGACATCACCATTCTTGCCTGAGGTTATGAACTGTTTTGCACCATCAAGAATATAGCGGTCGCCATCCCGCCGGGCGCGGGTCTTCAGGTTGGAAGCATCGGAGCCGGCCTGCGGTTCGGTCAGCGCAAAACCGCCGATCCATTCGCCGGAAGCGAGTTTCGGCAGGAACCGCTGTTTCTGGTCTTCCGTGCCGAATTTCAGGATCGGCACGCAGCCAACGGAATTATGGACGCTCATGATGGTGGAACAGGCGCCATCACCGGCGGCGATTTCCTCCAGCGCCAGGGCATAAGCGACGGCACCGGTTTCCGAGCCGCCATAATCCTCCGAGACCAGCATGCCAAGGAAACCGAGGTCTCCCATCTCCTTCAACTCAACTTTCGGGAACCGGCTTTCCCGATCACGCGAGGCAGCCCCGGGGGCGAGCCGCTCGCGGGCGAAATCGCGGGCCATGTCCCTGATCTGCTGCTGGGCTTCGTTCAGGATCATCGCCGCCTCCCCTCAATGCCGCTCGATGCCGAGCGCGGTTGCTTCACCGCCGCCAATGCAGACTGCGGCCACGCCGCGTTTCAACCCGTGGCGCTGCAGGGCGGCCAGCAGGGTGACGACGATCCTCGCGCCGGAAGCGCCGATCGGATGGCCGAGCGCACACGCCCCGCCATGCACATTCACCTTCTCATGCGGCAGATCGAGATCGCGCATTGCCGCCATCGCCACCACGGCAAAGGCCTCGTTGATTTCGAACAGATCGACATCCCTCGCCGTCCAGCCGGTTTTAGCGAACAGCTTTTTCATCGCGCCGATGGGAGCCGTTGGATATCCGGCGGGTGCGTCCGCATGGGAAGCCTGACCGATAATGGTCGCCAGCGGCGAAAGACCCCGCCTTTCCGCTTCGGAGCGACGCATGAGAACGAGAGCGGCCGCACCATCGGAGATAGAACTGGAATTGGCCGCCGTCACCGTTCCGCCATCGCGAAAGGCGGGCTTCAGCTGCGGGATTTTCTCCGGCCTTGCCTTGCCCGGCTGCTCATCCACGGCAACATCGCCGACAGGCGCTATTTCCGCTTCGAAGGCTCCCTCCGCTATGGCGCGACGCGCCCGCTCCAGCGAGGCGAGCGCATAGTCATCCTGCATGGCGCGGGTGAATTGATAGGTTTCAGCGCAATCTTCCGCGAAAGTGCCCATCAGCCGGCCCTTGTCATAGGCATCCTCGAGACCGTCGAGAAACATATGGTCGATGACCTTGCCATGACCGAGACGATAGCCATTTCGGGCGCGATCCAGCAGATAGGGCGCATTGCTCATGCTTTCCATGCCGCCGGCCAGCACGATGGAAGAGCTTCCCGCCGCGATCTGGTCATGGCCCAGCATGATCGCCTTCATGCCCGAACCGCACATCTTGTTGATGGTCGTTGCGCCAATCGAATTGGGAATGCCGGCGGCAATGGCTGCCTGTCTGGCGGGCGCCTGCCCCTGCCCCGCCGTCAGCACACAGCCCATCAGCACATCGTCAATATCAGAAACCGGAACAGCGGCCCGTTCGACGGCCGCACGGATCGCCGCGGCCCCAAGATCGGGCGCAGCGACCGATTTGAATTCGCCCTGGAACCCACCCATAGCAGTACGGGCGGCCCCGACGATCACGACAGGGTCATGCACAGCCAAATTCACCTCCCTTGGGCATTCTCTCGCTTGAGAAAACGACCGTCATCGCGATCTCCTCCAGACCTCGAATAACATGAACGCTATCACCAACTCGAATTCATTTCAAAGCTATTTTGATTGACAGTTTTTTGATTGACGATATCTTTGATCCAACAATTAGTCATATCATAGAGCAAATGATCCATGATTGAGCTCGACAGTTTCGACCAGAAGATTCTGCATGTGCTCGGCGATGACGGGCGGGTGAGCTGGCGGGATCTGGCGGCCCGTATCGGTCTTTCCTTCACGCCGACGCTGCGCCGCGTGCGCAAGCTGGAAGAGGAAGGCATCATTCGCGGCTATACCGCCGTGTTCGATGAGAACCGGCTGCTCGGCAATATGGGCGTCTTCATCTCCGTCACGCTGGAGCGGCAGATCAAGGAAGCGCTGACGACCTTCGAACACCATGTGGCTTCCATTCCCGAAGTCGTGGGCGGTTACCAGACCAGCGGCAGTTCCGATTACCTGATCCACGCCATGGTGCGGGATTTGCCGCATTATCAGGAGCTACTGGATTTCCTGACCACGGTTCCCGGCGTGTCGCGCATCCAGTCCAATTTCGCCATCAAGACATTCGTGCGCCGTTCTGCCGCCTTCACCGGGGGTGACACGCCGTAATCAAGGGCTGCCGGCGCGGAGGAGGTGCCGGCTGCCGACAAAAGGGACGGCCTGCCGTCCGGAGGAGGAGACGCGATGAGTTTGAACCTCGCCGCCATTTTCGATGCCGATCTCGGCCCGGAAATCGCAGCATTGCGCGACAGCGCAAGCGCATTCGCAGACGATAAAATCGCCCCGCTGGCGGCGGAGATCGACCGCGACGACCGTTTTCCACGCAAGCTCTGGCCGGAAATGGGCCAGCTCGGCCTGCACGGCATTACCGTTTCGGAAGAGTTCGGCGGTGCCGACATGGGCTATCTCGCCCATTGCGTGGCGATGGAGGAGATAAGCCGGGCTTCGGCTTCCATCGGCCTTTCCTATGGCGCCCATTCCAACCTCTGCATCAACCAGATTCACCGCTGGGGAACGGATGAGCAGAAGCGAAGATATCTGCCGAAACTCGTCTCCGGTGAACATGTCGGTTCACTCGCCATGAGCGAGACGGAGGCCGGATCGGATGTCGTCTCGATGCGGCTGAAGGCGGAACGCAGGGGCGACCGCTATGTGCTGAACGGCGCGAAGATGTGGATCACCAATGGTCACGAGGCCGATACGCTGGTGGTTTACGCCAAGACGGATATGTCCGCCGGCCCGCGCGGCATCACCGCTTTCCTGATCGAAAAAGGCTTCAAAGGATTTCGCCCGGCCCAGAAACTCGACAAGCTCGGCATGCGCGGCTCACCTACGTCAGAACTGGTGTTCGAGGATTGCGAGGTTCCGGAAGAAAACATTCTCGGCCGCCTCAATGACGGCGTAACGGTGCTGATGAGTGGGCTGGATTACGAGCGCGCCGTGCTGGCCGCCGGCCCCGTCGGTATCATGCAGGCGGCAATCGATCTGGTGCTGCCCTATGCCCGCGAGCGCAAGCAATTCGGCAAGGCTATCGGCGAATTCCAGCTGGTGCAGGGAAAGCTCGCCGATATCTACTCGTCCATGAATGCATCCCGCGCCTATGTCTACGCGGTGGCGCGGGCCTGCGACAATGGCCGCATCACGAGGCAGGACGCGGCGGGCGCAATCCTGTTCGCCGCCGAGCGAGCGACGCAGGTGGCCTTGGATGCCATCCAGCTTCTCGGTGGTTCCGGCTATGTCAATGAAAGCCCGGCCGGACGGCTGCTACGCGACTCCAAGCTTTACGAGATCGGCGCCGGCACCAGCGAAATTCGCCGTATGCTGATCGGCCGCGAACTGGTCAAGGGCAACGGGTGAGGACACGCGATGAAGCTTACATCCAGTCTAAGCCGCGACCCCACCTTTGCTGCCAATGTCGATTTCATGTCGGGTCTGGTGGATGATCTGCGCCAACACGTCGAAAAAATCTCCAGAGGCGGCGGCGAAAAGGCCCGCGAACGGCATCTTTCCCGCGGCAAATTGCTGGCGCGTGACCGGATCGAAGCGCTTCTCGATCCCGGCAGTCCATTCCTCGAATTTTCGCAATTTGCAGCTTACGAGGTCTATGACGAACCCGTTCCCGCCGCCGGCATCGTCACCGGCATTGGCCGGGTCTCGGGCCGCGAATGTGTGATTGTCGCCAATGACGCGACGGTGAAGGGCGGCACCTATTATCCGCTGACAGTGAAGAAACATCTGCGCGCGCAGGAGATCGCCACTGAGAACCGCCTGCCCTGCATTTACCTCGTGGATTCCGGCGGCGCGAACCTGCCCAATCAGGATGAGGTGTTTCCCGACCGCGATCATTTCGGCCGCATCTTCTACAATCAGGCGAATATGTCGGCGCAGGGCATCGCCCAGATCGCCGTGGTAATGGGCAGCTGCACGGCGGGCGGGGCCTATGTGCCTGCCATGAGCGATCAGTCCGTCATCGTCAAAAATCAGGGCACGATCTTTCTCGGCGGCCCGCCGCTGGTGAAGGCGGCAACCGGCGAGGTGGTGAGTGCGGAGGACCTCGGCGGTGCGGATGTGCACTCCCGGCAATCCGGCGTGACCGATCATTATGCCCACGACGACCGCCATGCGCTGGCGCTGACCCGGCGGATCGTTTCCACGCTGAACCGCCGCAAACAGGTGGAGCTGGATATCCGCGAACCGGCAGAACCGCTTTATCCGGCTAAAGAGCTTTACGGCATCGTTCCCGCCGATACGCGCAAACCCTTCGAGGTTCGTGAGATCATCGCCCGTCTGGTGGATGGTTCTGAATTCGATGAGTTCAAGGCGCTTTACGGAACGACGCTGGTTTGTGGTTTCGCCCATATCCATGGTTATCCCGTTGGCATCATCGCCAATAACGGTATCCTTTTTTCGGAATCGGCGCTGAAGGGCGCGCATTTCATCGAGCTCTGCTGCCAGCGCGGCATTCCTCTGGTTTTCCTGCAAAACATCACCGGCTTCATGGTCGGCAAGGCCTATGAGGCTGGTGGTATCGCCAAGGATGGCGCAAAGCTCGTGACTGCGGTCGCTTCAGCCAAAGTGCCGAAATTCACCGTCATCATCGGCGGCTCCTTCGGGGCCGGTAATTACGGCATGTGCGGGCGGGCCTATTCGCCACGCTTCCTGTGGATGTGGCCCAATGCCCGCATTTCGGTGATGGGCGGCGAACAGGCGGCGTCCGTTCTGGCGCAAATCCGCCGCGACGGCATCGAGGCCGATGGTCGCCACTGGTCGAAGGAAGGCGAAGAGGCGTTCAAGCAGCCGATCCGGGAAAAATACGAACGGGAAGGCCATCCCTATTATGCCAGTGCAAGGCTGTGGGACGACGGCATCATCGATCCGAAGGATACCCGCCTCGTACTTGGCCTCGGACTGTCGGCCGCGCTTAACGCACCGATAGAACCCACCCGTTTTGGCATATTCAGGATGTGAGGCGACGATGTTCTCGAAAATACTGATCGCCAACAGGGGCGAAATCGCCTGCCGCATCATCCGCACCGCCACCAAGATGGGCATCAGCACCGTCGCGGTCTATTCGGATGCCGACCGAAACGCCATGCATGTGGCGCTGGCCGATGAGGCCATCGCCATCGGCCCCGCGCCGGCGCGCGCCTCCTATCTCGATGCGGAAAAAATCATCGCGGCTGCAAAAACAACCGGCGCGGAGGCGATCCATCCGGGTTACGGCTTTCTCTCCGAAAATGCCGCTTTCGCCGAAGCCTGCGCCGCCGCCGGTCTCGTTTTCATAGGGCCACCGCCGCAGGCAATCCGCGCCATGGGTGGAAAAAGCGAGGCGAAGGCACTGATGACGGAGGCGGGCGTTCCCGTCGTTCCGGGTTATCACGGTGACGAACAGTCCGAAAAACGGCTGGCGAGCGAGGCGGACAAGATCGGTTATCCGGTGCTGCTCAAAGCCTCGGCCGGCGGCGGTGGCAAGGGCATGCGCGTTGTCAGGCAAAAGCGCGACTTCGCCCCGGAGCTTGCCGGCGCGAAACGCGAAGCGCTTGCCGCCTTCGGCAATGACCGCATGCTGATCGAAAAATACCTGGAACGACCACGGCATGTGGAGGTGCAGGTTTTTGCCGATAGCCATGGCAAATGTGTTTCGCTGTTCGAACGCGACTGCTCGATCCAGCGCCGGCACCAGAAGGTGATAGAGGAAGCCCCCGCCCCCGGCCTGCCCGATGACTTACGGCAACGCATGTATGATGCGGCAACCGCCGCCGCCCGCGCCATCGATTATCGCGGTGCGGGAACCGTGGAGTTTCTGCTCGACCCCTCGGGCGACTTCTATTTCATGGAAATGAACACCAGGCTTCAGGTCGAGCATCCGGTGACGGAATATATTACCGGTCTCGATCTGGTCGAATGGCAGATCCGCGTCGCGAACGGCGAGGCCCTGCCGGAAGGCTGGTCCGTTCTCCGCATCAACGGCCATGCCATAGAGGCAAGGATTTATGCCGAAGACCCGGCGCATGATTTTCTGCCGTCGATTGGCACGGTCAGCCATCTCGTTTTTCCCGATGAGGGCCCTCACCTCAGGATCGACAGCGGCATCCGCGTCGGCGACGCCATCACCGTGCATTACGATCCGATGATCGCCAAGCTGATCGTCTGGGATCAAGACCGCCCCGCCGCCGTGCGAAGGCTGCGGCTGGCGCTGGAAAAACTGGCGATCTGTGGCGTCACCAGCAATGTCGCCTTTCTGGCACGGCTTGCGGGGCTCGAGAATTTCGCGGCGGCCGATCTCGATACCGGCTTCATCGCCCGCAACGAGGCGGCACTATTCACCTCCTCAGCCATCGGCGGGGGCGGGATCGCTATAGCCGCGCTTGGCCTTCTTCTTTCACGACAGAAAATGGCCAAGACCAGTTCTCTGTCATCGGCCGACCCCTATAGCCCATGGAACAGCACCAGCGCTTTCCGCCTGAATGCACCGACGCGGGAAACCCTGAATTTCACTCTCGACCACCAACCGCTCACAGTTGCCGTTACCCATGAGGAAGACGGGTTTTCACTGGAGATTGACGGTGGGACGATCCGTATCAGCGGTAATCTCGCGGAGAATGGCAGGCTGCGTGCGGTCATCGATGGCAGGCAGAGGCAGGGCTATTTCTTCGCCGAGGATAGTGGCCATACGCTTTTTCTGGACGGCGAGCATTATCGCATCAGCCAGCCAGACCCCGTCGATATAGCGGATGCCACCACCCACACCGGTGGTCTGGAGGCCCCCATGCCGGGCGTTATCCGTGCTTTGCTCAGCCAGAAAGGTGCACTCGTCGAAGCCGGCGAAGCGCTGGTTGTGATGGAGGCGATGAAAATGGAGCACACGATCCGTGCCCCGGCGAAAGGCATCGTTGCCGCCATCAACTGTGCCGAAGGCGATATGGTGGCAGCCGGTGCGGTGCTGGTGGATTTCGAGTCGGAGGGCGCGTGACATGAGCTGGCCCGAAACCGTCAAAATCGTCGAGGTGGGCGCGCGTGACGGCCTGCAGAACGAAAGCACCGAAGTTCCCGTCGCCATCAAGATCGAACTGATCGAGCGGCTCGCCGCAGCAGGCCTGCCGGCGGTCGAGGCGGGCGCTTTCGTTTCACCCAAGAGAGTTCCGCAGATGGCGGGTTCGACGGCGGTGTTTCAGGGTCTAAGACAGCGGCACGGCACAGCCTATCCGGCGCTCGTTCCCAATATGAAAGGTTTCGAGGCGGCCATTGAAGCCGGCGTGACGGACATCGCCGTTTTCGTCTCCGCATCCGAAGGCTTCAGCCAGCACAATATTGGCTGTTCGCGTTCGGAAAGCCTTGAGCGACTACACGATGTCGCGCAGGTAGCGACCAGCCAGAATATCCGCATGCGCGGTTACGTTTCCTGCATTGCCGGCTGCCCCTATGACGGCGCGGTTGCGCCCGATGAGGTGGCGGCAATGGCCGACGCGCTTGTCGCCATGGGGTGTTACGAAATTTCGCTCGGCGATACGATCGGCGTCGGCACGGCCGGCCAGATCCGCAGTGTCATCAAGCGGGTGGCGACCGACATCCCGCGTGAAAAAATCGCCATGCATTTCCATGACACCTATGGGCAGGGCGTCGCCAATGTGCTGGCCTCGCTTGAGGAAGGCATCGCCGTTTTCGACAGTTCCGTTGCCGGGCTGGGTGGCTGCCCCTTTGCGCCAGGAGCGAGCGGCAATGTCGCCACCGAAGATGTCGTTTATCTACTGCAGGGACTTGGCATCAAAACCGGTATCGACCTGATGGCCGTGGCGAAAATCGGAGACCGGATCAGCCGGTATCTCGGCAGGCCAAACGCGGCCCGCGCCGGAAAAGCGCTGCTTGCCGCAAAACAGGAGGGTGACCGGAATGGCGGATGAGTTGTTGCGCGAAACACGCAAGGATGTTCTGTGGCTGACGCTCAACCGGCCCGGGGTGCACAACGCCCTCAACGCCGCCATGACCGATGCGCTCACGGATGCCATCCGCGCTGCATCCGGTGACCGCAATCTGCGCGCCGTGGTGATAACGGCAGCGGGAGACCGCAGTTTCTGTTCGGGAGCCGATCTAAAGGAAAGCGCCGGTGGCATGTTCCTTTCGCGCGATGGAACAAACCCCATCGCCGATGTGATGCGCGCCATCGAGCGATGCGAACAACCCGTCATTGCCCGCATCAATGGCCGGGTCCTGGCTGGCGGGCTAGGCCTCGTTGCCGCCTGCGATCTTGCCTATGCAGCCGATCACACCGAATTCGGCCTGCCGGAAGTGCGGGTCGGACTTTTCCCGGCCATGGTGGCGGCGAAGCTTCTGGCGAGGATGCCCTTGGGCGGGCTTCAGGAGATGGCCTATCTCGGCCAGCCGGTCAGCGCTGCGGAGGCAAAACGCCTTGGCCTCGTCAATCGCACCGCACCTGCGGCCGAACTCGACGGCGTGATCGGGGATGTTCTCGCAAAGCTGCGACAGAATGCGCCGGGTGCCATCGCAGCCGGAAAGGCAGCTTTGCTGGCGATGCGCGACATACCGTCCGATGAGCGGCTGGCCTTTGCCGAAGGCGTCATCGCAACAATCAGCGGCAGCGATGAGGCACGTGAGGGACGGCAGGCCTTTGCAGAAAAGCGACTGCCCGGATGGACCGTGGGGGCCTGAACCGCCCCCGTTCCACAGCAATCGTCGCCTCCTGCGGCGTTAATCGATATAATACACGCCGCCGCGTTGACCCTGTTCAGCAAATCGCGTTCTATCCAGCACCTTTCGCCTGATGGCGATCGGGCAGCCGGAGGAGACCCCATGCACCTTGTAAAAACCGTCGCCGAATTGCGCAATGCGATTGCCGCCTTTCGCCGCGAGGGCAAGACCGTCGGCTTCGTGCCGACCATGGGTTTTCTCCATATCGGCCACCTCACACTCGTTGCCCAAGCCAAGGCAGAAAACGATGTGACTGTGGTTTCCATCTTCGTCAACCCGCTGCAATTCGGTGCGAATGAGGATCTGGCGCGTTACCCGCGTGACCTCGCCCGCGACAGCGCCCTGCTGGAAGAGGCGGGCGTCGATATTCTCTTCGCGCCCGAGGTGACGGAGATGTATCCGCGCCCGATGACGACCGTCGTGGATGTGCCGGAACTGGGCAGCCAGCTGGAAGGCGCGGTGCGGCCGGGGCATTTTGCCGGTGTCGCGACCGTCGTGACCAAGCTTTTTAATCTCGTCCAGCCGGATGCGGCCTATTTCGGCGAAAAGGACTATCAGCAGGTGACGCTGATCCGCCGTATAGTCGAAGATCTCGCCCAGCCGGTGCGGGTGGTGCCCGTCGCCACGGTGCGCGAGGCGGATGGGCTCGCCTGTTCCTCGCGCAACGTCTATCTGAGCCCGGAGCAACGCGCCGCCGCCGTGATCGTGCCGCGCGCGCTGGACGAGGCGGAGCGGCTTTATCACGCAGGCCTCGATGACCCGGCCGCATTCGAAGCCGCGCTCGAAAAATTCATCGCCGCCGAGCCGCTGGCTTCGCCTGAGGTCGTCGCGGTGCGCGATCCCGATACGCTGGCGCCCGTTGCCAAAGTGCAGGCGGGGCCGATATTGGTGGCGCTGTTCGTGCGGCTCGGCAGCACACGGCTTCTCGACAACCGCGTCATCGGCCGCGACAGAACGGAAAAAAGGGAGGCTGCCCAATGAGCGCCCACGGAAAACTGAAGCGGCTGACGACAGCCTCCATCCGGCAGATGAAGGGCGAGGCGCGCATCGTCTGCCTCACCGCCTATACGACGCCGATCGCCCGCCTGCTCGACCCGCATTGCGACCTCTTGCTGGTCGGCGATTCGCTCGGCATGGTGCTTTACGGCATGGACACGACGGTGGGCGTGACGCTGGACATGATGATCGCCCACGGCCGCGCCGTCATGCGCGGCGTCGACCATGCCTGCGTCATCGTCGATCTTCCCTTCGGAACCTATCAGGAATCGAAAGAACAGGCCTTCCGCAACGCCGTGCGGCTGATGCAGGAGACCGGCTGCGACGGCGTGAAGCTGGAAGGCGGCGAGGAAATGGCCGAGACAATCGCCTTTCTCGTCGCGCGCGGCATTCCCGTCGTCGGCCATGTCGGGCTGATGCCGCAGCTCGTCCACACCGCCGGCGGCTTCCGCTCGCTCGGACATTCGGATGCGGAAACGCAAAAGATCTGGCGTGATGCGATTGCGGTCGATCAGGCAGGCGCCTTCGCCATCGTCGTGGAAGGCACCGTCGAGCCGCTTGCCCGCGAGCTGACCGAGAAACTTTCCGTCCCCACCATCGGCATCGGCGCATCACCGGCCTGCGACGGGCAGGTGCTCGTCTCCGACGACATGCTCGGCCTGTTTTCCGATTTCAAACCGAAATTCGTCAAACGTTTTGCTGATCTTGCTGCGGCTGTTTCGGAAGCAACCGCAGCCTATGCCGACGAAGTTCGCTCGGGGGCATTTCCGGGGCCGGAGCATACGTTTCAGGTGCGCCGGCAATCGCCTTCGGGGAAATAACACCATATTTCCGTCATGCCGGACTTGATCCGGCATCCAGCCACGGTGCGTCTGCGCCGTGAGAAGAGTCTCTTGCGATCAATGACTTGATCGCACTGGACCCCGGATCAAGTCCGGGGTGACGGGTGTTGGGGAGGTCCCCCAAAAAACAACGTCCCTACACAATACCACCGCTCCCACCAACCGAAGCCGGCCGTTCCGCCGCCACCCGCTTGCGATAACCGCTCGCCCGATAGGTCGCGATAGGATCGATAGCGCCGCCGGCCAATTGCCGGGCCTGCGCGAGGATCGGCTCTACATCAGTGCGATAAGCCCGTTTCAGCGTATCAGAAGCCAGCAGGGCATCATTTTCCTGCTGATAGCCGTCGAGAGCCACACGATCCACCAGCAATGCCTGCGCATAAGCACGGCGGATTTCATTGGCGCTGGAGATCAGGCTTTCAATCGGGTCCGTCACATTATGCGACTGATCGATCATGTGGGCCGGATGGAAACCTTTCATGCCGCGATATTCCGCATCCACCAGCTCGTTGAAGACGAGGAACAGGCGGTAAGGTTCTATTGAACCGGCATCCAGATCGTCATCGCCATATTTGCTGTCGTTGAAGTGGAAACCGCCGAGCTTGCCGAACTGGATGAGCCGGGCGACGATCATTTCGATATTGGTGTTCGGCGCATGGTGGCCGAGGTCGACGAGGCAGAAGGCCTTTTCGCCGAGCGTATTGGCGATGAGGTAATTGGTACCCCAGTCCTGCACGACGGTGGAATAGAAGGCAGGCTCGTACATCTTGTGTTCGGAGAAAATGCGCCAGTCATCCGGCAGCGCCTTGTAGATATCGGCCATGCCGGCAAGATAACGCTCGAAACTTCTGGTGAAATTGCTCTGGCCGGGGAAGTTGGAGCCGTCACCCACCCACACCGTCAGCGCCTTGGAGCCGATGGCATTGCCGATCTCAATGCACTCTATGTTGTGCTCGACGGCCTGCCGGCGAGTGGCGGCGTCCGTGTGGCTGAGCGAACCGTATTTGTAGGAATGGCTTTGGCCGGGCGCATCCGAAAACGTGTTGGAATTCATGGCGTCGAAGCCGAGACCCAGCGCATCGGCATGGGCCTTCAGCCGCTTCGGGTCTTCCTTGTCCCACGGAATATGCAGGGAGACGTTTGGTGTAGCGCGCGTCAGCTGGTTGATGACGGCGCAATCATCCAGCTTGTCGAAAATGCCGCGCGGCTCGCCCGTGCCGGGAAAACGGGCAAAGCGGGTGCCGCCGGTGCCGACGCCCCAGGAGGGCACGGCGACGAAAAATTCCGCCACCCTGGCCGTAACGGCATCGATATCGATGTTACGGCGCGCAAGCTGGTTGCCCAGCGCCTGATAGTCGTCTTTCTGTGCGCCGGCGCGCTTTTCGTTTTCAGCCGCGATCACATCGGCGGCGATTTTCGTCTCAGCCATCTTTTCCTCCCGGGCGATGAACACAACAGGTGCTTCGACCCGCGACACCACCACCCCGTCATTCCGGCCTTGAGCCGGAATCCAGCCAGCCCAAGTCTTTGGGCTGAGAAGACTCTCTCGCCGCGCAGACGCGCGGCTGCTGGATTCCGGCACAAGGCCGGAATGACGGAGGTGGGACTTTTGCCACTTCTCAAAGCATCGTGTCTTTTTATATGTCGGTATCCACCGACACCCTACCGCGTAAAACTCTGCGCATTGCCGGCATCAACATTGATGATGTTGCCGGTCGACTTAGCGGAAGCGTCGGACGCCAGGAAGTAGATCGCCTCCGCGATATCTTCCGGAAACACGTTCAGCTTCAGCATCGAGCGTTTGCGGTAATGTTCTTCCAGATCGGTCACCTCGATCTTGGATGAAGCAGCACGCTGCTCACGCCACTCACCATTCCAGATTTTCGAGCCGCGCAACACGGCATCGGGATTGACGGTGTTGACGCGAATACCCGCTTCCGCGCCCTCGAGCGCAAGGCAACGGGCGAGATGGATTTCCGCAGCCTTCGCCGTGCAATAGGCCGACGCATTGGGCGAAGAGGCAAGGCCATTCTTGGAAGCGACGAAAACGACGTTACCGCCGAGATTCTGACGCCGCAGCAGCCGGAACGCTTCGCGCGAGACGAGGAAATAGCCGGTGGCAAGAATGTCGATATTCTTGCTCCACATGGCAAGTGTGGTGTCTTCCACGGGTGCGGAAGAGGCAATGCCGGCATTCGAGACGAGAATATCCACCCCGCCGAATTCCACGCTCGCTTCCGCGAAGGACGAAATGACCGCCTCTTCCTGCGTCACGTCAAGCTTGACGGTACGCACCGCATCAGCGCTGTAACGCTTGACGAAATCGCCCTTGGCGGCTTCCAGCGCCGCCCCGTCAATATCTGCCAGAACCACGCAGGCACCCTCACCCGCCAGCCGCTCCGCCGTTGCCCGGCCAATGCCGCCGGCGCCGCCGGTGACGAAGGCCACGCGGCCGGCAAGGCTTTTCGGCTTCGGCATACGCTGCAGCTTTGCTTCTTCCAGCAGCCAATATTCGATATCGAAGGCTTCCTGCTCGGGAAGACCCTGATATTCGGACACGGTGGACGCGCCGCGCATGACGTTAATGGCGTTGACGTAAAATTCGCCGGCGATGCGGGCCGTGGCCTTGTCCTTGGCGAAGGACAACATGCCGACGCCGGGGATGAGGAAGATCACCGGGTTCGGATCGCGCATCTTGGGCGAATTGTCGTGGCGGCAAGCCTCGTAATAACGGCTGTAATCGGCGCGGTAAGCCTCAAGCGCTTTGTCCAGAGCCGCCGTCAGCGCATCCACATCCGGATTTGCCGTATCAAGATCAAGGATCAGCGGGCGGATTTTGGTGCGCAGGAAGTGATCAGGGCAGGATGTGCCGAGATTTCCGAGTGGCTTCAATTCCCTGGAATTGACGAATTCGAGAACCGCGTCCTGATCGTCGAAATGGCCGAGCTTGCGCTCCTCGCGGCCAATACGGCCACGGATTTCCGGCATCAGCCGCGCGGCGATGGCGCGGCGTTCAGCAACCGGCAGGGTCTTGGCCACGGCACCGCCGAAGATCACCTTGCCTTCGGTCTTTCCCGCAAACCACTCGATCGCCCTGTTAATGATGGCGAGCGTCAGTTCGTAACAGGCCTTGGCGTCATTATCCCAGGTGAACAGGCCGTGGCTTTCCAGCACCACGCCCTTGGCCTTGGGATTGGCCTTGACGAAGGCTTCGAGATCGAGACCGAGCTGGAAACCGGGACGACGCCAGGGCAGCCAGCCGATGTCATCACCGAAGATCTGCTGCGTCAGTTCCTTTGAATTCTTCGAAGCGGCAATCGCAATGATCGCATCCGGATGCATATGGTCGACGTGATCGTAAGGCACGAAACCGTGCAGCGGCGTATCGATGGAGGCGGCGCGCGGGTTGAGGTTGAAGGTGCAATGCGGCAGGAAGCCGACCATGCGGTCCTCGTCTTCGACGCCCTTATAAATGCCCTTCAGCGCTTCCAGCTTGTCGAGATAAAGCGTCGCAAAACCATCGAGCTTGATGGTGCCGACATCACCGCCGGAGCCTTTGACCCACATGACGCGGACCTTCTCGCCGGTCAGCGGATCGGTTTCCAACACCTTCGCGGAGGTATTGCCGCCGCCGTAATTGGTGATGCGCTTGTCCGCACCCAGCAGATTGGAGCGATAAAGCAGCTTGCCGGGCTCATCGAGCGTCCTGGCGTAAGCGTCGTCCCAACGACTTTCGAGAAGGTGGGATGTTCCCGTCATGTCTTCCTCCCAATATCTGTCTTCATTCGCGGAGCCGATATCGGCCCGCCTCCTTTGATGGCAGGTATCGCGCATCCAAAAGCACAATGTCAATCAAAAACGATCATAATTTTTCATGTTGCAGCGCGATATTGATTAATTTGATCGTTCTTGATTGACAACGTAAAGAGATTGCGAATAATCACGGTCAGGAGGACCCCATGCACGAACGCGAACGCCATCGCATCATCTTGAGCGCCACACAGGAAAAAGCTGTCGTGACGGTGCAGGATATTGCTGAACTCACGGATGCGTCGGAAGCGACGATCCGCCGGGATATCGCGTCTTTGCACGTTCAGGGCAAGTTGCGGCGCGTGCGCGGCGGAGCGGAAGCGGTGCATCCGCCGCAGCTCGGCAATCTCGCCGCACGCCCTTTCCGTGTTTCCGAATCGGTCAATATCGACAAGAAACGCGCAATTGCGCGCAAGGCGGTCGATCTCTGCAATGATGGCGACGCAATTATTCTGAATGGCGGTACGACGACATTCCAGATGGTGCATTACATGGCGGCACGCCGCCTGCAGGTGATGACCAATTCCTTCGCGATTGCCGAGCATCTGGTCAAACATTCCAAATGCAGTGTCAGCGTGCCGGGCGGCGCGATCTATCGCGACCAGAGCCTTATCCTGTCGCCTTTCGAGAACGACGCGATCCGCAATTTTTATGCGCGACGGATTTTTCTCGGCGCGCAGGGCGTGGGCGCGCTTGGCATCATGGAATCCGACGCGCTGGTCATCCAGAGCGAACAGAAGCTGATGCGGCAGGCGGAAGAACTGATCGTAATGGTCGATTCCTCGAAATTCAGAAAACGATCCAGCCTGATTTTATGCCCGCTCGAAAACGTTACGACCATCATCACCGATGACGGGATTTCGGACGAAGCGGCAAGGATGGTGGAAGATGCCGGCGTCGAATTGCTGATCGCCGGTGCGGTGGCAGCGGGAAAAACCGCCGGTCCGCCGGATGAGGAGAATTCTTCTTCAGTCGCTTGAGGAGCGCTGGAGGGAAAAACAAGGTTCAAAACGGGAGGAAAAGGGACATGAAACTTACACGCAGAACATTGACCAGCGTTCTGGCACTCAGCGCGGCGCTCTCCGTCGCGGGGCTTGGCAGCGTTGCCCAAGCAGCAGACGTCAAGATCGCACTGGTGGTCAAGTCACTCGGCAACGGCTTTTTCGAAGCCGCCAACAAGGGCGCGCAGGAAGCCGCAAAGGATCTCGGCGGCGTCGAGATCATCTATACCGGTCCGACCAGCACCACGGCGGAAGGCCAGATCGAAGTCATCAATTCGCTGATCGCGCAGGGTGTTGATGCCATCGCCATTTCCGCAAACGACCCCGACGCCGTTGTTCCGGCGCTGAAAAAGGCGGCACAGCGCGGCATCAAGGTCATTTCCTGGGATTCCGGCGTGGCGCCCGAGGGCCGCATCCTCCAGCTTAATCCCTCTTCCAACGCACTGATCGGCAAAATGTGCCTGCAGCTCGCCGCATCGCATCTGGAAGGCGGCAAGGGCGACTTCGCCATTCTTTCGGCCACCACCACCTCCACGAACCAGAATATCTGGATCGACGAGATGAAGAAGCAGCTGAAGGATTTCCCCGGCCTCAACCTCGTCACGACGGTTTACGGTGACGACCTTGCCGACAAGAGCTACCGCGAAGCGCAGGGACTGCTCTCCTCGCAGCCGAATGTGAAGGTCATCGTTGCGCCGACGACGGTTGGCGTTCTCGCCGCCTCTCAGGCCGTGAAGGATGCCGGCAAGATCGGTCAGGTCTTCGTGACCGGCCTTGGTCTGCCGTCGGAAATGGCGGGCGCCATCAAATCAGGCGCCACCAAGGAATTCGCCATCTGGAACCCGATCGACCTCGGTTACTCCGCCACCCAGATCGCCTATCGCCTTGTGAAGGGCGAAGCCGATGGCAAGCCGGGCTCGGAAATCGAAGCCGGCCGCATGGGCAAGATCAAGGTTGGCGAAAACAGCGAAGCGGCGATGGCTGATCCGTTCATTTATGACGCGAAGAATATCGATCAGTTCTCGAAGATTTTTTGATCTTGATAATATCCGGCGGTGCGGAGGCTACCCCCCTCTGCCCTGCCGGGCATCTCCCCCTCAAGGGGGGAGATCGATTCGCGGATAAGTCTCGCCCATCTCGACATTTGCGAATGAAGTGGTGGTGGCGCCTCCTGCCGATCTCCCCCCTTGAGGGGGAGATGCCCGGCAGGGCAGAGGGGGGTAGCCCCGATCACTTCACTCAAAACCGACCGGTAAGACGGAATGATGCGTGCTGAAACCCAAACTTTAAACATGACAGAGACTTCCAGCCCGACGCCCATTCTGGAAATGCGCGGCATCAGCCAGATATTCCCCGGCGTGAAAGCGCTGGATGGCGTCGATATCGCACTTTATCCCGGCAAGGTCACCGCGCTGATCGGTGAGAACGGCGCGGGCAAATCCACGCTCGTCAAAATCCTCACCGGCATCTACCGCCCGAACGAGGGCGAAATCCTTCTCGATGGCAAGGCCGTGACCTTTCACGGTGCGCAAGATGCCATCGATGCCGGCGTCACCGCCATTCATCAGGAAACCGTGCTGTTCGACGAACTTTCGGTCGGCGAAAACATCTTCCTCGGCCATGCACCCAAAGGCCGTTTCGGCCTGATCGACTGGAAGACCATCAATGAGCGCGCCAGAATTCTGCTGGAGCAACTGGAAAGCACCATTGATCCTTCCATCCGGCTGAAAGACCTGTCGATCGCCCAGCGCCATCTGGTGGCCATCGCCCGTGCGTTGTCGGTCGAGGCGCGCATCGTGATCATGGACGAACCGACAGCCGCGCTTTCCCGCAAGGAGATCGATGATCTCTTCCGCATCGTCGAAAACCTCAAACGGCAGGGCAAGGCGATCCTCTTCATCAGCCACAAGTTCGATGAAGTCTATGAAATCGCGGAGAATTACGCCGTGTTCCGCGACGGGAAAATGGTCGGAGCCGGCACACTCGCCACCACGCCGCAGGACGAAATCGTGCGCCTGATGGTCGGTCGCGACGTGACGAACGCCTTCCCCAAGCAGGCCGTCACGCTGGGGCCAACGGTTTTGTCGGTTCGCGATTATTCGCACCAGACGGAATTCCGCGATATTTCGCTCGAGCTGCGCAAAGGCGAGATTCTCGGCCTTTACGGGCTGATCGGCGCGGGGCGCTCCGAACTCTGCCAGTCGCTGTTCGGCATCACCCGGCCGGCCTCTGGTGAGGTAACACTGAACGGCCAACGGCTCACCATTCGTTCGCCGGAAGACGCGATCCGTGCCGGCATCGTTTACGTGCCGGAAGAGCGCGGCCGCCACGGGCTGGCGCTGGACATGCCGATCTACCAGAACATGTCGCTGCCCTCTCTCACGCGCACATCGCGCAAAGGGTTTCTCGCCGCCGCCAATGAATTTGCGCTGGCGCGCAAATATGCCGCGCGGCTGGACCTTCGCGCCGCCGCACTCTCAGTGCCTGTTGGCACGCTTTCGGGTGGCAACCAGCAGAAGGTGGTGATCGGCAAGTGGCTCGCCACCCAGCCCAAGGTCATCATTCTCGACGAGCCGACCAAGGGCATCGATATCGGCTCCAAGGCCGCCGTGCACGGCTTCATCAGCGAGCTTGCGGCGGAAGGGCTTTCCATCATCATGATTTCATCCGAACTTCCCGAAATCCTCGGCATGTCCGACCGCGCCATCGTCATGCGCGAAGGCCTGATGGCGGGCCAGTTCGAACGCACTGATTTTTCTCCGGAAAAGCTGGTGCGCGCCGCCACCGGCAATGCCTGAGAGGGGCAACCATATGCAACGTCTACTCAAAAATCGCGAATGGCTGCTGGCGGGCATCATCATCGTCATGATCGCCGGTTTTGCGCTGCGCGCGCCCGGTTTCAGCCGGCCCGGCAATCTCGTCAATATCTTCAACGACACGTCCATCCTCATCATTCTGGCGCTTGGCCAGATGGCAGTCATTCTCACCAAATCCATTGATCTCTCCGTCGCCGCCAATCTCGCCTTTACCGGCATGGCGGTGGCGATGACCAATGCCGCCTTTCCGGGTATTCCTCTGCCGCTTCTCATCGCCATGGCAGTCGGCATCGGTGCGTTTCTCGGCTCGCTCAACGGCGTACTGGTCTGGTGGCTCGGCATTCCGCCCATCGTTGTCACGCTCGGCACGCTCACCATCTATCGCGGCATGGCCTTCGTGCTGTCGGGCGGCGGCTGGGTGAATGCGCACCAGCTTTCGCCGACCTTCCTCAACGTGCCGCGCACCGTAATCCTCGGTATGCCGGTTCTTTCATGGGTGGCGATCCTCATCATCGCCGGTGCCTGGCTGGTGCTCAGCCGCACCTCCTTCGGCCGTTCGGCCTATGCATCGGGTGGTAATCCGAGTGCAGCCGTTTATGCGGGCGTCGATGTCGGCCGCACGCGCTTCTTCGCCTTCGTGTTGTCAGGCGCTCTGGCCGGTCTCGCCAGCTATCTCTGGGTCTCGCGTTATGCGGTTGCCTATGTCGATATCGCCGCTGGTTTCGAACTGGACAGTGTGGCGGCCAATGTGATTGGCGGCATCTCGATTGCCGGTGGCATAGGCTCAGTGGCCGGCGCCGTGCTTGGCGCGCTGTTCCTCGGTGTCATCAAGAACGCGCTCCCGGTCATTGGCATCTCGCCCTTCGCGCAGATGGCGATATCAGGCGTGGTGATCGTGCTTGCCGTCGTCTTCAACGCCCGCGCCGAAGCGCGAAAAGGCCGCATCATCCTGCGCGACCGGGCGGCAGCCGATCAGGCCAAGGAGGCCGCAGCATGACCTCGCAACCGACACAGCCCCCCCGCATCATCCCGGACAAGCTCGGTACGCCGCTGCGCCGTGTCATGGCCAGCTGGGAAGTGTTGCTGCTTGGCGTTGCGATCCTGATCTTCATCGCCAATTCGCTCGCTTCGCCCTATTTCCTCAATGCCTGGAACCTCTCCGACGCAACCTTCAACTTCACCGAAAAGGCGATCATCGCCTTTGCCATGGCCCTTCTGATCATTGCCGGTGAAATCGATCTATCCGTCGCCGCCATCATCGCGCTTGCCTCCACCGCAATGGGTGCGGCGGTGCAGATGGGCGTCGGCACACCCGGCCTCGTCGCCATCGGCATCGGCACCGGGCTTTTATGCGGGGCTTTCAACGGCTTTCTGGTCGCCGGGCTGAAACTGCCCTCCATCGTCGTCACCATCGGCACGATGAGCCTGTTTCGCGGCATCTCCTATATGGTGCTGGGCGATCAGGCCTATGGCAAATATCCTGAAGATTTCGCCTATTTCGGCCAGGGTTACGTGATCTCCGTCATATCCTTCGAATTCGTGCTGTTCATCGTCATGGCTGTCCTCTTCGCCATTCTGCTGCACGCCACCAATTTCGGCCGGCAGGTCTATGTCATCGGCACCAATCCCTTCGCCGCCCGTTTCTCCGGCATCCCCGTCGAGCGGGTGAAGTTCATCCTCTTCCTGCTCACAGGCCTGATGAGCGGCATTGCCGCCGTCTGCCTCACCTCGCGCCTCGGCTCCACCCGCCCGTCCATCGCTCAAGGGTGGGAGCTTGAGGTAGTGACCATGGTGGTGCTGGGCGGCGTTTCCATTCTCGGCGGCTCGGGTACCATTGCCGGCGTCGTCATCGCCGCCTTCGTCATGGGCCTTGTCACCTTCGGGCTCGGTCTTCTGAACGTGCCCGGCATCGTCATGTCGATTTTCGTCGGCCTGCTTTTGATCGTCACCATCGCCATCCCCATCGTCGTCCGCCGCCTTCGGGCCATGAGAAGTTAAGCCATGCCTGAACTTGAAAAACACGCCTTCAAGATGAAACTCTTTCCCGGGAAAGAGGCGGAATATAAAAAACGCCATGACGAGATATGGCCCGAACTGGTGGCGCTGCTGCACGAAGCGGGTGTGAGCGACTACTCCATCCATCTCGACCCGGAAACCAACATCCTGTTCGGCGTGCTGACGCGGCCGAAGAACCACGGCATGGCGGCCTTGCCCGACCATCCCGTGATGAAGAAATGGTGGGCGCATATGGCCGATATCATGGAGAGCAACCCGGATAACTCGCCTGTGGCGAAAGACCTGGTGACGGTGTTCCATCTGCCATGAGCGAGAGCATCAAACCGGGCCGCGTCGCGGTCATCGATATCGGCAAGACCAACGCCAAGGTCGTCGTCATCGACACCGGCAGCGGCGAGGAGATTGCCGGCGAGAAACGGACAAACCCCGTTCTTCGCGATGGCCCCTACCCGCATTACGATGTGGAGATGCTCTGGGACTTCATTCTTTCCGCGCTTCGGAGGTTTGGCCAGAAGCCGGGTTTCGATGCGATTTCCATCACCACCCACGGCGCGTCAGCGGCGCTTCTGGATGAAAACGGCGACCTTGCCTTGCCCGTGCTCGATTACGAGCATATCTACCCCGAACCAGTTCAGGAGGCCTATCGCGGCATCAGGCCCGATTTCGCCGAGACCGGCTCGCCGCAGCTTCCCGCCGGACTGAACCTTGGCGCGCAAATCCATTTCCAGAAAGAGGCCTTTCCGGACGATTTCTCCAGAGTGCGCAGCATCGTCACCTATCCGCAATATTGGGCGGGGCGGCTGACCGGCGTTTTGGCCACGGAAACAACCTCGCTCGGGTGCCATACGGATCTGTGGAACCCGCGCCGGAAGGGCTTCTCCTCGCTGGTCGAGCGCCTTGACATCGCGCATCTGATGTCGCCGGTCCGCTCCGCTTTCGACGTGCTGGGAACGATCCTCCCATCGCTGGCGCGGGAAACCGGTCTGTCTCCGCATATGCCCGTCTATTGCGGCATCCACGATTCCAACGCCTCGCTTTTGCCGCATCTGCTGCGTCGGGACGGTGATTTTTCGGTTGTCTCAACCGGTACCTGGGTGGTGAATTTCGCCATTGGCGGCACGGCGGACACGCTGGATCCCGCCCGCGACACGCTTTTGAATGTCGATGCCCTGGGGCGTCCCGTTCCTTCCTCCCGTTTCATGGGCGGCAGGGAATATGAAATGCTGGCCCAGCAGCTCGAACCGGCGAAGGAAGATGAGATCGAAACCGCTCTGGGCAAGGTGATTGCCAAAGGCACGATGCTGTTGCCCAGCATCGTCAGCGGCTCCGGCCCCTTTCCCGAGAAAACAGCGTGCTGGAGATCAGATGAAAACGCCACGGCCGCGGAACGCCACGCCGCAGCGGCGCTTTATCTCGCCCTGATGACGGAATTCAGCCTTTCGCTCATCGGTCGAAAAGGTCCAATCCTTGTCGAAGGCCCCTTCGCCAGAAACGCGCTTTATCTGAAGGCGCTGGCCGGCTTTGCAGAAACAGACGTCACGGCGGTCGAAGGTTCCACCGGCACCAGTGCGGGTGCTGCCCTGCTCACCGGCATCAAACCGCTTGCCGGTCGCGAGCGCCATTTCACGCTGCACGACACCCCCGGCCTCGCTTCTTATCGAGATGTCTGGCGGTCCTGCCTGGCCTGATGCGAAACGCAAAATGCGGCCGAACCATCGGCCGCATTTTGATTTTGCAGAAAGATCAGCCCTTGATGAAAGCCAGAAGGTCGGCGTTCAGCACGTCGGCATTGACGGTGAGCATACCGTGCGAGAAGCCGGGATAGGTCTTCAGCGTGCCATTTTTCAACAGCTTCACCGATTTCAGCGCGGAGTCGGCAATCGGCACGATCTGGTCGTCCTCGCCGTGCAGCACCAGTGTCGGAACGCTGATGGCCTTCAGGTCCTCGGTCTGGTCGGTTTCCGAGAAGGCCTTGATGCCATCGTAATGGGCCTTTGCGCCGCCCATCATGCCCTGCCGCCACCAGTTCTGGATCACGCCTTCCTGAGCCGTCGCACCGTCGCGGTTGAAGCCATAGAACGGACCGGCCGGCACATCGCGGAAGAACTGCGCGCGATTTGCGGCGAGCGACGAGCGGAAACCGTCAAACACTTCCATCGGCAGGCCTTCCGGATTGGCTGCGGTCTTGAGCATCAGCGGCGGCACGGCGGAGACGAGAACCGCCTTGGCGACGCGGCCGGCGGGTTCGCCATGTTTGGCAACATAACGGGCGACTTCGCCGCCGCCGGTGGAGTGACCGATATGGACGGCATTCTTCAGATCAAGCGCCTCGACGACGGCGAAGGCATCGGCAGCGTAGTGATCCATGTCGTGACCGTCAGCAACCTGGGCCGAACGGCCATGACCACGGCGGTCATGGGCGACAACGCGAAAACCCATGGAGAGGAAAAACAGCATCTGCGCATCCCAGTCGTCGGAGCTGAGCGGCCAGCCGTGATGAAACATGATCGGCTGGGCATTCTTCGGGCCCCAGTCCTTGTAGAAGATTTCGGTTCCGTCTGTCGTCTTAACAAAGCCCATGATCGTTTCTCCTTCGGTTGCGTTGGCATCTTCCGGTGCGGTGTCAGTTGTGCGCCGGTTTGATGGAGGGATGATGACGCGGGATAACGGTTGCAACAATTGCAACAATAATTGGCATTGAATTGCTGTTTATGAAATTATCTTTTCGACCCGCATGACCGCATGCGCATATAACCGCTCCGCGCCCTCACTCAGGAGTGAGAACGAGAGGAAAGGCGGACGGTTCCGTGAATTCGGCGGGACCAGTTCGACGGCCGGCGGCGTTTTCAATCCACGTCGGGATCGTATTCCCGGGGGCTGTCGTCCTTCGAGAACAGGACGCAGGGGCCGCGCGAGCCGCGGGGATCATAGGCATATCCCCTGGCCGTCAGCGCCTGCATGATGTCGCGAACCCCGGCGAGCCCATAAAGATGGTCGTGCAGCTCGACGAATATCCGCTCCACGCCGGCAAGATCGGCCCTGCCGAGCAGATCGCGTTCGGCACCTTCAATATCCATCACAAGGGCGGTAATGCCGTGGCTGGCGATAAACCGGTCGATATTTTCGGAAGAGATTTCGATACGCCGTTCATAGGGCCCCTGATTTTCGTCCATGGACGACATCCAGAGATCCTTGCGAACGTAAAAAGGATAGGAGCGCGGCTCGTCAGCGGTGAGAAGCCCCTGCGAAAACACGACATTGCCGCGGCAATTGGCCTTGATCACCCGCTCCGCCAGCGCCGCAGTGGAAGGG